>JBKPDV010000213.1:0-24291 GCA_046728075.1 Acidobacteriota bacterium | reverse complement strand
GGAGAGCACGCGGCCGGTCAGGCCCCCCGCGACCGAGGCCGCGATCCAGCCCCCGACCCTGGGGCCCAGGTCGGCCTCGCTGAAGTAGTCGCCGATGAAGGCGACCGCCACCGCGGTCACGCCGGGCATCAGGAAGCCCTGCATCGCCCGGAACAGCAGCAGCATGTGGAAGGAGGACGCGACAGCGCAGAGCATTGTCGGAACCGCCAGGAGCAGGCAGCTCGTGACCATGACCGGCTTTCGCCCGACGATGTCCGACAGCGATCCGTAGGCGGAGGAGACAAGCGCGATCATGAGGACGACGACGGAGACCGTCAGGCCCGCCGTCGCGGGAGCGATCCCGAACTCTTTGGAGAGCAGCGGCAGGATCGGCTGCGTGATGTAGAGGTCGGCGTAGACGGCGACGGTTGCGAAGTTGAGGGCTCCGATGGTCGCGGCCGCGGTACGGGTGGGGGACGCGCCGGCGACTTCCGGCATTAGAGAGCGCTCCCGACGGAGGACTGAGGACTGCGGACTGAGGACTCGAGAGGCTTCGGTCCCGATGCCGCTCGCCTCACCCGCATCGAGGCTGTCGCCACTTCAGTCCTCAGTCCTCGATCCTCAGTCCGCAGTCTCCCTACAGTCCCAGATACGCCTGCCGGATGCGCGGATCCTCGAGCAGCTCCGCAGCTGTGCTCGATTGCACGATTCGGCCCGTCTCGAGCACATAGCCGCGGTGCGCGTGCTCGAGGGCGACCTGAACGTCCTGCTCGACGAGAAGTACGGTCGTGCCGTCGCTGTTGATCTGCGAAATCAATTCGAGGAGGTGATCGACGACGAGCGGCGCGAGCCCCAGGGACAGCTCGTCGATCAAGAGCAGGCGCGGCCGGCCCATCAAGCCCCTGCCTATCGCACACATCTGCTGCTCGCCCCCGGAGAGGCGGCCCGCCAGCTGGTTCGCCCTCTCCTTCAGCCGCGGCAACAGACCGAAGACCCATTCGAGGTCTGACTGGATCTTTTGAAAGTCGCGGCGCAGGTAGACTCCTTGGAGCAGGTTTTCCTTTACCGTCAGGCCCGGGAAGAGGCGGCGCCCCTGAGGCACATGAACAATGCCGGCGCCGACGACTTCTTCGGGGCGGGCGCGCGTCAGGTCGCGGTCGCCAAACCGGATCGAGCCGGACCGGGGCTTGACCAGCTGCGACAGCGTGTAGAGCAGCGTCGTCTTGCCCGCGCCGTTGGCGCCGATCAGCGCGACGACTTCCCCGCTCCGCACGTCGATGTTGACATCCCAGAGAATCTGGACCTCGCCGTAACCGGAAGAGAGATTCTTGATTTCGAGCAGCTTCTCGCCCTCCGGCGGGGCCGCCGCCTTGCGAAATTCCCCCGTGGGCGTGAGGGTATCTCTGCGTCCCGCCTCTCGTGCCCGCTTGGCGAAGCGCTCCCCGAGGTACGCCTCGATCACGGCCGGGCTCTCGACGATCTCCTGCGGCGCGCCCTCCGCGATCTTCTTGCCGTAGTGGAGCACGACCAGCCGGTCGGAGATCCCCATGATCGCCTTCATGACGTGCTCGATGACGAAGAGCGTGACGCCCTCGCGGTTGATCTGCCGCAAGAGCTCCATCGCCTTTTCGACCTCGGTCGGGTTCAGGCCGGCCATGACCTCGTCCAGGAAGAGGAGCTGCGGATCCATCGCCAGCGCTTTGGCGAGCTCCAGGCGCTTCAGGTCTGCGATCGTGAGATCGGAGGCGCGGTCGTTGGCTCGGTGGACGAGCGCAACCTTGGTCAGCACCTCCTCGGCGCGCTGGCGCGCCTCTCCGGCGGAGCGCTCCCGGCCGCGGGCGCCGAACATCGCGCCGATCGCGACGTTGTCGCGCACCGTGAGCTGCTTCAAAGGTTTGACGACCTGGAAGGTCCGCGCGATGCCGAGCCGGCCGATGGCGTAGCTCGGAAGCTTCGTGATGTCTTCTCCGCGGAACAGGATCGTGCCCGACGTCGGCTTGTCCAGGCCCGTGATGCAGTTGACGAACGTCGTTTTCCCGGCGCCATTGGGGCCCAGGACCCCGAGGATCTCGCCCTTGCGAATCGTCAGGTCGACGCCGGCGACAGCCGCAAGGCCGCCGAAGCGCTTGGTGATCTGGCGGGCTTCGAGGATCGGAGTGCCGGCGTCGGGACTCGGGACTCGGGACTCGGGACTGGAGCTCATCGTAACGGCGCCGGCTCGCGCCCTTCGCCTTTCGCCATTCGCCCTTCGCCGATTCTCATTGCACTCTGCTCGCGCGGACGTTGGCGAGCAGGAGGTCGCGCCAGATCCTTCGGCCTTTCGGGCCGGGGCGGGCCAGTCTTCGGAAGAGGTCCATCAAACCGCGCGGCAGGAAGACGATGAAAAAGATGATGATCAACCCGAGCACAGTCGGATGGAGCTCGATGAAATGGCTCCAGACATAGGTCGAAAGGAGCTGGTAGACCGCGGCGCCCAGGACCGGTCCCCAGACGGAGCCGGCTCCGCCGATGATGCACGCGATGATCATCCGCAGCGTGTACTCCACCTTGAAAAAGTCGTCGGGAGCGACATGGATGTTCTGGTACGCCACGATGGCCCCGGCCAGAGCGGCGAACACAGCGGAGAGCGCGAAGGCCAGAACCTTGAACAGTGTCGTGTTGATCCCGAGCATGCGCGCCGCGTCCTGGTCCTCGCGGATCGCGACCCATCCGTAGCCGAGCTTCGAGCGTTCGAGCAACGCCGTCACGACGAGACCGAGCACGACGAGCGCGAGGGCGACGTAGTAGAAGAAGGAGCTGTCGCTCCGCACGGGCAGATCGATTCCCGTGGCGCCCTGCGTCAGGCTGTCCCAGGTGGCCGCGACCTGGCGCAGCGCCTCGGCCACACCGAGAGTTGCGATGGCGAAGTAGTGCCCCTTCAACCGGAGGACCGGCAGGCCGATCGCGGTGGCGACGATCGCCGCGAGCAGCGCTCCGGCGGGCGCCGCCGCGAAGAAGGGAAGCTGCCATTTCGAGAGCATGAGAAGCCCCGTCGTGTACGCGCCGATTCCAAAGAAGGCGACGTTGCCGAAGGCGGCGTAGCCGGTGTATCCGCCGATGAAGTTCCATCCCTGCGCCGTCAGCGCGAGACACAGCACCGTCGTGTAGGTCAGCAGCTTGTACGGGGAAACCACTCGAGGCAGAAAGAGCAGCCCGGCGAGGATCACGGCGAAGAGGAGGAACCGGAGAGGTTTGGGCATCAGTAGAAGGACTTGCCCGCGATTCCCTGCGGCCGGACGATCAAGAGCAGAACCAGGATTCCGAACGTGACCGCCTGCGACAGGGCGGGAAGGCGGGCCCCCACGACCACCTCGATGACAGCGTAGAGAGCCGCGCCGATCAAGACATTGACGACATTGCCCAGGCCGCCGAGAACGCAGATGACGAAGGCGCGTTGCGTGTACGCCCCACCGAGATTGGGGTCGAAGGCGACCTGCGTGGAGAGGAGCGACCCGGCCGCGCCCGCCAGGGCCGCGCCGATCGCGAAGGTCAACCCGTAGATCGTCGCCACCTTGACCCCTGACAGACGCGCCGCGTCCAGGTCCATTCCGGTCGAGCGGATCGCGCGCCCGAGGCGGCTGCGATTCAGGAACGCCCCGAGCGCAAGGACGAGCACCAGCGATACGAACAGGGCTCCCAGGCGAATGTAAGGCACGCGCACCGGGCCGAGCGTGAAGCCGGTGCCGCTGTAGGCCGGCTGGACGGAACGGGTGTCCGCCTTGAAGAAGTAGTTGATCAGGTTGACGATCAGAATCTCCAGGCCGAACGTCAAGAGAAAGGTCGCCAGGAGCGGCGCGCGGATGACCTGGTTGATCAGGGATCGCTGGATCAAGTACCCGAGCCCGAACATCACGGCCATCGAAATCGGAATCGAAACGAAAGGATCGATCTTCCAGATCGCGTACATCCAGAAGGTCAGGTAGGCCCCGAGCACGATGAACGCGCCGTGCGAGAGGTTCACGATGTTCATGATTCCCCAGACCAGGGAGAAACCGAGAGCGACCAGCGCCAGGATGCCCGAGAGCAACAGCGCGTTGACCGCTATTTGTCCGAGCTCGGCGGAACTCATGAAGAGTCGGTAGTCAGTAGTCAGTAGTCAGTAGTGAGCAGCGTCTGTTTTCCCTACCGACTACCGACTATCGACTACTGACTGTTCCTCCTACCTCTTGTCCCACGCCGGCATCGGATAAAGCGGCGCCTTCTCGGCGACTTCGGCCGGCCAGACCGTGTACTTGTTGCCGTCGGGCTGATACTGCTCGGCGGCCATGGGCTTGTAGATGTTGACACCGCGGGAATCGAACTTGACCTTCCCGTAGTAGGTCATCACATCGATCGCGGCCAGGGCGTCCCGCACCTTCGTCGGATCGAGCGAGGCCGCCTTCTCGATCGCCTTTTGATAGGCAATGACCGCAACGGCCGACTCGGCGACCTGATAGGGAATGGACTTGTAGTTCGGGTGCTTGGCGCGGAAGGCGTCGCCAAACGCTTTCGGGGTCTTCCAGGGATCGTCGCCGTTGTATTTCAGCGCCTCGGTCCACTGCGTGGCCCCGAAGATGTAATCCGCGCTCTTGCCCAGGTTCGCGCGAAACTCGGGCGAAGAGGGGCCCACCGAGAACCCCATCGCCTTGGGCGAGACGCCGAGATCCTTGGACTGCTTCACGATGAGCAGGGAGTCCTGCAGGTGGCCGGAGCCCAAAATGATATCGACGTTCTTCCCCTTGATCGCGGTCAGGAGGGCCGAGACGTCCTGCGCGTTGGTCGGATAGAGCTCGTCGTAGACGACGTTCAACCCCTTTTCCTTCGCATACTCGGCCGCGCCGCCCGCAACTTCTTTGGAGAAGGATTCGTTCTCACCCAGGATCGCGACGGTCTTCACGTTGGGATCCTTGGAGCGGACCGCGTCGATGACGCCGCGAAGGTAGAGCTTGGCAGGAGAAAGAATCATGAATGTGTACTTGTAGCCCTTCGAGAAGATGCTCTCGGCCGAACCGTTGGCTTCGACCATCGGAATCTTGTATCGCTCGCAGATCGGCGCCGCCGTACCCGTGGGCGAGGAGCCGTAGGGTCCCAGGATCAGGTTGACCTTGTCCTCGTTGATCAGCTTCTCGATAAGCTGGGCAGTTCGCTCCGGCTTGGTCTCGTCGTCGTAGTACTTCATCTCCAGCTTGTAGGTCTTGCCGCCGACCTTGATTCCCCCGAGCTCGTTGATCTTGTCGATGGCGAACTGATATCCGTCGCGGGTGTACTCCCCCTCCTTCGCGGTCTTGCCCGTAATCGAGATCGCCGCGCCGAAGACAATCGTGTCAGCGGCGAGCGCGCAAGCGGCGGCCATCCAGAAAGCCAGCGCCAGGAGTGTCGCGGACTTCTTCATAGAAACCTCCTCCGTAAGAAAAAGACGAGCTTTGATCGAGACTATATTTCCACTGGCGGCGTCGAAGCCAGCTTGGAATCGACTGGATCGGCCTCTGGCGCTGTCGCCTGAGGTTCGGGCAAGGAGACGAACGGATGAGCAGCTCCCGCGGCGCCGAAGCCCTGGTGGGGGTCTGGAGGCTCGAGGAAATCCGGGACCGCGCGCCCGATGGTCGGACGGGAGACCATCCCGACTTCGGACCGGGCCCGGACGGCTTTCTCGTCTACACGACCGGCGGTTACGTGTCTGTCCAGTTCATGGCTCGCAACCGTCCGCCGTGGCCGAGAGAGGACGATCCGACACGAGAGGACAAAGTCACCGCTGCGGCGGGCTACGGCGCCTACGCCGGGCGTTTCGAGGTCGATGAAGCGAAAGGTCTCGTCCACCATCACGTCGAGGTGGCGCTGATTCCCAATCGCGTGGGGACGACTCTGACTCGCCGATTCTCCCTCTCTGGCGATCGGCTGACTCTGGCCCCGCTGACTGCCCGGCGCAAGGGGATCGAGGTCGACCGCGTGCTCGTCTGGCGGCGGGCTTGAAAAGCCGCGGGATCCTGATTCTCTCCGCCGCGCACGTCTGCGACGACCTGAATCAGGGCGCGCTGCCGGCGCTACTCCCATTCTTCATCGCCGAGCGCCACTTCACGATCGCCGCCGCGGGAGGTCTCGTCCTGGCAGCAAACGTCGCATCCTCCGTCCTCCAGCCTCTCCTGGGCCTCCACGCGGACCGGCGGGGCGCGTCGTGGCTCGTTCCGGCGGGGCTCTTTCTTGCCGGGATGGGCGTCGCCTTCTCGGGGCTCGCGCCGACCTATCCCCTCGTGCTGCTGGCCGCCGCCGTGAGCGGAATCGGCGTCGCCGCCTTTCACCCCGAAGCCGCGCGACAGGTCGCCTCTCTCTCCGGGCAGCGCCGGGGCACGGCGATGGGTATCTTTGCGGTGGGAGGCAACATCGGCTTCGCGATCGGGCCGGCACTGGCCACCGCCCTGCAGATCGCCTTCGGGTTGCGCGGCACGATGGGCCTCGTGGTCCCGGCAGTGGGGATGGCCGTCGTGCTCCTCGCGACTCGCCAGTTCTTCCCCCGGGAATCCGTAGACCTCGTGGACTCCGGCAAGGCGGCGGAGCGAAACCGGTGGGGATCCTTCTGGCGCCTGGCGGCTGTCGCGGTCTGCCGCGCCTTCGTTTTCTACGGTTTGAACACGTTCATCCCCCTCTACTGGATCCACGTCTTCGGCAAGTCCAAAGCCGCCGGCGCCGCCGCTCTGACCCTCATGCTCGCAGCCGGTGTCGCGGCGACGCTCGCAGGGGGATGGCTCGCCGACCACGTCGGCCGTCGCCGGGTCGTGGTCTGGTCCCATGCTCTCCTCTTTCCCTTCCTGCTCGCCTTTCTCGCCACCGGAAGCGCCGCGGTCGCGCTCGCTCTGCTCGTGCCGATCGGCGTGACGCTCTATGCTCCTTTCTCCGTGATGACCGTGATGGGTCAGGAGTACGTGCCGAGCCGCGTGGCGACGGCGTCGGGCTTCATCATCGGGGTGGCTGTGACGCTGGGAGGCCTCGTCGCCCCGGTCCTCGGACGGATCGCAGACCTCCACGGAGTCCACGCCGCGCTCTCGACGCTGGTCTTCGTGCCTCTGGTCGGCGCCGCAATCGCCGCCACGCTTCCCGGCGATTCTTTTTCCTTGCAGAGTGGTCCGAGATGACGATCCGGCACTGAGGCTACGTCCACGGGTTGAACCAGACCCGCATGGGGGATCTGGTCACCCGTGTCGTCACCGACGCGTGAAAAGACCAATCACGACCGCGGCGTCAAGCAGGATCCAGCCGATACACGCGAGGTAAAGGGTCTTGTCCCGCCTCCGAACCCCGTGTCTTGTCCCGCTTCCGAACCCCGTAGACGAGCCATACGCACGCGGAAAGGAGATAGGAGGCCCACGAGACCAGAGAGACTCCGCTGACCGAACCACCCCTCCAGACGGAGAGCACCTGCGGCACCGTCATCACCATCGTGAACAGCGAGAGAACACGCAAGACCTTCCCGAGGGGGCGCGGCGAGCGCGCAACGTTGGGTTCCTCGACGGGCGAACCGCCCGGAGGCGGCATCGTCATTGCGGGTCTCGTTGCCAGCAGAGAGGCGATCTCATTTCACTTCGCGAAGGGTTTCCTTCGTCTGTTTCTTTTTTCTGCCTGTCACTTCTTTCTGGCAGTCAACCGTCTCAAGGCGGTCCCCTTGTGGATCGCGACGTGATCCGACTTGTCGCTCTGGATAAGGTACTGTGGCTCGTCTTTCGAGGCGTGGTGCACGTAGCCCTTGTAGCGCGTATCGGAGACCAGCCTCTTGATGATGACGCCGCTGACCCTGCCGGCCTCCGAGTTCCAGGAGACGCGGTCGCCGACCCTGAAGGTTCGGATCACGATTGACACCCGAGCAAATGGCCCTGGGCAATTCTCATTCTGCTAGAAGACAACGACGAAGGGCCACGCTTCATCAGGACCGATCTCATGAATCAGGGTCGGGACTCCTCGCGCCCTCGAAGGGCAGCCTCGCGTGCTACGTCACCTTGCTCGGAAATTGCTTGATGATTCCGTCGCTCAACATGTCGGCCATCTTGAGAATCTGTTCGTGGACCTTGTCGTAAGCGGCGACGTCTCCCGTGGCAGTCCTTCTGAAGATGAGCGACGAGCTCGGCGGTCGTGAAGTCCAGGTGGTCGCGCATCATCCTTTTCATCTCCGCCTGCGGCCAGTTCTTCGGGTTCGCTCCGCTCAAGAAAGTCGCGATGTCATCCGCATTGGCGGTCCAGCGCTTGACGGCTTCGTCTTTTTTCGCGGAGTCACCCTTCTTCGCGGCGTCGATGATGTCCACGGCGATGAGAATATGGTCCCTCAGCAGGGCCGTCAGCTTGTCGCCCGCAGCGTCGCCGTAGAAGGGCTTGACCGCGTTGCCGATGTCCGTCTGATTCTGGAGGAGCAGTTTGGCCGTCGCGTCCTTGTCGGGCAGATCCGCCGTCGCGCTGACGATGTACAGCCGAGTCCAGGTGATGTGATCTTCCCAGAGTTTGCGCATCGCTTCTAGTAAGTCATTCTTGGTCATGGCAAAGGCTTGGACCGGCAGAAATCCTGTAGCGAGGAGAAGAAGGAGGAAGCTCCGGAAGGGATGTCGTTTCATGGGATTTTCCTTTCTTAGTTGCGAAGTCTCATCGTGTCGAGGACGTTGCCCGCGAGCATGGCTTCGTCCTGGAGACACTCTGTCGACAATTCACCCGAGTCACGCCCGCGCCGTTGCCCCGGTTCGCACTCGGACCTCCGCTTCGGCCAGACGGGCAAGCGCCAGTGCACCCAGCAGGAGTCCCAGGTCTCGAAGGGCGACGTCCAGATATCCCCCGACGAGCACGAGGTCGATAATGATCCCGAGCAGCCACGCCGAGACGAGATACCCCCCGAACCGCGGGTGGATCGCGACGACAACTCCGGCCACGATTTCGATGACTCCCACGATCATCATGAATGTGTGCGGCTGAATCCCCAGCGTGTTGGAGACGGCGGGAGCGAGATATTTATCCCAATCCGTGAGGAGATGAAGGAACTTATCCAGACCGGCGATGATTGGCGCGACCGTGAAACCGAAACGGAGGAGGAAGAAAGCCTGGCGTGATCCGTTGTTCATCTCAGTTCCTTTCTCATGCGCAAACGCGCGAAATCGACTTGAGGTGCTCGATTGAGATCGTTCCTCTCCCGCTCAGAGAGATTCAAGCTGAACTGTTGGTTGTCGTGCTCGACCCGTTGAAACGAAACAAGAGCTTTCGCCTCATCTCGGCCCCTTTTCGAATGCCGAACCTGGCGGCAAAACGGGGCATCCGTCACAGACGAAATTGCAAGCCCAATGCCGAGTCATCTCCGCGTCGCGCCGCCGGCAGGCGCCGACAGTCCACCTAGACTCCACTGAGTGGTCGAGCGGTTCTTTGGTGACGGGTTTTTTCGAACTTTTGAAAAAACTTTGCCCCCGAAAGACCTCGGGCAGACTCTGTAGTTGCAACGATCCAACCGAGGCGATCGAAAAGGAAGGGGAAGGATGCCGAAAAAGCTCGCCCGGGCCCGGCTCGGGGAATCTCTGACCGACAAACAGCTCGTTCGCCGTGTCCTGGCGGGTGAAACAGCGCTGTTCGAGTTCCTCGTTCACCGCCACAGCCAGAAGGTCTATCGAGCCGCGCGTTCCATACTGAGGCAGGACGACGACGCCGCGGACGTGGTTCAGGAGACCTATCTCCGGGCCTATCGGAACCTGAAGCAGTTCGCCGGAAAAGCCAAGTTCTCGACATGGCTGACCCGGATCGCGGTCTACGAGGCTCGCGCTCGGGCTCGCCGGATAAGCGTTCGCGCGGCCAGGACCGGCGCTCTCGCGGCTGGGAAAATAACCCCGGAGGAACCGGCAACAGAGCCGGAATCCGAAGACCGCGTCCTCGCCCGGGAAATGAAGTCGATGATCGAGGCGGCGATCGAGGCCCTTCCTGCTCCCTACCGGACGGTTTTCGTGCTGAGGCAGGTCGAAGAAATGAGCACCGCCGATACCGCCGAGTGTCTCAATCTCACCGAGGACGCGGTCAAGACGCGTTTGCGCCGCGCCCGAGCCTTGCTGCGAAAGAAGCTTTACGCGGCAGTCGGACCGATACGACGCGAGGCCTTTCGATTCGCCGGGCAGCGCTGCCTTCAGATGTGGGAGGAGAGAATCCTTCCGGCTTTGAAGAGGAGCGGACGGTAGCCAGGCGAAGTGTCATCATCGTCGCGGGGGTGGCGCTGAGCGAGCGGAACGCAACCGCCTGCCCGCAGCACAGCCTCGAACGGGGAAAAGGGTCCATGGCTCACGCTAGGATCTCTCCGTGGAACCCATCGACCGAGTCCGCGTCCGAGCCCGGGAAGGCAACTCAGAAATCGAGCGAGAAGACGTCCTCGCGGTCGAGGAGCCGTTGGAGATCCGCATCCGTCTGGAGTCCACTGCACCTGCCTCTTCATTCGTCACCACGATGCGGACGCCCGGAAATGACGAGGAGCTGGCGGCGGGACTCCTCTTCGCCGAGGGCGTTCTCGGGGAACCAGATGACCTGATCGCCCTCGAGCGGCCAGACGATCCACGCGTCGATCCCGAGCTCCGAGCCAATGTGCTGCTGGCGACATTGTCCCCGGGGGCCTTCGAAAGGGCCGAGAAACTCCAGCGCGGAACCGTAATGGGTTCTGCGTGTGGAGTTTGCGGCAAGACTTCGATCGAGAACGTGATCCCCAGCGACCGCCCTCCCTTGACGGACTCCCTCCGGGTTGCGACAACGGTTCTCTACGGCCTGCCGGAGCGGCTTCGCGAGGGCCAGTCGATCTTCGCAAGAACGGGTGGGCTCCATGGCGTGGCTCTCTTTTCCGCCGACGGGTCCCTGCGAGAAATCCGCGAAGACATCGGCCGGCACAACGCGACCGACAAGCTGGTCGGGGGCTTCTTTCTGCGAGGCGAGATGCCGCTCTCAAACGGAATCCTCATGGTTTCCGGGCGAGCGGGATTCGAAATTGTTCAAAAAGGGTACGCTGCGGGCATTCCGATCGTCGCATCCGTCTCCGCCCCGTCGAGCCTCGCAGTCGAGCTGGCTCAAACGGCCGGCGTCACCCTGGTCGGCTTCCTGCGGGAGCGACGCTTCAACATCTACGCGAACCCGGAACGGATTAGCCGTGCTTAAAACCTGTTGACAACGGGCCCGCGCGGTTCTGGAATAGGAGCTGCTTCGCTTCCGCGTAGGAGGACCTTATGGAACTCACGCGTCGCGGATTCTTGAAAGCCACCACGATCGGCGGAACCATCGCGCTCGGTTTCGACGTGGGCAAAGCGAAAGCCGAGATGCGCGAGTTCAAAATCTCCCGAACCACCGAGACTCGAAGTATCTGCCCCTACTGCGCCGTCTCCTGCGGGGTCATCATCCACACACTCGGAGACAAGGCCAAAAACGTCAAGGGCTCGGTGGTTCACATCGAAGGGGATCCCGATCATCCCATCAGTCGCGGCAGCCTCTGTCCAAAGGGGATCACCCTCAAAGAAGACATCACCAACCCCAATCGGCTCACCAAACCGAAGGTTCGCAGAGCCGGGTCGGATAAGTGGGAGGACATCAGCTGGGACGACGCGATCGCGCAGATTGCCAAGCACATCAAGGACACGCGCGACAGGTGCTTCGTCGAGAAGAACGCGAAGGGCCAGACGGTCAATCGCAATCCGGGCATCGCGATGATCGGCGGCTGTACCGATACCAACGAATTCAATTTCTTACAGTGGAAAGTCATCTCGGCCCTGGGGGTGCCGTACCGAGATTCCCAGGCCCGGGTTTGACACGGCCCAACGGTGGCCAGTTTGGCCGCCACGTTCGGTCGGGGGGCGATGACGAATGGTTGGGTCGATATCAAGAACACGGATGTCATCCTGGCGATGGGCGGCAATCCCGCGGAGAACCATCCCGTCGGTTTCAAATGGTTCATGGAGGCCAAGAGGACCCGCGGCGCCAAGCTGATCGCCGTTGATCCGCGCTTCACGCGGACGGCCGCGGTCGCGGACATGCACGCGCCGATCCGTCCCGGCACCGACATCGCGTTCTTGAACGGTTTGATCCGGTACGCGATCGACAAGAAGCGTTTCCACGAGGCCTACGTCAAGGTCCACACCAACGGCCCCTACATCATCGGCGAGAAGTACACATTCACCGACGGGCTGTTCTCGGGCTTCGATGGGACGAAGGCGGAATACGACAAGTCGGCATGGGCGTACGAGCCGGATCCCAAGACCAAGGCCTACAAGGTCGACGAGACCATGCAGGATCCGCGTTGCGTTTTTCAGCTCCTGAAGGCGCACGTCGACCGCTACACGCCCGAAATGGTCGAGAGGATCTGCGGCACTCCGAAGGCCACATTCGAGAAGGTCGCCGAGATCGTGACCTCGACGGGCAACGCCGAGCGCGTCGGAACGATCACGTACGCCCTCGGCTGGACGCAGCATTCGACGGGAGTCCAGATGATCCGCGCGGGAGCTGTCCTTCAGCTCCTGCTCGGAAACATCGGACGGCCCGGCGGCGGCATGAACGCGTTCCGCGGCCATTCGAACATTCAGGGCGCGACGGATACCGCCGGCAATACGGAAATCCTGCCGGGTTACCTGAAGACTCCGGTCGGATCGCAGACGACGCTGAAGGAATATCTCGACACGAACACGCCGACGACTCTGAACAAACAGAACTGGGCGTCCATGAACTATTGGGTCAATTACCCGAAGTTCATGGTCTCGCTCTTGAAGTCCGTCTGGGGCAAGGCCGCGACCAAGGAGAACGACTTCGGCTATGACTGGCTGCCCAAGACCGACGGCAACTATTCCTGGATGTACATCTTCGACGACATGTACAGAGGAAGCTCGACACGTGTCGGCGGCAAGGAGCCCGGGCCGGAGGGTCTGATCACGTTCGGGATGAATCCCGTCGGCCTCGGACCCAACTCCAAGAAGATGGTCGCCGCTCTCGCGAAGGCGAAGTGGCTCGTGGTCGTCGAAAACGTCGAAACGGAGACCGCTGCCTTCTGGAAGGCCCCGAAGGAGTACGAGGGGCCGGACGCCTCTCAGATCAAGACCGAAGTCTTCCTGCTCCCGGCCTCGAACTTCGCCGAGAAGGATGGGACGTTCACGAACTCCGCCCGGTGGCTCCAGTGGAAATGGAAGGCTCTCGATCCTCCGGGTCTGGCGAAGACGGACCAGGAGATCCTCGCCCGCATGCTGCTCGCGGTTCAGGCTCTCTATCGGAAGGACCCGGGCAAGGTTCCCGAGCCGGTCTTGAACGTCCTGTGGTCGTACACGAATCCGGTCAATCCCGATCTGGGGGAAGTCCTGAAAGAAATGAGCGGCAAGGCGCTCGCCGACATCCCGGACCCGAAGGACAAGACGAAGGTGTTGAAGACCGCCGGCCAGCAGGTCGACGGCTTTGGCCAGCTCCAGGACGACGGCTCGACGCTCTGCGGAAACTGGCTCCACTCCGGCGTTTACACCGAGGCGGGGAACAACGCACAGAGGCGCTCGACCGCCGATCCGAACGGTCTGGGGATGTATCACAACTGGGGATTCTCCTGGCCCGCCAACCGCCGCATCATGTACAACCGCGCCTCGGCCGACGCGGACGGAAAGCCCTGGGATCCCAAACGTCCCGGCATCTGGTGGAACGGCGAGAAGTGGACCGGCGACGTTCCGGACATCAAGCCGGATTCCAAGCCCGGAGAGTACGGCGCGTTCATCATGCTGCCCGAAGGAGTCGGGCGGCTCTATGCTCCCGTCTTGAACGATGGACCGTTCCCGGAGCATTACGAGGCGATCGAGGCGGCCATCGACAATCCGCTCCATCCGAAGGTGACCTCGAACCCGGCGTCCAAGAAGTTCTCGACCGACAAGGACGTGTACGGGGACAAGAAAGACTTTCCGATCGTCTGCACGACCTACCGGCTGACGGAGCACTTCCACTACTGGACACAGCACCAGCAGAACGGAAGGTTGAACGAAATGCAGCCGGGGTTCTTCGTCGAGATCCCGGAGGGGCTCGCCAACGAAAAGGGAATCGCCAACGGCTCGCAGGTCAAAGTGATCTCCAAGCGGGGCGCGATCCAGGGGGTCGCGATGGTCACAAAACGAATGCCGCAGCTGAACATCGACGGCAAGCCGGCCTGGCAGATCGGGTTCCCGATCCACTGGGGATTCGCCGGCGCCTCCAATCACACGGGGCCGCTCGCCAATCTTCTGACCCCCTCGGCGATGGACCCCAACACGTGGACGCCCGAATACAAGGCGTTCCTCGTGAAGGTCGAGAAGGCTTAGGGAGGCGATCATGAGCGTACAAAACCTCGAGATCCGCCGCTCTTCCGCCGCAGTCTGGGGAAGCAAGTCCGGAATGCGGACCGTCCCAACGGTTTCCAAATTCATCGACACCTCGACCTGCATCGGCTGCAAAGCCTGCGAGGCCGCCTGCCAGGAGTGGAACGACCTGCAGACGCTCGCGACCAAGCAGGCCGGCAGCTATCAGACGCTGCCGACCCTCCATGCCGAATACTGGAACCTGATCCGCTTCAACGAGCAGCAGGTTGAGGGCGGCATCGCCTGGCTCATGCGGAAGGACCAGTGCATGCACTGCGACGAGCCGGGCTGCCTCGCGGCCTGCCCGGCGCCGGGCGCGATCGTCCAGTATGCCAACGGCATCGTCGACGTCAACCCGGACCAGTGCATCGGCTGCGGATACTGCGAAACCGGCTGCCCGTTCGACGTGCCTCGCTTCCACGCCACCACGGGCAAGATGGCCAAGTGCACGCTGTGTGTGGACCGCGTCTCCGTCGGACTCGAGCCGGCCTGCATCAAGGCCTGCCCGACCGGCTGCCTGCAGTTCGGCAACAAGGACGACATGGTCGCGCTGGGCAACGCACGGGTGGCGCAGCTGAAGGCGAACGGATTCCAGAACGCGGCCCTTTACAATCCGGACGGCGTCAACGGAACCGGAGTGGTGACGGTGCTCGCCCACGGGGACCATCCGGATTGGTACAACCTTCCGGCGAGCCCGCACGTGCCGTGGGGCGTGAAGTTCTGGAAGAAGATCGTCCGGCCGCTCGGCGTTATCGCCGTCTTCGGCGCGGTGATCGGTGCCTTCGGCCACTACATGAATCACGGGCGCAAGGGCGTGCGGGGAGCCGACGCCCACGACGCGAACCTCCCGGAAGCCTAAAGAAAGGGGACGACATGAGCGCTGCCAATCCTCCCCGTCCCATGGATCCGGCGGTTCTCGTCGCGCGAGACAAGGAAGACGTCCTCGTCGGCAACGAGATCATCCGGCACAAGCTTTCCTCGCGCGTCATTCACTGGATCGTGGCCGTGACCTTCTTCGGGTGTCTGTTCACGGGAATGCCGATCTGGACTCCGATCTTCGGATGGATGGCCTATTTGTTCGGCGGGTTGACGGTCTGCCGCGCTCTCCATCCGTGGCTGGGGGTCGCGTTCTTCATTGCCATCGCCATCGAGACGATCGACTGGGCGGTGGACATGCGCCTGACGCCCGAGGAAAAGCGCGGATGGTGGGGGCCCAAGCTCATCAAGTACATGCGGTGGGAGACGGAAGACGAGTACGTCGGAAAATACAACGGCGGACAAAAGTTTTTCTTCTGGACGGCGGGACTGGGAGCCGTCGGGCTTCTGCTCTCCGGTCTGATGATGTGGTTTCCGAGGTCCTTCCCGCGCCTCCTGATGGAGTTCGCATATCTGATCCACGACATCACATTCATCCTGTTCGTGGTCGCCATCGTGTTTCACATCTATCTGGGGACCGTCGCCGAGCCGGGCACCTTCCGCTCCATGACGCGAGGCACGGTCACCCGAAAGTGGGCGCGCCTCCACCACAAGGACTGGTACCGCGACGTCACGGGTGAGGATCCACGTCGGGATCGCGTCTAGTCGGCAGACTTGGTAGGGGCGGTGCGGCGGGCGGATTCGCCGCATGTCGCGTCCCCCCGCCACTGTCGCGGCCGAAGACGCTCGGTTCGGCCCCCGCCCTTACACCTATCTATGACGATCTGGAAAAAAAGCGCGCCCACCTCGAAGCTCGCCTCGGAATTCGAGCGCCGCGCCGCGCGTGCCGAGCTTCTCGCGCGGCAATCCGACGCGGCCGAAGAGCCCCTGCGCTTCGCGGCGGGACTCTACCGAGTTCAGGGCCGGGTGGCGGCACGGATCGAAACGATCCACCAAGAGGAACCATTGACCGGCCATCTGGACAGGGATCTGGATCGATTCCTCGATTCGCTCTCGTCGATCGTTCGCTTTGCGGCCGAAGAAGGTCCCGCGGCACTTTCCGAAGAGGCTCGCGCCCGCCAACAGGATCTCGCTTCAACCGCGCGCACGCGCCTGATCGTGGCCTGGAACGGCGATCGGCCCTTCTCCGAGGACTACATCTCTCGTGCGGCGCTCCGCCCGTACGCCGAGGTCCTGCGCTCCATCCCTGTCGCTCCGGATCGCACTCATCGCCGAGGGCAGTGCCCCTTTTGCGGCGGCGGGCCGTGGATCGCCGCCCGACGCGAGGGCTCTCTCATGGAAGGAGCCCGGCGAATGCTCGGTTGCGCCCTCTGTGGCGGTGAATGGCCCTTCGGGCGGATTCTGTGCCCCTCCTGCTTCGAGGAGGATCCTCCTAAGCTTCCAACGTTCCAAAACGACAAACACCCCTCGGTGCGGATCGAAGCCTGCGAGACCTGCCACCGTTATGTGAAATCCATCGACCTGTCCGAGGACGCGCGGCCGATCCCGGAGGTGGATGACCTCGTTTCGCTCTCGCTGGACCTCTGGGCCGTCGAGCAGGGCTATGCCCGAATCGAACCGGGACTGGCGGGACTGTAGTCAACGCAGCGGGAACGCAGCGAGAACGCAACGAGAAGTATGAAGTGAAGTGCGAACGGGTCAAGTTTTCAAATCCGCGTTCGGTTCCCCACTTCAAACTTCATACTTCACTTTTCGGCGTTCTCGCCGCGTTCACGGCGTTCTCGCTGCGTTTGAGGCGTCCAGGGCAATGAATGACAGCCCGCTCGAACTGCTCCTTTCTGCCCAGCGCTCTCTTCGTTCGCGCTGGAACGACTTCCGCCAGGCGTTCGAACGGCGCGACGGAGCAGCCTACCGGGTCGCGCTCTTGGATTTCCTGGAGAACCTCCGCCGCTGGACGGCAGTCGAGGAGAACATTCTTCTTCGAGCTCTCGCGCGAACGACGATCGACGGACGCGATTCACACCGCGAGCTGCGGCTCGAATACGTTCAGATTCGCGAGCTGAGCCGCTATCTTCAGTCCCAAATCTCCGAAGACGCTCGCCTGGCGGACATCCTCGGAATCATCGAGAACCTCGAGCGCCGCATCGGCGCCCATGAATCGGAGATGGAGAGGGTCTACTATCCCGCCGCGGCGGGCGTCCTCGACGAAAACGAAATCCGGACCCTCGCGGACGCCGCCCCGCCCCGGTAGGAGGTAACGCAGCCGGAACGCAACGGGAACGCTCCGACCCGAGCCGGGCCTCGACAGCGGGAAACTGGAAGAGAAGTCAACGGGTGAAGTTTCATTTCCCGGCCTCGTGCTGTGCCTCTAAAGTATTCGTCGCGTTCCCTTTGTTCTCACTCCACACTTTGCCTCCATGCGCTCTCGGTGCGTCCCCGGCGTTCTCGCTGTGTTCTCTCGTGTTACATTTCCTCCAACATCCCCCGGAGGTGAGCCGTGTCGTCGTTGCTGCGAAAGCCGCGTCTCCTTGCATCCCTGCTCCTTCTCCTCGTCTCGCCGCTCTTCGCGGCCGAGGACGTCAAGGTCACGGCGGGAGCCGTCGAGGATCAGCGATTCTCGGATGATCGCTTCGGCGGACTCTCGATCGAGCTCCTTCTGAAGGGAAGCAGCGTCGCGGAAGTGAAAGCCGTCCGCGTCAAGGTCAAGTCCGCCAAGGACGATGTCGGCACGGTCCTCTACAAACCGGCGAAGGACGAGAAGGCGAAGGACTTCGAAGAGTTCTCGACGGACCGGCAGCCAGGACCTCACGTCGGTCTCTCCAGCCCGAGCCGGGACGCCTCGAGCGTCGAGGTGACCGGAGAGATCGAGCTCTTCATTCCGAGTCGGGACGCGTCTACGAAACAGCGGTTCGACCAATTCCTGGGCCGGCTCGACAAGCCGATTTCCAACTCGGCACTGAAGTCGGCGAAAGTGGAGATCACTCCGCTCTCCGCCAAGGAGTACACGGCCCGGCAGAAGAAGAACCGGCCCACGAAGGAAGAGATCATGGCGGAGGGCAAGAAGCACGGAGCGACCGACGCCGAGATTCAGCAGGCGATCGGGCTGATGGACGCTCTGGCGGCCCTGGGCGGCGAGGAGCCCTCCGAGAACAGCATCCTGATCGAGACGAAGGATCCGGAGGGAAAGATCATCTCCGTCGACGTCGTCAAAGCGGACGGCAGCGAGCTCCACGCTCCGAGCCGGGGCTCCTCGGGCGGGCGCGATTCCAAGATGGTGAAAATCGACCTCGCGGAGAAGCCGCCCGCCGACGCGGCGCTTCTCGTCACCATGCGGACGGCCAAGTCTCTCGTGACCGTTCCGCTCAACCTGAAAGGGGTCTCCTTACCGTGACCGTGATCGACACACACCGCCGCTCCGCCCGCCGCCTTCTTTTTCTGATCCTGCTCAGTTTGCTCGCCGCGGCTCCGTCCTTCGCGCAATCCAAGAAGCCGGCCAAGAAAAGCGCGCCGCCCGCACCGGCACAGGCGGCGCCTCCGAAGGTGCAGGTCTCGGTCGACACGATTCTGGATCGCCGGACGACCCGCGACTTTCCGCGTTCCGAGCTCTCGATCACGTTCAAGCTCGAAGGCGAGGACGCGGGTGCCGTCCAGTCGGCCCGGGCTCGCGTGACGAAGGCAGCGGACGACACGGGCAAGAGTCTCCTCCAGAGCGAAGCCGACCGGATGCAAGGGTCGGACCGCTGGCAGGAGGCGAGCGATGGGAAGCCCCCTTCGCCGAAAGTCGATCTGGCGAGTCCCGTCCGAAAGGCGAAGACCGTGAGCACCGTCGAGGGCGTTGTCGAGACCTACCTTCCCTCGCGGGATCCCTCGGGGACGGTGAAGATCGCCGGGGTCATGACGAAGAAAGACAAGCCGCTCGCCGTGCCCGCGCTCGCCGCGCAGAAGATTTCGCTGCAGGTCCTGTCCAAAGCCGGCATGGAAAACGAGAAGAAACAGGCCGAGGCGAAAAAGAAAGCAGAGGCCGCGAAGAAGAAGGGAAAGAAAGGCGAGGAAGGGGGCCTCGAGCAGATGGGCGAAGCCATGGGCGAAATGCTCGCCGCCACCCTGGAGCGCCTCTTCTTGAGCGCCGGCGAGAATGACCTGATCCTGAAGGTCTCCGATCCGGGAAAGAAAATCTTCTCCTTCGACCTGGTGGCCGCGGACGGAAAACCGATCCAGTCCTACGGCACGATGGACATGGAGCCCTACCGCATCGTGAGAATGCTCGAGCCGATCCCGCCGACCGCGACCCTCCAGGTCCGGTTGAAAACCCCGAAGTCCTTCGGCGAGGTTCCCTTCGCCCTCTCCAACGTGAAGCTGCCGTAGTTCCCTGCCGCGAACCGGCCTCCAATTTGCGCGAGTGAGGCTTCTGCATCAGGCGCGGACGCGCGCCGGTTGCGAAGCTGGTTGGAGCAGGAGGCTGACGGAACATGGAAACTCTCCCGCTCGGCCACGGCCCCAAGGGGGAACCGCGACTGGAGGTGCCGTCCCGAGGAGCGGAGCTGCTTCGGCACCCCATGTACACGAAGAGCTCGGCCTTCGACGAAGAGGAGCGCAAGGCCTTCGGCCTCGAGGGACTCCTCCCGAGCGCCGTGAGCACGATGGAGCAGCAGAAGCGGCGCGTGTACGCCAACATTACACGCAAGTCCGACCCTCTCGAAAAGTACATCGGCCTGGCTGCCCTGCAGGACCGCAACGAGCATCTCTTCTATCGTCTCTTGATCGACCACGTGGAGGAATTTCTGCCCATCGTCTACACGCCGACGGTGGGCCGGGCGTGTCAGGAATTCAGCCACATCTTCCGGAAGGCCCGCGGACTCTGGATCACGCCCGGTCACCGGGGCCGCATCTACGAGATTCTCGGAAACGCTCCGTTCGATGACGTGAAGCTCATTGTCGTCACGGACAACGAGCGTATCCTGGGCCTGGGCGACCAGGGCGCCGGCGGCATGGGAATTCCGATCGGGAAGCTGGCGCTCTACACGGCGGCCGCCGGGATCCACCCGTCGCAGACTCTCCCCATCAGTCTCGATGTCGGCACCGACAACGAGACGCTCCTGGCGGACGACCTCTACCTCGGCTGGCGATCTCCGCGTCTGCGCGGCCCCGACTACGAATCCTTAGTCGAGGAGTTCGTTCAGGCGGTGAAGCGTCGTTTCCCGAAAGCCATCCTTCAGTGGGAGGACTTCAAGAAGGCCAATGCCTTCCGTTTGCTCGACCGATACCGGAAAGTCCTCACCAGCTTCAACGACGACATCCAGGGCACTGCGGCCGTCGCGACGGCCGGCATGATGGCCGGTTGCCGGGCCACCGGGATTCCCTTGAGAGAGCAACGCGTGGTCATCCTGGGGGCTGGCGCTGCCGGCATCGGCATTGCCCGCCTGCTGCGCGACACCTTCCGGCGCGCCGGGCTCGAGGCGGCAGAACTCATCCGCGCCGTCGCGAGCCTCGATAGCCGCGGTCTCGTGGTGGACGATGAGGAGATTCGCGATGTCCACAAGCGCGACTTCGCATGGCCGGGAGCTCTGGCCGCAAAGATGAGCCTGGGCAAGGGCTCCCCTCGGGACCTCCTGGCGGTCGTCCGCGCGATCCAGCCGACGGTTCTGGTCGGCACTTCCGGCGAGCCGGACACGTTCACGGAGGCCGTCGTCCGCGAGATGGGCAGCCACGTCGAGCGCCCCGTCATTTTCCCGATGTCCAATCCGACGAGCAAAAGCGAGGCGAAGCCGGCGGATCTCCTGGCCTGGACGGAGGGGCGCGCTCTGATTGCGACCGGAAGCCCGTTCGATCCCGTGACCTACGGGGGCCGCACGATCACTATTGGCCAGGGCAACAATGTCTTCATCTTTCCCGGCGTCGGGCTGGGTGCTCTCCTGTCGGAGGCCAAGGAGGTGACCGACGGGATGTTCGCCGTGGCCGCCCAGCGGCTCGCCGACGAGGTCCAGGCCTCGGACCTGGCCCGCGGAAGCCTGTTCCCCTCCCCAAACGAGATTCGACGGGTCAGCGCCCGAATCGCCGAGGCGGTGATCGCCGAGGCGCGCGACTCGGGCGTCGGACGCGCCATCCCCGACGAGGACATCCGCCGGACGGTCCTAGCAGCGATGTGGAATCCCGCCTACCTCCCGATGGTTCCGGTCGAGGAGTAGGCGCAGACACATTCCTTAGGAAGCGTACCGAGCGAGCCTCTCCGTTCTCTGTGGGCGCTCCTGCCGCGCGATTCTTCGAAACAGACGCGGAGTGATTCAAATGGATCATCTCCACCGCGTCCCATGTCCCGCCTAATAGATCTCCCGGAGGGCTCCTCATGCGCGTTTCCAAGTGGATGACCCCAAACCCGACCACGCTCGAACCCTCGGACTCGATCGCGAAGGCAATCGACCTGATGAAAGAAAAAAAGATCCGCCGCATTCCGATCACCTCCGCCGGTCGGCTGGTCGGCATCGTTTCCGACAGGGACCTGAAGGACGTGTCTCCATCGCGCGCCACGACGCTCGACATCTGGGAGCTCCACTACGTCCTGGACAAACTGAAGCTCGGCGACATCATGACCAGGAAGCCCTGGATCGTGTCGCCCGAAATGCCGATCGAGAAGGCCGCGTTGATGATGATGGAGAAGAAAGTCGAGGGACTCCCCGTTGTCGACGCCAAAGGCAAGCTTGTCGGCATTCTGACCGAGGGCGACGTCTTCCGCGCCCTGGTGGAGCTGACGGGAGCGTCGAGGAAAAAGACCCGGATCAGCCTGCTCCTTCCCGACAAGGCCGGCAGCATCCGCGAGGTGGCCGACATCTGCCGCGGCCAGGGCGGGACTCTGTTCTCGATCCTGAGCTCCTCGGCCAAGGCCCCCGCCGGAAAACGCGAGCTCGTCATGCGGGTCGACTGTCCCTCGACGGAGACCTTGCGCGCGGAGCTGGAGAAAAAGTTTACCGACGTCTCCGTCGAGTCCGACTGAGCTCGTGATGCAAACGAATCAGCCGGCCTGCGCGGACTTCGCCAAAAATTCAGACCAATAAACACAAACATCGTCAGGAGGTTTTCGATGACGACCCGGCGCCTGATCGCTCTCCTTGCAATCGCGATGCTCTTTGCGTTGATCCCGCCCCCGGCCGTTCGTGCCCAGGGCAAGACCTTTACCGTCGGCATTCCGCTGCCCCTGACCGGCGCCGAAGCGAAATTCGGCGAGATCGAGAAGCAGGCCTACGAGATGGCGATCGAGGAGATCAATGCCAAGGGGGGAGTGAAGGGCATGAAGCTCGCCCTCGACATCCAGGACTCGGGCGGGAAACCCGAGACCGCCACGGCGATCGTCGAGAAGTTCATCACCATCGACAAGCATCCGATCGTGGTCGGCGAGTACACGAGCCAGTGCAGCTATGCGGTGGCGGGAGTCGCCGAGAAGTACAAGGTGCCCTATCTCGTCGTGACCGGCGCCGCCGACAAGATCACACAGCAGGGGTGGAAATACGTCTACCGAATGAACCCGCCCGCGAGCCTCTACAACATGGGCGTCTTCAGTTTCTTCGAGCAGGTCGCCAAGCCCAAGACCATCGCGATTCTGTACGAGAACACCGACTTCGGAAACAGCACTTCCAAGGCGATGAAGGAGTACTGCGACACTCACGGCGTCAGCGTCGTGCTCTCCGAGGGCTACCAGTCCGGAGGCGTCGACTTCAAGCCGATCCTGCAGAAAGTCAAATCGCTGCGGCCGGACATCGTCTACATGGTCTCGTACCTGATGGACGCCTCGCTCCTGATGCGTCAGTCCAAGGAGCTCGACATCAATCCCAAGGCCTTCATCGGCGGCGGCGCGGGACACACGCTGCCGGAGTTTCTCCAGAACGCCGCCGATGCCTCCGAATACTGCCTCTCGGCCACCCTCTGGACGCCGCAGGTCAAGTATCCCGGCGCCAGGGAGTTCTTCGACAACTTCAAGAAGAAGTACAACAAGGAGGCCGACTATCACGGAGCCGAGGCCTATGCGGCGGCGTACGTCCTGGCAGACACCTTGAAGCGCGCCAAGGGCTCGACGCCCGAGGATCTGCGCGCGGCGCTCGCGGAGACCAGCATGACGACAGCATTCGGTCCGGTCAAGTTCGTCTCCTGGGGCCAGTTCACCAATCAGAACAAGATGGATACGCTCGTCCTGCAGGTCATCAAGGGCAAGTACGAAACGGTCTGGCCGAAGGAAGGCGCTTCGGCTCCGTACGTCTTCCCCGTCCCTCGCTGGCGCGATCGCAAGTAGCCGCCGGCGGCCAGCGGGAAAGAATCGATGTCGCCCCAGGTCGCCGGACAATTGGAGCTCTTCGGGCAGGTCCTGATCTCGGGAATCCTGCTCGGAGGGCTCTACGCCTTAATCGGGCTCGGCATGTCGCTCATCATGGGAGTGATGAAGATCATCAACCTCGCCCATGGTGAGCTGATGATGGTCGCGATGTACGCGACGTATTGGGCCTTCACGCTCGCGCACATCGATCCATACGTCTCGCTCCTGATCGTCTGCCCTTTGATGTTCGTGCTCGGCGCCGGGATTCAGAAATTCCTGATCACGCCGGTCATGGAGGCCGAATCGGTCCTTCCGCAGAACCAGGTCCTCCTGACGGTCGGAATCGGTCTCGTCCTCTCCAATCTCGCGCTCCTGCTCTTCACCGCCAACTACAGATCGGTGCCGGTCTCCTACGCCTCGAAGACGATCTACTGGGATCTCAAGCTCGGCGGGCAAACGATCTCGCTCTCGATCAGCTATCCGTTCCTCGCCGCCTTCGCCATCGCGGTTCTTCTCGGCGCGCTTCTCTTCTTCTTCCTCGGCAAGACCGACACCGGCCGGATGATCCGAGCCACGGCTCAGGACAAGCGTGCCGCGGCGCTGATGGGGATCAACACGAAGCGGATCACCTACATCACGTTTGGCCTCGGCGCGGCGCTCGTCGGCGCCGCCGGCGCGCTTCTGGATCCCGTTTACTACCTCTACCCGCAGATCGGCGGCCCCTTCACGAACAAGGCCTTCGTCATCACGATTCTGGGCGGTCTGGGCAACATTCCCGGCGCCGTCCTGGGA
>JBKPDV010000212.1:0-4238 GCA_046728075.1 Acidobacteriota bacterium | reverse complement strand
GTAGTGGGTGCTCATCGGAGCGGAGGGGTAGGACCTGTCGAAGAGAACGCTGTGCGCGTCGCGCAGCCCCGAGCGGACCGTGATCGGGTCGGCGAGGGCCCAGCCCGCCGCCCTCATCGCAGCGATCACTTCTGCCCGCGTCCCCAGAAACGCAACGTTGATCGGATCCGCGGGAATCCCTTCGGCCGTGTAACTGATGGGGTGGGTCGTGGGGACGATCGCCTGGCTCGCGCAGCGGTGCCACGCCGCGGGCAGCAGCACGTAGGCCGTCAGCGCGTAGGCCGGCAGCAACAGAAAGACGAAGGGCACCAGCCGGGAAACCCAGGCACGCACGAATCTCACGTTGACTCGAGACATCGGCCCGAAATGTGACATTTTCGTTCAATGATAACGCAATCTTCATGACGAGGCGATGAACGGTTCGCTTTCTGACCCCGGATGAACGAGATAGTGTGCCCTCGGGTTTAACTCTCTCGGCGCCGGTCGCGCAGCGACCGCCTGCGCGAAAGCCAGCTACAGATTCTTCCAGTACGGCTTTTGAATCTGCCGGACACTGTCGATTGCCCGCCGGCCGTCCGGATTCGGTTTGGCCAGCGGCTCCTCGATGGGCTCCTCTCCCTGCAGCACGGACATGCAGGCCGCGGCGGATCGGGCGATCGCTCTCAGGTTGTAGCCTCCCTCGAGCGCGAGCACGACACGGCCGTGGGCGAGCCCGCAGAGGCGTTTCGTCATCCCGGCGAAACCCTCGGGCGTGACACGCATCTGGCCGAGCAGGTCTCCGAGCGCCGCGTCGAAACCGCAGGAGACGAGCACGAGCTCCGGATCGAACTCCCGGGCGATCGGCATCAGGATCTCGTCGAAGCAGGCCAGATACTCGGAGTCTCCCATGCCTGCCGGCCAGGGCAGGTTCACGATGCGGCCGCGAGCGGCGTCCCCCCCGGTCTCTTGCGCCGCCCCCGTGCCCGGATAGAACGGCCATTCGTGCGTCGAGAAATACAGGACCGCCGGATCGTCCCAGAAACTATTCTGCGTCCCGTTGCCGTGGTGCACATCCCAGTCCACGATGAGAACCCGCGAGAGACCTTCAGCCTGCGCCGCCCTGGCGGCGACCGCCACGTTGTTGAAGAGACAGAAGCCCATCGCATGATCGGCCTCGGCGTGGTGGCCGGGTGGCCGGAGAAGCGCAAAACCGTTCTCGAGCGTGCCGCGCACAACCGCGAGGACGAGGTCGATCAGACCGCCCGCTGCCAGCCGCGCCGCCGTCGCGGAGTCGCGCGACGTGTACGTGTCCGGGTCGAGCTGGGAGAAATCGCGATCGGCTGTCGCGTCGATTGTGCGGACGTGATCGGCAGTGTGCACCGCGGTCAGCTCCGAATCGGTCGCCAGCCGTGCCGAAACGCGTCGGCTGAGCTTCACCAAACCTTCCCGCTCGAGGCCGGCCTGGATTGCCGTGAGGCGGCCCGGGTGCTCGGGATGATCGTAGGGGGCGCTGTGGCGCAGGAACCGCTCGTCGTAAACCAAACCGGTCGTCATAAGAAAGTCTAAGGTCTAAGGTCTCAAGTCTAAGGTTCGCTCGCTCGATCGTTTTTCTTAGACCTTAGACCTTAGACCTCAGGCCCAAAGCGCTACCTGGCGGACTGTCGCCGGACTTGATTCGCAATCTCGGGGCTTCGCGAGCACGTCTTCTCATTCACCAGGCAATCCGTGAGGGTTCGGCTGCAGCCACAGTCGCAGCGTTCGGTCGCGAGCCGGCTGAAATAGCGCGAGCGGGCCGGTTCCGAGATTCCTTTCCCTGCCAGCAGCTCCTCGCGTGAAGGAGCGGGCTCCCCGCGTCCCCGCGTCGCCCCGTCCCCGCGTCCCCCTGTCTCCCCGTCCCCCCGTCCGGAGCTCACAGACGCGGGAACGACCGGGGCCGGAGAAGCGCCTCGACTCGCGGGAGAAGTCTTTTTCCAAATTCCCGTGCGCGCTCCCAGATACCAGAGCGCGCCTCCGAAGAGCGCCGCGTAGAGACAGACGAAGAGGAAGGCGGCGCCAGGAGGCCGGCGTCGAATCGTCTCCTCCGGTCCGACAACTCGAAACCGCGGTTCTTCTCGGGACATCGGGTAATGCCGGTCAGCCGCGGAGTGCTGCCGCCAGCTCTGCCGGGTCCGCGATTGGCTGGCGGCAGGCGAAATTCTCGCAAACGTAGGCGAGGGCGCGACCGTCCCTGGGCTCGCGCGATTGCACGAGCGGGGACAGATCGGAGAGGCTCCGCGCGGAATCCGCCAGGGCGACCACGCGATTCAACCCGGGACTTGCGAAGACCGCGTCGCGAAGAGACTCGAAGTCCGGGCGACCCGGCTCGCCGGAGAGCACGATCTCTCTGGAGAGACTCGACCGATAGTCGAGCGCGCAGAGGAGCCTCGGCACGGCTACGGGAGCCCGGTCCAGGTAACCCGACAGGGCGGAGAAGATGCGTTCGGACGACTCGAGATATTTCCGATCGCCGGTGAAGGAAGCCAGACGCAGCAGGTTCATGGCGGCGACGGAATTGGAGGATGGGGTCGCGCCATCAAACGACTCGCGCGGCCGCACGGGCAACCCGCTGTGCCCCTCTTGCGAAAGGAAATAGCCTCCGCGCGGGTCGGCGAAGCGCTCATCGAAGGAACCCTGGAGGGCGACGGCCTCTCGGAAATAGCGCGCGTCAAACGTAGACTCATAGAGGTCCAGCAGGGCCTCGATGAAGTTGGCATAGTCGGAGGCGAACCCCGGAATGTCCGCGTGTCCCTTGCGCTCGCGGTGCAGGAGCAAACCGTCCCGCCTGCAGTGCGCGAGAATCCGATCCGCCGCCTTCCGGGCGGCCTCTTCGTAGGCAGGCTCGCGCAGAAGCCGGCCCGCGAGCGCGAAGGCGGAGATCGCCAGCGCGGACCAATCCGTCAGCAGCTTGTCGTCGGTTTGCGGCGGCACACGGCGCGAGCGTGCCTCGTACATCTTCTTGCGGGCCCCCGCGAGAAGGGCTCGAATCTGATCTTCGGTCCGGCCGAACTCCGACGCCAGCTCCGGGATGCTCCGCACGACCGAGAGGACCGTCTCGCCGTCCTCGAAGTTTCCGCGCTCCGTGACTCCGAACCGCGCCGCGACGATCGGCGCCGCATCCCCGCCCACCGCCTCCCGAAGTGTGCGCGAATTCCAGACGTAGAAGACGCCTTCCTTCCCCTCAGAGTCGGCGTCCTGGGCGGCGAAAAACCCTCCCTCCGCGGGAGTCATCTCGGCGAGCAGATAGTCGAGCGTCTCGCGAGCCACGCGCAGGAAGTCGGCGTCTCCGAAGGCGCGGTGCGCGATCAGGTAGACCCGGGCCAGCATCGCGTTGTCGTAGAGCATCTTCTCGAAGTGAGGAACCAGCCACCTTTCATCCACCGAGTACCGGTGGAAGCCGCCGCCTACCTGGTCGTACATTCCGCCGGCAGCCATCCTGGAGAGCGTGGTCTCGACCATCGAACGCGCGGAAGCCTCACCCGTCCGCCGACCGTAGCGGATTAGGAACTCCAGCCTCATCGCCGGGGGAAACTTCGGCGCGCCTCCGAATCCCCCGTGGTCGGGATCGAACTGCGCCGCCAGAGATCGTGCCGCCACCTCGAGAGGGGCGGGACCCACGGCGCCACCGACCGCGAGCCCTTCGGCGTTGGCGCGCACATGGGACAGGAGCTCATTTGCGGACTGCTCGAGCTCGGACCGGCGGCTCTTCCAGGCCTGCGCGATCGCGTTCAGCAGGGTCGGGAAGCCTGTCCGCCCGTATCGATCTGCGGGCGGGAAATAAGTGCCGCCGTAGAACGGCTTGCGGTCGGGCGTCAAGAAAACCGAAAGCGGCCACCCCCCGCTTCCCGTCATCGTCTGAACGGCCGCCATGAAGATGTCGTCGACGTCGGGACGCTCTTCCCGATCCACCTTGATCGCAACGAAGTCGCTGTTCAAGGCCGAGGCGATCCGCTCGTTCTCGAACGACTCTCGCTCCATGACATGGCACCAGTGGCAGGTCGAGTAGCCGATCGACAGGAAGATCGGTTTGTCCTCCTTCTTCGACCGCTCGAAAGCCTCCTCGCCCCAGGGGTACCAGTCGACCGGATTGTCCTTGTGCTGGAGAAGGTAGGGACTGCTTTCGGCCGCGAGGCGATTACTCACGCTTCGAGCATAACGCCAGCGAGATAGAAAGGATTCTTTTTAAGCGAGGAGGGACGAGTGACGAGTGACAAGTGACAAGC
>JBKPDV010000211.1:0-8345 GCA_046728075.1 Acidobacteriota bacterium | reverse complement strand
GGTCCGGCCACAGTGACGCGGTTCGAGACGACCAGCATTGACAGCCAGGGACAGGTGAAGAACACGACGGAGAAGACCGAGGTCAGCCAGTCGGGTCAGACGACCAAGTCCACACAGACGACGGTCTATGGAACGGTCACGGCTTACGAGCCGGGCCAGTCGATCACGATCGAGCGTCCGGGACAACAGACGGTGACCTACACAGTCAGCTCCGAGTCTCAGCTGCCGCAGGATCTGGCAGTCGGCAAGAGCGTGACGATCACCACGACCACGATGTCCGGCTCGACGACCCCGCTCGCGCGGCGCGTCACCTATCGCACGATGACCAAGACCACCAAGGAGAAGACGGTCAACCCGCAATAGTCCGCGACGTGCCCAACGAAAAAAGCGGTCCCGCGGGACCGCTTTTTTTCCAGGAGAAGGGGAAGCTTACTTTTTCGGACCGAGAATCGCGTCCTTCGCCTTCTTGGAAACGCGGAACTTGACGACGCGTTTCGCGGGAATCTTGATCTCTTCGCCTGTGGCCGGGTTGCGGCCCATCCGCGCCTTCCGATTGACCAGCACCAGCTTGCCGACCCCGGGAATGGTGAAGCTGTTCTTCGCCTCCTTGTAGGCCAGCGCCGTCAAGTCGTCGAGAAACTGCGTCGCCTGCCGTTTTGTCGTCCCGGTGGACTTGGCCAAATGATCGGCTGTCTGAGACTTTGAAAGCGCCTTGGAGTCTTTTGCCATATTTCCCTACCCCTTCTTTTTCTGGAATCGCCGTTGTCGGCGTGATCAAAAACTGGCGGGTATTCTAACCGCCGCGCGCGAAGTCAAGCAAAGAAAAATCGCGAGAAGTTTTTTCCTTGACGGA
The DNA here is from genome assembly GCA_046728075.1 of Acidobacteriota bacterium. GTDB lineage: Bacteria > Acidobacteriota > Thermoanaerobaculia > UBA5066 > Gp7-AA6 > JBKPDV01. Next base: position 7,492 of record JBKPDV010000211.1, on the reverse strand, counting down.
TGGCTGTTCGGGTCTCCGCCGCCCCGGGGCTGGCGTTAAGATCCGGCGCCAGGGGGATCCTCATGCGCCTTCTCACCTCCGCGGCGGCTTGCGCGGTTGCCGCGACTCTTGCGGCCATTCACCCGGCGGCCGCGCAACAGGTTCCGGATTCCATTTCGGCCAAGGACGTTCCCGCGGTGTCCCGGCAGCTCGTCGACGGCCTAAACCGCTACCAGAACATCCGTTTAGCGTCTTTCCAGGACTGGTCCCCGGACGGACGGGGGCTTCTGATTCTGACCCGTTTCGCCGAGACCAACCAGGTGCATCGCGTCACGGCGCCGCTTGCCGATCGCGAGCAGGTCACTTTTCTCCGGGAGCGAGTCGGCGAGACCCGCACCCGACCCGGGACGCGGCAGATTCTCTACTCGACCGACGAAGGGGGCGCCGAGAACTTTCAGCTCTCGCTGCTCGACCTCGGCACCGGAGAAGGGGTTCGCGTAACCGACGGCCGCTCCCGGAATGTCTCGCCGCGCTGGTCGCGCTCGGGTCGATGGCTCGCCTGGTCGAGCAATGCACGCAACGGAAAAGACATGGATCTCTGGGTGGCGGACGCTGCCACGCCCGCTTCCGCGCGCCTGCTCAAGGAGGTGTCGGGCGAGTGGATCGTCGCGGACTGGTCGCCGGACGACAAGACGGTGGTGGCCGTCGAATTCCTTTCAGCCAACGAATCGTACGTCCACCTGGTGGAAGTCGCGACCGGAGCGACGCGCGATCTGACGCCGCGCCGCGCCGCGGGAGCGGAGCCGGTCTTCTACGGCAACGTGCGCTTTGCCAGGGACGGCCGATCTCTTTACTGGACCACGGATGCCGGCTCCGAGTTTCACCGCCTCTGCCGTTTCGACCCTCAGGCAGGGACCTCGAAGGTGCTCACGACGGGGATCTCCTGGGACGTCGAGGACTTCGAGCTGTCGGATGACGGCCGAATCCTCGCCTTCTCCACCAACGAGGACGGCCTTTCGCATCTCCATTTCCTCGAGACGGAGACGGAGCGCGGGCTGCCCCCGCCGAATCTGCCGGCGGCGGAGATCGGACGGATGGGCTTTCGTCCCGGCTCGAAGGAGCTCGGCTTCACGATGACCTCCGCGGGTATTCCCTCCGACGCCTACTCCTACGACGTGACGACCAAGACCCTTACCCGGTGGACGCGCAGCGAAACCGGCGGCCTGGATCCCGCCGGATTCCCCGAGCCCGAGCTGGTCCATTTCAAGAGTTTCGACGGGCGCCCGATTCCCGCTTTCCTCTACAAGCCCGGCGGGAAATTTCACGCTCCTTTCCCGGTGGTGATCAACATCCACGGAGGCCCGGAAGGCCAGTCCCGGCCGGGCTTCCTGGGACGCACGGCGTATCTCGTGCGCGAGCTCGGAATCGCCATCGTGTATCCCAACGTCCGGGGCTCGACGGGCTATGGCAAGACCTACCTGAAGCTCGACAACGGAATGAAGCGGGAGGACTCGGTTGCCGATATCGGCGCGTTACTCGATTGGATCAAGACGCGGCCGGAGCTCGACGCCTCCCGCATCGCCGTCACCGGAGGCTCCTACGGCGGATACATGACGCTGGCGACGATGACGCACTACAGCGACCGGCTGCGGTGCGGGATGGAGACCGTCGGAATCTCCAACTTCCTGAGCTTCCTGAAGAACACTCAGGATTATCGCCGCGATCTCCGGCGGGCCGAGTACGGCGATGAGCGCGACCCGGCCATGCGGGAGTTCCTGGAACGCGTCTCCCCTTTGACGAGCGTCCGAAAGATCGCGCGGCCTCTCCTGGTTGCGGCGGGTCAGAACGACCCGCGCGTCCCGGTGACCGAGTCGGAACAGATCGTGACGGCCGTGCGCGGCAACGGCGTTCCCGTCTGGTACATCCTCGGCAAGAACGAGGGCCACGGCTTCCAGAAAAGGAACAATCAGGACTACCTGCAGGCGGCACAGGTGCTGTTCCTGAAGAAGTTCCTGCTCGAATAGGGCCGGCCGAAAACAGATGCGGGGTGCGAAGTTCCAGGTTCTCAGTTGAGATCTCCGATCAATCCGCACCTGGCTCCTTGGACTTCGTACTCTCGACGCCGACTTCTCGGCGGAGTCCTGGTCGCGGCCGCTCTCCTTGCGGCAGCCGGCTGCGGCGAGCGAGATCAGGTCCGGCTGGCGCGCCGCATTCTCCAGGACCATCGAACGCGCGCCCGGGTCAAGCCGCTGGCTGCCGCACAGGTCCTCCGTCTCCAGCTGCGCTCCCAGACCGGCCGAGGCGCGGGTACGCAGACGATCGAGTGGGACGGCATCAACTATCGCGAAACCGTGTCGTCCGCTTGCTGGAAGACTGTCCGCGGGATCCAGGCCGGAAGAGAATACTTTTCCGACGAAGACGGAGTCACCCGCGTCGCGGCCGATCCGCTCCTCCACGAGCTCGTGACGCGCTTCTATTTCTGGCGCCGCGCGTACCTCTTCGACGACCAGCAGGAGGCCCGCGTGGATCTGGGTCCTGCCGACGGCGCGTCGGTTTCGGTGAAGGTCACGCCGCGCGGCGGGGATCCGCTCCTGCTGACCTTCGACCGACGGGATCTTCGGCTGCTCTCTGCCCGGGCGAGACATTTCGACCTCGTCTTCTCGAGCCCGACCCGTCTGCGGGACTCCTCTCGCCGGGAGTCGCCGGTCGATGTCGAGATGGTGTGGACCGGGCTGCCAACGGGGATGCTCGCCGACACGGCGAGCGGCGGATGGATCGGGCGCTGGAGCGGCAGCCCGCAGTCCGTCGCTCTGTCTCGGCTGGGCCGGGCGCTGACCTTTCCGGCTCACGTGTCGGGCGAGGCAGTGACGCTCGCCCTCGATGCGGCCGTGGACGGCCCCCTGCGTGTCCGGGGTTCGCTGGCAGACCGCCTGAAGCTCGCCTTTACGCCCGATGTCTTCGACCGCACGGTCGCCGGCGGAGCGAGCCTCCAGATCGGCGACGTCTCCTTCCCGTCTCTCGTGGTCGAGAAGACAGATTCGCTGCCCGAGGGAATCGACGCCGCGGCCGGAGGGACGGTTCTGCGGGAGACTGTCGTCGAGATCGATCCGGAGTCCGCGTCCTTGCGGCTTCACGACCCGGCCAGGTGGGTCATCCCTCAAGGCTTCTTTCGAGGCCTGGTCGACGACGACGGCAATCGCGCCGCGGCCATCCTTCAGCGCAAGGGCCTCAGGCTGCGCCTGTTGGGCCCCACGGCCACGGCGGGGGCTCTCGTCCTGACGCCCGAAGCCGCCCGGCGATTCGGAGTCTCGGGGCAATCTTCCACGATCAGCGGCCTCTTCTGGGGCGCTCCGCTCGCCGATCTTTCCGTCTCGATCGGCTCCGATTCGGATGCCGACTTCGGCGAGGACGGGCGCCTGGGCTGGGACGTGGCGCTGGCCTTCCATGTCTTTTTCGACCTGCCGCACCGGTGGGCGTACCTGAAGGCGAGGAGATAAGGAGTTCAACGTTCAACATTCAACGTTCAAAGTTAGAGCCGGAAGAGCTGTTCCACCTTGAACTTTGAACTTTGAACCTTGAACCTCTTGTCGACCTGGCATCCCTTTCGCACTGTCCCGCGAGCCGGAGGGTTATCGCGATGCTCCGTCTGGCGTGGATCTTCCTGGCGATGGCGGCGGGCACGGCGCTCTTCGGGTTCGGTACCGGGGCGGGCGCGTCATTCGCTCCGTTTCAACTCGCGACGTTTCTCCTCATCGTCCTTTTCCTGATCCTCTTGATCCTCGGCTCCCCGGCCTTGAAGAATCTCGTCTGATTCAGCGGCTGCCCGACAAGGCGGACCGACAGACGGAGCCATACCCAGGGCTCGGATGACCCGACCGAGCTCTCGCGCCGCGGAGGGCTGCCCGCCGAAAAGCGGGATTGCCCCGTTCGCCTAATCCCCGGTGCGAGCCCCCACGGTGCGGCTCTCCACTGAGAGGCCGATGACTGTGCCGCATTGCTCGCACAACGCTTCGCTCCGCGCCGTCGAGTCCTCTGTCAGAAGGAGCGGTGTGCCGCAATCGGGGCACTCCAGATCGAAGGGTTTGTAGGAGAGGGCCTTGTCGGGGGAGCCACGGCGATCCACCGCGCGTCGGCTCTCGAACGGCACCACGTTTTGTTGACTCACTGGCGTTCCTCCTCTCGAAGACCGCGTAAAGGGTCCGGTTCGGCAGGCGGGCCGCACGGAGCGGCCAGCGTCAGATTTCGAGTTCCTCCGCGCCTCTTGCGCAGCGCCCGGCCGGCGACGCCCGCAAAAAAGAAGAGACCGCCGGTCGCGAAGAGGCTGGCGGCAGCGGCTCGGAACGGGCGAGGAGAATCGCTTCGCCCTCCGACCAGGCCGCCGAGAAAAACGCAAACGATCGCCAGCAGGAGGATCTGTCGCGGGCGATCCGGCGTGGAGCCGTGCTGAGACCAGACGAGCTTCATCGGCGCCATTCTGGGAAAAGCGGGGCGGCAGCCCGCGGGGGCCGGCAGAGCTCAGCGTTCGGAGCGAAGTCGACCACGATTCCGACCTCCGAAACGTTGCAGGGCGCGAACAAGCGTCCGGCCCTCTTGTCAACGGACACATTTTATTCGACAAGCCCCCTCGGAGCAATTGAATTATCCTGCGCCGATGTTTTTCACTCAGGCTTGTGCCTCTCTGCTCCTCCTGGCCGCGACGGTGACGCCGGCACGCGGATTTCTCGCACAGAACGCAGCGACGCAGCGGAAATGGGAAGAGCAGTTCCGGCAGCTGCCGGATCCGGCGGCGATCCGGGAGTACGACCGGGTCCTTTCCGCGGAGCCTCATCACCTGGGATCGGCCGCGGACGAGAAGAATGCAAAGTGGATCCTCGGCAAATTCCGCGAGTGGGGGCTGGAGGCGTCCATCGAGACCTTCTACGTCCTCTTCCCCACTCCTCGTATTCGTGTGCTCGAGATGACGGCCCCGACTCCCTTCCGCGCCAAGCTCGCCGAGCCGCCCATCGCGGGAGATCCCACCTCTTCCCAGACCGACCGGCAGCTTCCCAGCTACAACGCCTATTCGATCGATGGCGACGTGTCGGGCCCTCTGGTGTACGTCAACTACGGAGTGCCCGCCGACTACGAACGCCTCGAGCGCCTCGGTGTCGATGTGCGCGGGCGGATCGTCATCGCCCGATACGGCGGCTCGTGGCGAGGAATCAAGCCGAAGGTCGCGGCGGAGCACGGCGCGATCGGGTGCCTGATCTACTCCGATCCGAAGGACGACGGCTACTTCGACGGCGACGTCTACCCGAAGGGCGCGTGGCGCCCCTCCCAGGGTGTTCAACGCGGAAGCGTCGCGGACATGCCCCTCTACCCCGGCGATCCTTTGACACCCGGCGTGGGCGCCACCAGGAAGCCGGAGCACTGGAACCTCCAGGACGCAAAGACCCTGACGAAGATCCCGGTGCTGCCGATCTCCTACGGCGACGCCCAGCCGCTCTTAGCGGCGATGGCGGGACCGATCGCACCTCTCGAATGGCGAGGAGCCCTCCCGATCACGTACCACATCGGCCCGGGTCCCACGACGGTCCATTTGAAGCTCGCGTTCGACTGGAAGATCGTTCCTGCCCACGACGTCATCGCGAGAATTCCCGGCGCCACCTGGCCGGAGGAATGGGTGATTCACGGCAATCACCATGACGCCTGGGTCAATGGAGCGATGGATCCGATTTCGGGCCAGGCCGCGCTGCTCGAAGAGGCCCGCTCTTTCGCCTCCCTCTTACGCGCCGGATGGAAACCGAAGCGAACAATCCTGCTCTGCGCCTGGGACGGCGAGGAAGAAGGGCTCTTCGGTTCGACCGAGTGGGCCGAGACGCATGCGGAAGAGCTGCAGCGCAAAGCCGTCCTCTACCTGAACACCGACTCGAACGGCCGGGGATTCTTCGATGCCGCCGGCTCTCACACTCTCGAGACTCTGGTCAACGAAGTGGCCGCCGAGGTCGAGGATCCGGAGAAGAAGATTCCCGTGGGCCGGCGACTGCGGCTGCACCAGATCGATGACGCGAAAAAGCCCGAGGAGAGGCGCGAGATTCGAGACCGCAAGAACTGGCGAATCGGTGCGCTCGGCTCGGGCTCGGACTTCACTCCGTTCCTCCAGCACCTCGGAATCGCGTCGCTCAACTACGGTTTCGGCGGCGAAGGAGGAGGCGGCGTCTATCACTCGATCTACGACGACTTTGCGTGGTACTCGAAGTTCGCCGACACCGACTTTGCCTACGGGCGGGCGCTCGCGCAGGTCACGGGCACGACGCTGATGCGGGTGGCGGACGCCGACATCCTGCCGCTCGATTTCGCGGCGCTCGCCGACACGATCCACAAGTACGTGGAAGAAATCCAGAAACTGGCCAAAGACAAGCGCGAAGAGACCGAAGAGCTGGCACGGGAGATCGAAGAGGGACTGCCCGAGGCGACCGCGGACCCGAAGGAGCCGTTCGTCGCGCCGAAAAAGCAGCGGCCCGTCCCCTATTTCGACTTGTCGCCGATCGAAAATGCGGCAGCGGAGCTGGCGCAGGCAGCGAAAGACTACGAGACCGCCCTCGCCTCGCTCAAGGCACCGGCGGATCCGGCGCGTCTCTCTCGCGTCAACGCGCTTCTGCGCTCTGCGGAGCGGACGTTCACTCGAGAAGAGGGGCTGCCCCGCCGGCCGTGGTTCAAGCACTATCTCTACGCGCCCGGGTTCTACACAGGCTACGCCGTCAAGACGCTGCCCTCCGTACGGGAGTCGATCGAGGAGAAACAGTACGAGGACGTCAACGCCGCCGCGAAAAAGACGGCCGAGGTGATCTCCAGGTGCGCCGCCCAGGTGCGAGAAACGACGAGCGCGCTGCGCGCGCCGTGAGGCGTTGAGGCGAGAGATCCAGCGCCCGGCGCCTCAAGACTCCTTTCCCCTCATCCGCGAATAGAAGTCGTTTTCTGCGAATTTTCCCATCGCGACGGCGCAGGTGCCGTCGCAGCGCGCGGTGACCTGGTTCTCTCCGTCGAGGATCTCCGCGGCGGCGAAGATCAGGTTCATTCCGCCTCGAAGCAATCGCGCTTCGACCGCGATTCGATCGCCGCGAGTCGGCCGGAGAAACGTCATCGCGAGCGACACCGTTGCCGAACGGGTCTCGGGCCGTGTGAGCCAGCCGACGGTTCCGATGGCGAGATCGAAGAGCCCGGCCAGCACCGCGCCGTTGACGGCGTCCGTCCCCATACCGCCGCGGTGGTAGGGCTGGACCGGATCGATGACCGCGCGAACGCGATCGATGCGCGTGAAGTCCAGACGCACCCCGATCTGCCGCATCGGCGGGGAATCGTTCCAGGTGCGGGCCAGAGCCCGGAGCGAGTCGAGCGTCGCATAGGCCTCCGAGAAGGGACGCTCCCCCTCCGGTGCCGTCATCGGAACAGGAGGCGGCGCACGAGCGGAATCGGAAGCGCCCCCTGTGCCACGAAGGCGTCGTGGAACTGACGCAGGGTCGCGTTCTTGCTC
>JBKPDV010000210.1:0-13541 GCA_046728075.1 Acidobacteriota bacterium | reverse complement strand
CTCACAGACACCATTAAGGGCGGGAGTCTCCCTTGCTTCGGCGACCCAGCGACAGTCCGGGTCGCGGCGCGCGAAGTCTCCCAGAGGGGAGGAGGCGCGCGCCGCGGGAGCGAGAGCGCCGCGAGGGACCAGGCTCGCGGTCGAACCCCTTTGGGCGAGCCGCGAGCCGGTGCGCCCGCAGGGCGCAGGTCCCGAGTAAGCGGAAGCGACGTGCTTAGTCGGCCGCTCCCCAGAGCGACGCGCTGCGGTTGACGTCCTCGACCAGCCGCTCGAGACGCTCGATCAATCGAGTCACGCGCGCCGGGCTAACGTCGGAGGGGACCTGGAAGGTGACGATCCTGTAGGTGGGCTCGAGGCGATAGAGAAAGAAGTCGGTCGAGTCCAGTTGCGCGACGTGAAAGGCCCGGCACCACCGCTCTTCGACGGGGCCAGAGAGGGAAACGGAATACTTGATGTTCTCCGAGAATTTCTCGGCCTGGAGCGATCCCTTCTCCATGGCGACCGTGTAAGTCTCATCCGTCGGGAGAGCGGCCGCCCTTTCTCTGATCACCTCTTCCAAATGGTTCTCCTTAGCACCGGTCCTTTTCGCAAACCCGACGCCAAGGAAATTTTTGGTCCGAAACCTTTGAAGACAATAGATATAGTAGCGGGAAGGCGGACGATCCGGTGACAAAACCCGTCACGGCTCCAGCCGAAGAAGGACGCCGACCGGTCCCTATCCCGCTGTTCTTCGGACAGTTGCGTGCTCAGTCTTTCAGCCGGTCCGGCAGCAGAAAGACACGCCGGGCGAGGTCCGAACTCAGGGTCTCTGGCTGGTAGTACTCAGCCAGGATCGACGGACGCCAGGCCAGGAGGTCTGCGTTTGCCGATGAGAAATCTTGCCAGCTCCGCTGCCGGCCTCCCCGTTCCATGCGCTCGTTGATGAGAAGCAGGTACGCCCAGGTGATTGTCTCGTGGTAGAGGCCCGATTTGCCGTGTGCTGCCGCGAACCGTTTCAAGGCCTCGGAGAAACGCTGCAGCGCCGCGGCCGGAGGCCCCTCGTGCAGGAGAAGCCAGGCGGCCCGGATGTGGTCACGATGGCGAAAGTCTTCCTCCGCCAGCGCGCCCGTTTCGAACGCGTGGAGGAACCGGCGATCGACTTCGCGGCTCTCACGCGACCAGGTCTTTGTTACCAAGATAACAATATACCATCGGCGGCCGTCTGCCGCCCCGCGGATAATGCCCATCCCGGCTCCGCCGGGCGAGAGGAGGACCTCGTGGCCCGTTATCGGATCGAGGAATACGTTCGCTGGGAGGACATCGACGCGGCCGGGATCATCAACTACCAGGCTTATTTGCGTTTCTTTGCCCTGGCCGAAGCGGAGATGCTGCGGGAAGCGGGCCTGAATTACCGCTTCCTCTTCGAGACGCTCGGGATCTGGCTGCCCCGAGTCCGGGTCGAGTGTCAGTTCTATCGCCCCGTCAAGCTGGACGAGCTGCTGGCCGTCGAGGCGTATTCCAGCCGGATCGGAAACCGGTCGCTTCACCTGGACTTCGAGGTCCGGCGCCGAGACGATCCCGAGCTCGTGGCTAGCGGCAAGTACATCCTCGTCTGCGTACGCCAGCGGGACTTCGTGCCCGTCTCCGTCCCGGAGGCGATTCGCGAGAAGATCGGGCGCTTCCAGGAGACCGCTCGCCAAGCGTAAGGCGACCTCGAGCGGGAAATTCGGCGCGAAGCGTGCAGGATCCGGGAGTTGTGGCACAGAGAACGATTCTTCTCGTCGAGGACGACTTCGATCTGCGCAGCGAGATCCAGAGGCTTCTGGAAGAGGCCGGATACCGCGTCATCCCCGCCGGCAACGGAGCCGACGCGCTGCTGATCCTGCGGCACTCCGATCCGCCCGACCTCATTCTTTTCGACCTGATGCTGCCGCTGGTGAGCGGATGGGACTTCTCGGAGGAAGTCTCTCAGGACGCGAAGCTGTCCCGGATTCCGCGAATCGTCCTCTCCGCCATCGCCGATCGCCGGGAAGCCACGGTGTTACGCGTTCCAGCCGAGAACTGCGTCAAGAAGCCCTTCGTCCCGGAAGAGCTTCTCTTCCTCATCCGCCAACTCATTCCCTGACGATCCGGCCGGTGGCGGCTCGCCGCAAACCCTCAGACCGTCAGACCGAGAGCAATCGATCGAAGAAAGAGCGATAGCGCTGGAGCGCCTGGCGGAGATCCTCGGTCGACACGTCCGCTCCACGGGCCCACTCTTTTTCCAGCTTGGCGCGTTCGTCGGCGAAGACTTCCGCCAGCCGCTGGACGACCCGGGCCACGAGCCCGTCCGCCTTCTCGACCGAGCCGCGAGGCTCATCCACGAAACTCGCCTGGATCTCCGTCCACTCGCTTCGAAACGTCTGCGCCTCATCCCCCGAGAAGAGTTGAATGCGACTCTCGGGCGCCGCGGCAGGCCGCGCGGGCTCCTCGTACGATTGCGTCGCCGACGGTCGCTGCGGTCGGTTCTCGATTGGTGCACCGGATCGTCCGGCTTCTGCGATCTCGGCCGTCGTCAGGTTTCTCTCTTTTACGACGTCGTTCATCCTCTGGCCTCCTTTCGAACCGTCTCGGGACTCTCCAGCAAGTCTTCGAACAGGCCGCGGTAATAAACGAGGGATTGGCGAAGCTCTTCCGTCGTGGCCTCACCCGAGGCGCTGCGCCGCGCGATTTCGCGGGCCGCACGATAGTTGGAGACGACAGCCGGATGATCCACGGAAATGTCCGCCACACGCTGGTCGAAGTCCGACATCGGATAACCCCGGGCCTGAAGGACGTCCTTCACCACGCGGTCGGCTTCCGCGACCGCCCCCTTCGGGTCATCGACAAAGCGAGTCTGGATTTGGCGCCAGCTCTCCTGATACCGGGCCTGGTCGGCGGCTGAGAGAGGCCGGATCGGAAACTTCGCTACGCGTCTCTGACGTGCCTCCAGATCCGCTTCCGCCTTCCGAACGTCTCCGGTCGTCTCGACCGCGCGTTGATATTCCGGCCCGAAGCGCCGGCGCAAGAGATCCGTGCGGCGACGGCGCAACCAAATCCAGGCCACCGCGGCGATGGCGAGAACGACCACGATCGCGCCGATCAAAACGATTGTTCTCTGATCCATGGGAGCCTCCTCTGGACAATTTGTCGAGCGCAAAAAGGGTGCGCTCCAGGTCGGAAGCTGCAAGCCAGATGCCGGTCCGAGAGCGTCGTGCGACCCGTTCGACGGCTCGCGAGCTTGGACCCCAATGGATCGCCTCGCGGCGCCACGCCGGGGCTTTGCAGGAAGTTGCGGGAATACGCTTTTGTTATTTCTGGTGAGGCTTCGAATCAGGACCCTTCCCTATCCGGAATCCTCCGAGAAGGCGAATCACGAGCCTTTGGGCCAATCCGAATCGACGCGGCCCGTGGGCCCGTAGTTCGCGTGGAAGGGTGGAAGTTCTGGAGCTGTTCTGGAGCAGAGGCGAACAAGGTTCTCCTCAAAGAGGTGCTGAAAATGTCTGAGACTTTGATCCTCCCGGTCGTCCCGATGCGCAACACGGTTCTGTTGCCGGGAGTGAGTTTTCCCATCGCCGCCGGACGCCCCGCGACCCTTCGCGCCATTCAGGCCGCGCTGAAAAACGGGAACGACGGGGAACGGCGGGTCTTCGCCGTCGCGCAGAGGGAGGACGCCGAGAATGTCACCCCTCTGCTGCTCTACACCATCGGAACCATCGCCAAGATCGGCTCGGTGCAGCAGGGCCTGGGGGGAGTGCGCCTGATTCTCGAGGGCGTGGAGCGCGGAATCGCGGCACGGTACCTCTCCAAGGACGGCTATCTCGAAGCGACGGTCCAGCCCGCCAGAGAGATGACTCCGCTCGATCCGAGGGACCCAGCCTTCATGGCCCTGCACCGCGAAGCGCGCGAGCGTGCGGCGGAGCTCGGCAAGAAGCTGGGTCTGCCCGACGAAACGATCGAACAGATCCTGGCCGAGATCGATGAGCCCGGCCGGCTGGCCGATGTTGTCGCCGGTTACATCGACATTTCCGCGGAGCAGCGCCAGGCGCTCCTCGAAACACTTTCTGTCGAGGATCGGCTGCGCCGCGTCCTTCTCCACGTGCAGCGGCAGATCGATGTCCTCTCGGCGCAGGAAGACATCCAGTCCAAGGTCAAGGAAGAGCTCGGCGGGCGCCAGCGCGAGATGTATCTGCGCGAGCAGATGAAGGCTATCCAGAAAGAGCTCGGCGAAGGCGAGGGCTCCGAGGACGATTCTCTGAAGGATCTGAAGTCCAAGCTCGACGCCCTGGATCTGCCCGAGGAGGCGCGACGCGAGGTCGATCGGGAATGGGGACGCCTCTCGCGCATCGGGCGCGAGTCGATGGAGTCTCAGGTCATCCGGACCTATCTCGAAACGTTCGCGGAGCTTCCCTGGAATGCCCGCAGCGTAGAAGATCTGGACGTCCAGAGGGCCGCTCGGATCCTCGACGAAGACCACTACGGCTTGAAGGACGTCAAGGACCGCATCTTGGAGTTCCTCGCCGTGCGGCAGCTTTCGCAAGCCCACGAGGCGGCAGGCGGACGGCGCGAGGCCGAGGCCGAAGCCGAGAAGACCGATGCGGCAGCAGAAGTCTCCCCCGGTTCGGCACCGGGCGCGGCTTCGGTGCCCGGCAGGACGGACGTCGGCAAGGACACGCGTGAATCAGCGCGCGCGAAGGGGCGCATTCTGCTTTTCATCGGCCCGCCCGGCGTGGGGAAAACTTCGATCGCCAAGTCGATCGCTCGTGCGATGGGACGCAAGTACGTGCGCATCTCGCTCGGAGGAGCCCGAGACGAAGCCGACATCCGCGGACACCGGCGGACTTACATCGGTGCTCTGCCCGGGCGCATTCTCCAGGGCATGAAGCAGGCGGGGACCAAGAACCCCGTCTTTCTCCTGGACGAAGTGGACAAGCTCGGTATCTCCTATCAGGGGGATCCGGCGTCGGCGTTGCTCGAGGTGCTCGACCCGGCGCAGAACGATTCGTTCACCGACCACTACCTGGGAGTTCCTTTCGATCTTTCCGAAGTGCTCTTCATCGCGACGGCCAACTTCATTCAAAGCATCCCGGCTCCCCTGCTGGACCGGATGGAGGTGGTCGAGTTCGCGGGCTACACCGAAGAGGAGAAGCTGCGGATCGCGCGCACCTACCTGATGCCCCGTCAGGTCGCCGAGAACGGGCTCGCCGACGGCCAACTGGAGCTCTCCGACGACGCCATTCGCAAAGTGATCACGGGCTACACGCGAGAGTCGGGAGTCCGGCAGCTGGAACGCGCCCTGGGCAAGCTCGCCCGCAAGGTCGCTCGCCGGATCGCGGCGCACGAGATCGATCGTGTGACTATTGAAGCCGCGGACGTGCCCGCGCACCTGGGGCGTCCCAGAGTGCATGCGGAAAAGATGGCGCGGGAGGACCAGGTCGGAATCGCAACCGGCATGTACTACACACCCGCCGGCGGCGACATCATGTTCGTCGAATCCTCCCTCATGCGCGGCAAGGGGGACCTGATCCTGACGGGCCAGCTCGGGGATGTGATGAAGGAATCGGCCAAGGCGGCATGGACCTTTGCCCGGTCGCACGCGGGTTGGCTTGGGATCGAAGAGCGCGAGTTCGAGTGCGATGTCCACGTCCACGTCCCGGCGGGCGCAATCCCGAAGGACGGGCCCTCCGCTGGAATCGCCATGGCCTCGGCCCTCGTCTCGGCGCTCTCGAAGCGGCCCGTGCGCAACGACGTGGCCATGACAGGCGAGATCACGATCTCGGGTCGCGTGCTTCCGATCGGCGGCCTGAAGGAGAAGATCCTGGGCGCCGTGAGGGCGGGCATTACCTCGATCGTGATTCCTTCAGACAACGAGGCAGATTTGGAAGATCTGCCAGAAGAGGTCCGCAAGCAGATCGAGGTTCATCCGGTGGAAGACCTGGGCCACGCCCTCGCCGTCACGCTGCGCGATACGGCTCTGGAGAACGGACGGCTCCTGTTTTCAACGAAGGGGCCGGGAACGGCCGGCGCTCAACTCTCTTCGTGATCTCGGGGCCGCCGATAGGCTTGCAGTAACGGAACGCCGGACGAAACGGCCAGGCCGGTTGCCGGCGGCCGGACCCGCCGTCCCCTGCCGGAATGACGGGTCCGCTCGAAGGCGGCGTGCGCAGCCTTTCCACGGCGATACGCGCAGACGGGGCAGAAACGCGCTTGGGATCGCACGCCCTTTTCGAGCGCGGCGCCGCACTCCTGACAGAGCCCTCTCGGAAAGGCAGACGGAGTGCTCCCCTCGCTCGGATCCGTGCCCTGGCGCAGAGGCAAATGCGCGACGGCGCGGCACACGGCGAGCGACTGCGTCTCGCCGCTGCCGGTCGCGATGCGCTCGCGCACACCCGCCACATCGGCCGTCAGGACGCAGTACCAGAGGCCATCGGCCTGCTCGCACTCCGCGAACACGGACTCGCGTTCCAACCTGGCGATCAGTTGATCGGCTGCGGCCGGATCCGTCGAAAAACGGGCCTCGGGTTTGGCTGCCCCTCCCAGGCGCCTTGCGACCTCGAGGTCGAGGGCCGGACCGGCCTCGGGAACCATGCCGAAAACGTAGACCCTCGCGCAGGCTCCGTCTGTACGCTAGCGTACAGTTTTCGGGAAGCGGGCGAAGGAGGATTTACGGGCAGAAAGACAGTCAACCGACGGGCCCGGAGAGCCGCTTTGCCGAAACCGAAACCGAAGCGCCAGGATGCGAATCGGCTGCTGGCTTTCTTGCCGGCCGCCGACTACCGCCGTCTGGCCGCCCAGCTCGAGCCGATCCCCTTTCGCAGAGGGCAGGGCCTTCACGGGATCGATCAGCCGATTGCCCATGTCTACTTCCCCCGAAGCGGCGTGGCGTCCGTCGTGACCCGGATGTCCGAAGGCGGGACGCTCGAGGTCGCGACCATCGGGAATGAAGGGTTCGTCGGGCTTGCCGTTCATCTCGGCGACGGGCGGTCTCCGATGGATACCTTCGTTCAGATTCCCGGCGACGCCGCGCGCCTGGATGTCCGAGCCTTCCGGCGGGAGCTCAAGACCTGCGCGCCGCTGCGGGACGTCGTCGGACGATATGCTCAGGCTTTGCTGACCCAGGTCGGGCAGTCCGCCGCCTGCAACCGGGTCCACTCCGCGGACCAGCGGTGCGCGCGGTGGCTTCTGATGTCGCACGACCGCGTGCCGGGCGACGAGGTCGCGCTCACCCAGGAGTTCCTTGCGGAAATGCTCGGCATGCGGCGCGCGAGCGTAACCAAGTGCGCGGGCGCGCTTCGCCGCAAGAAGCTGATCGACTACCGGCGAGCCCGGATACAGGTGAAGGATCGGGCCGGCCTGGAGGCGGCCGCCTGCGAGTGCTACGCCTTCATCCGGGCGGAGCACGACCGCCTGGTCGGCTGACGTGCCGGAAGGTCCGGTCCTTCACCGCTTCGCCCGACAGCAGAACCGGGATCTTTCGGGACGCCGCGTCCGGGCCTCCGCCGCCCAGCCTCGTTTTGCAAGGCAGGCCCGGACCCTCAGCGGCAAAGTCTTCGAGCGCGTGGAGGCGCGGGGGAAACATCTTTTCCACCACTGGCGCGATGGGCCGATCGTGCACGTCCACCTCGGGATGTTCGGGGATTTCTACAGGTTCGCTTCCCCGCCTCCCGCGCCGCGTCCGACGGTCCGATTGCGGCTCTCGACGGCGGGAGCGACGTGGGATCTCATCGGCCCCCCGACGTGCGAGCTCATCAGCTCGGACGAGCGCCTCGCGATTCTCGACCGCCTCGGTCCCGATCCAATCTCCTGTCGCGGGGGAGAGTCTATCTTCCTCGAGCGGCTGCGGCGAACCGACCGAGCCATCGGCCATGCCCTCATGGATCAGCGCGTCGTCGCCGGGATCGGCAACATCTACCGGGCGGAGATTCTCTTTCTGACGGGCCTTCATCCGCTCCGACCGTCGAGCTCCCTGTCGGCCTCGGAATTGAAAGGGCTCTGGAGCGTGACGAAGCGCCTCCTCCGGCGCGGGGTCGGAGAGGGGCGAATCTGGACGATCGAGCCGATGGAACGGTCCCTCTCGCGGCACGGCCGCCGCCGCTTCTACGTCTATCAGCAGGAGACCTGCCTGCGCTGCGGCTCGCGAATCGCCACATTCCTTCTGACCGGGCGGACGATGTTCGCGTGCGAGACGTGCCAGCCCCGCACGACCCGGAGGCGCCCTGCCTCTCGCCGGAAGTCCCGTGTTACAATACCTACATTGTGACTAAGAAGACATCGGGTAGGCGCCGGCCCCGCACCGCCGAAGACGGCGCCGCGGGCGACCTGCTCCGACGGGCGCGGGAGAAAGCGGGTCTGACGCAAACGGAGCTCGCGGACCGTCTCGGCCACACCCAGCAGGCCGTGGCCCAGGCGGAGAGGGCAGAGAGCAATCCGACGGTCTCGTTCCTGCGCCGCTGGGCACGCGCCTGCGGCCGCTCGCTATCGATTCGCCTGAAATAGCCGGCAGCCCGTCGGCTCGCTCTGCCATCCCGGGCACCGCGGACCAGCGATCCGCAATAACATCTCTCCGTGCGGGAGATTCGGATCGCCCCGACTTTCGAAGGCTGGCGAGACGCCGCGCGACGCCTCCTCGCCCAGGGGGTCTCGCCCGCGGAAGTGGTCTGGCGGGATTCAGCCACCTCATCCGCGAATGCCCTCGAGCCGAGCTTGTTCGACTCGCCCGCGCCTCGGGCCTCCGAACCCCGAGGCCCGAGTCCCGAGGACCGCGTCCCGGTGACGGAGTTGACCGTACCTCGCGCCTTTCTCGAGCTCGCTCGAACCGTTGCCGCGCACAGCGATCCCGCTCGCTGGGGGCTTCTCTACTCCGTCCTCTTCCGCATCGCTTCGGGAAATCGCGACATTCTCTTGAAGCGCGGCGATCCGGAGCTCGACTCTCTCCGCCGGCTCGCCGCCGACGTCGAGGCGGGGAGAGTGGTTGCACCCGCCACCGGCGCGGCCGCTTTCGTGCCGGTAACGGACGACCTCGCCGAGCTCGCGCGCGCCGCCGCATCCTGCCGCGGATGCGACCTTTACCGACGGGCGACCCAGACGGTTTTCGGGAAAGGACCGGTGAGCGCTCGCGCGGTCCTGGTGGGCGAGCAGCCCGGCGATTCCGAGGACCTGCAGGGGGCTCCGTTCGTCGGGCCGGCGGGCGAAGTGCTCGACCGGGCGCTGATCGAGGCGGGACTTCCCCGAGACGAGCTCTACGTGACCAACGTCGTCAAACATTTCAAGTTTCTCGAGCGCGGGAAGCGGCGGATCCACCAGACACCGGTCGCCGCGGAGATGACTGCCTGTCGACCCTGGCTCGAAGCCGAGCTCGCGGCGATCCGCCCGCGGGTTCTCGTCTGCCTGGGCGCTACGGCTTCCAGGGCGCTGATCGGTCCTGACTTTCGCATCACGCGCGACCGCGGGAAGTTCCTCGGATCGGCGTGGGCTCCGAAGCTCCTGGCGACCTACCATCCCTCGGCGGTCCTTCGGGCCGAGAACGAAGCCGGACAGCAGAGCATCTACGGCGCTCTCGTCGAGGACTTGAAGCTCGTCGCGGGGGAAATCCGGCCCTGAGCACTCTGCCCCGGCCGGCGCGTCCCGCCAGGCACCGGCCGCCGGGTCCGCGCGGCCATCCGCTCGTCGGGAGCCTTCCCGAGTTTGCGCGCGATGTCCTGGGCTTCTTCACCGCCTGCCGGCGCGAGCACGGGGACCTCGTCTATTTCCGGCTCGCCGCGAGCCAGGTCTTCTTCCTCCAGAACCCCCGGGACATCGAAGCGGTGCTCCTGACGCAGCGCGGCAACTTCATCAAGCACACGTTCTTCTTTAAACACGTCACCGCGATCTTCGGAAACGGCTTGCTGACGAGCGAAGGAGATTTCTGGCTGCGGCAGCGCCGTCTCGCGGCTCCCGCCTTCCATCCGGACCGGATCGACGGTTATGGAAACGTCATGGCGAGCTTCGCGGACCGGCTCGGCGGCCGATGGCGCTCCGGAGAGGTTTACGACGTCCATCACGACTTGATGCGCGTGACGATGGAGATCGTCTGCAAAACGCTCTTCGACGCGGAGGTCGCCGAGGATATCGATGAGATCGAGCGTTCCTTCGATCGGGTCGTCCGGGTAATCGCCAAACGTTTTCGCCGACCCTTCCGGATTCCCGACGCCGTGCCGATTCCCGGAAACCTGCGTTACCGCGCGGGCGTGGCCCGCCTCGATCGTTTCGTGACGCGCGTTCTCGGAGAGCGCCGCGCGCAGCCGGGCGACCGCGGGGATCTGCTCTCGATGCTGCTGGCGGCGCGCGACGATGAGGGACGCCCGATGTCCGACAAGCAGATCCGCGACGAGGTGATCACGCTCTTTCTCGCGGGGCACGAAACGACGGCGACTGCCCTTTCCTGGACACTCGTGTTGCTCGCCCGCCATCCGGAAGTGGGAGAACGGCTCTGGCGCGAGGTCTCCCAGATCCTCGGCGATCGTCTCCCCTGCGCGGAAGACCTTCCGCGCCTGACCTACGCGGAGGCGGTGGTCAAAGAGGCGCTTCGGCTCTATCCTCCCGCGTACGTGATCGGCCGGGAGGCTCTCGCCGATTGCACGCTCGGCGGTTACACGATTCCGGCGCGCGCGACGATTTATTTTTCGCCCTGGGTCCTCCATCGCGATCCGAGATGGTTCGAGGAGCCCGAACGTTTCCGCCCCGAGCGCTGGCTCGATGGCAGCACGGCGCGGCTGCCGAAATACGTCTTCCTTCCCTTCGGCGGCGGGCCGCGAGTCTGCATCGGCGAGCGTTTCGCGATGATGGAGACCGTGCTCGTGCTCGCTACTCTTCTGCGCCGATTCCGCTTCGAACCCGCCGGCCCGGATCCTCTCCCGTTTCCTTCGATCACCCTGCGCCCCGACCGTGCGGTGCTCCTTCGCGTCGACGCGCGGTAGCAGCGGGACTCGGGACGCTGACGTTTCCCCCTCACCCCGCCCCTCTCCCGGAGGGAGAGGGAGTTCTCGATCAGTCCGTGCGTTCGTAGGGGAAGCGGATGGGCTCGCGGGCGTTGAACTTCACGACGTCGAAGTGAGGAGAGAGGTCGAAGTCCTCCGGCACGCAGAGACTCGAGTGACGCGCGCCCAGGAAGCCGCTGCGAGTCCGGCGAGTCGGCCGGCCGAAGATCTTCTCGCGCAGCTTGCCGCGCACGACCGCGTGCTTGCGGATGTGGATGGGAAGGATCTCGAAGCCGACTCGCGCAAACGCCTCGGCCAGGAGCGAGGAACAGATCGTCTCGGTGTCCTTCCCGCTGCCGAAGTGCAGGGCATCTTCGCGCAGGCGCATCGGAATGAGACGCAGCGGCAGCAGATAGCGGAAGAGGTCGAAGATGTTGCGACGATCGTAGCGGTGCCCCACGCGCGCCACCACATAGTCGATCACCGTCTGGATCTGCTCCCGCGTCAGCCCGACCGGCCGGCACACCCGGATATTGAAATCGATGTATTTGGTCAGCGGAGAAATCACGACACCTTCGTCGATGAGCGCCTCCGCGATCAGGTATCGGGCCTCGCGGCCGAAGACCCGCTTGATTTCGACGCGGCGTGTGGGATCCCGCATCAGGGCGCTCCCGATGTAGAGCGCGCTGTGGGACCAGGAGGACATCGTCAGGTATTTCACCACCTGGGAGACGCGCTGGTCGCCGTCGACTAAGACCACGTCTCCGGGGCGGATCCGGCTTTTCAGCCTCTCCTCGTTGTTGAAAACGAATCGGCGGTACTCCCGCCGCGGCCGGGAGATCTGCCGGACGAACCAATCCCCCAGGATCCGATTCGGGGAGCGCATGACTCCATTCTCGCGCCGCCACATCTCCGCCGCAATCGATCTGCATCTTTCCGCGGCGATGCCTCAGGGCGACCTCGCCGGAGCGCTCTGCTGATGTGGGAGCTGGAGAGAACCAGCCTCCGACGCGCCGTGGTGACGCGCCGAACGATCCGGAGGCCCCCGATGGAAAGCGCTAGCCCTTCCCCGGCTCCGCCCTCGCCCCCCGAGCCCGAAAAGGATCTCGGTCTTCGCTTGAGGCGTCTGCTTTCGGCAATCCCCCTTCCCGACTTCCCTCCTCCCAGGATCTCGGGACCACGGCTCCTTCTCGTACTGGCGGTTCTTCTTCTCCTGCTGACGGGGTATCGCTTCCTGCGCGGCAGCTTTCGCGAGGTCGAGCCGGGGTACGCGGGCGTGGCCGTCAATCGCTTCACGGGAAACCTGGAAATGCTGCCGCCCGGAACGCACTGGCGGCCGCGGTCGCTCTATGACCTCCACGCCGTGCGTGTCTCCGATCAGATCCTCTCGGGAGCGGCCAGCACCTTCAGCGTCTCGACGCGGGAGGGCGTGATCGCGCAGCTGACGGTCCAGGCGCGCTGGGCGATCGACCGCGGCCGGCTGCTCTCCAAATGGGCGGCGCTGCCGGCCGATCCGGCGCGCGAGCTGGTCACGCCGGTCCTTGCCTCCGCCTTCCGAGGCGCGGCCCCGGCGTACGAGGTCCGGCGGCTCGTGTCGGACAAACGCGAAGAGCTCGCGGCCGCTGCCGGTCAAACGGCGCGCCTCCGCCTTGCCGAGAGCGGGATCGTCTTGAAGGAGGTCTTGATCGGCGACTTGACGCTTCCTCCCGAGTACGAGCGCGGGCGAATCGCGCTCGTCGACGAAGTCCAGAGCACCGAGCGCATCGACGTGACGCTGAAGCTCAAGACGAAGGAGGTCGAGAAGTCGAAGCTGGAGGCGGAAGCCGTAAAGGTCCGCACCGAGAAGGCGGCCGAAGCCGCCGCGTCGCAGCGCCTGATTGCCGCGCGCGGGGAATCCGAGGCCATGAAGTTCGTGCTCGCGCAGAAGGAGAAGGAGATCGACCAGAAGAAGCTCGAGGCGCAAGCCGACAGGGAAACGCGCGTCCAGCGGGCTCGAGCGGACTCGGAGATCGCGCGGATCCAGGCGGACGCCGAAGCTCAGCGCCGCAAGACCATCGCCGACGCGGAGGCCTACGCGATCCGAACGACGTCACTGGCTCAGTTCGAGAGCTTGAAACGGGAGGCCGAGCTCGTCCAGTCCAATCCCCTCCTGATTCCCAAGACGTTCGCCGACCGGCTGTCCGACAAAGTCCAGGTCATCCTGACGCCGTCGATCGGCGGCGAATCCTTCACGGGAGAGATCTTCAAACGAGTCGTCAACGGAGACGCTCCCGTCTCCGCTCCCGCCACCGTCACCGCGAGCCGCACCTCAGCGCGGCCCGCAACCACGCATGGAGGAGGTTGCTATGAAACGCCCGAGGCTCCTGTTCGCCGTTTTGCTGTTCTGGCTGATCCTGCTCCTGACCGCCGGCCTCTGCCAGGCCGCCTCGCCGCCCGAGCTCCTGGAGGAGGAAAAGCGCGGCGCCGATGTCTTCGTCACCTCTCGGGCGGCTCTGCTGCGGGAAACCGCGGCTCCGGCGGGCAAGATCATCGCGAGGCTCCCGTACGCGACACGCCTGACCCTGCTCGAAGGGGCAGACGCCTACCTTC
>JBKPDV010000209.1:0-7908 GCA_046728075.1 Acidobacteriota bacterium | reverse complement strand
TGGGAGCTTCGGCTCCCGCCTCCCGCCTCCCGCCTCCCGCGCGCGGAGCGCGGATAAGGAGCGAATAGAGTGGATACGCTCGCTTTCGCCAATAAACCGACGACGCTGAAGGACTTCAACGCGATCAAGATCTCTCTGGCCTCGCCGGAGAAGATTCGATCCTGGTCGTTCGGTGAGGTCACCAAGCCCGAGACCATCAACTATCGGACATTCAAGCCCGAGCGGGACGGTCTCTTCTGCGCGAAGATCTTCGGCCCGATCACCGACTGGGAATGCCTCTGCGGCAAGTACAAGCGGATGAAGCACCGCGGCGTCGTCTGCGACAAGTGCGGCGTCGAGGTGACCAAGTCCAAGGTCCGCCGCGAGCGGATGGGGCACATCGAGCTCGCCTCGCCGGTCTCCCACGTCTGGTTCTTCAAGGGGCTTCCGTCGCGAATCGGGCATCTGCTCGATATCTCGCTTCGGGACCTGGAGCGGATTCTCTATTTCGAGTCCTACGTCGTGATCGATCCCGGCGAGACGGACCTGTCGGAAAAAGAGCTGCTCTCCGAGGAGCGCTACCGGGCGCTGCGCGCGGAGTACGGCGACGTGTTCGTCGCGAAAATGGGCGCGCAGGCCATCAAGGAGCTGCTGCAGCGGGTCGACGTGGACATGCTGGCCGATGAGCTGCGCATGATCATGAAGACGGAGACGTCGCAGATCAAACGCCAGAAGGCGGCCAAGCGCCTCAAGGTCTGCGACGCGTTCCGGCGCTCCGGCCACCGGCCCGACTGGATGATCCTGGATGTCATCCCGGTCATTCCGCCCGAGCTGCGGCCGCTCGTGCCGCTGGATGGCGGACGCTTCGCGACGTCGGATCTGAATGATCTCTACCGGCGGGTCATCAACCGCAATAACCGTTTGAAGAAGCTGCTGGAGCTGCGCGCGCCGGAAGTCATCGTGCGCAACGAGAAGCGGATGCTTCAGGAGGCCGTGGACGCGCTCTTCGACAACGGCCGCCGGGGCCGTGTGCTCAAGGGCTCGAACAACCGGCCCTTGAAGTCCCTCTCGGATACGTTGAAGGGAAAGCAGGGCCGTTTCCGGCAGAACCTGCTCGGCAAGCGCGTCGACTATTCGGGCCGTTCCGTCGTCGTGGTGGGTCCGGAGCTGAAGCTCCATCAGGCGGGGCTGCCCAAGAAGATGGCCGTCGAGCTCTTCAAGCCCTTCATCTACAAC
This sequence comes from Acidobacteriota bacterium, assembly GCA_046728075.1. Lineage (GTDB taxonomy): Bacteria > Acidobacteriota > Thermoanaerobaculia > UBA5066 > Gp7-AA6 > JBKPDV01. Next base: position 6,693 of record JBKPDV010000209.1, on the reverse strand, counting down.
CGGCTCGAGAAGAAGGGGCTCGCCCCCACGATCAAGGCGGCCAAGGAGCTCGTCGAGTCCGGCGTGACCGAGGTCTGGGACGCTCTGGAAGAGGTCATCCGCGACCATCCGGTTCTCTTGAACCGCGCCCCGACGCTCCACCGCCTGGGAATCCAGGCCTTCCAGCCCGTGCTGGTCGAAGGCAAGGCAATCAAGATCCATCCGCTCGTCTGCCCCGCGTTCAACGCGGACTTCGACGGCGACCAGATGGCCGTCCACGTCCCGCTGTCTCCCAAGGCGCAGGTCGAGGCGGAGCTCTTGATGCTCTCCTCCAACAACATTTTGTCGCCTGCTTCGGGCCGGCCGCTCGCCGTGCCGTCCCAGGACCTGGTGCTCGGCATCTACTACCTGACCAAGTCCCGCACCAACACCAAGGGGGAAGGGCGCATCTTCGCGGACTTCGACGAGGTCGTCCTCGCCCAGGAGCAGGGCGACGTCATGACGCACACGCCGATCCGCGTGCGTTACTCCGGCAAGTACATGGACTTGACGACCCAGTACAACGACCAGGACATCCTTCACGCCGAGATGCAGGACCTGGAGCGCACGTTGATCGACACGACCGTCGGCCGGGTCGTCTTCAACCAGGCGCTGCCCGATGTGATGCCCTTCATCAACGGCAACCTGAAGAAGCGCGGCCTCACCGACTTCGTCAGCTACGTCTATCTGACCTACGGGGAAGAGCTCTGCGTCCGGATGCTCGACGATTTGAAGGACCTGGGCTTCACCGCGGCGACCAAGGCCGGGATCTCGATCGGCGTAGATGACATGGTGATTCCCGCCAAGAAGGGGGAATACCTCCAGGCCGCCGAAAAGGAAGTTCTCGAGGTCAACTCGCAGCGCAACTCGGGCGTGATCACGGCCGGCGAGCGCCACAACAAGATCATCGACATCTGGCATCGGACGACCGAGTCCATCTCCGACGAGATGTTCCGGGAGATGAAGAGGTCCGATCAGGTCGGCAGCGAGTTCAACCCGATCTACATCATGGCGGACTCCGGCGCCCGGGGATCCAAGGAGCAGGTCCGGCAGCTCGCGGGCATGCGGGGCCTGATGTCCAAGCCTTCGGGAGAGGTCATCGAGACTCCGATCACCGCGAACTTCCGAGAAGGTCTCTCGGTGCTGCAGTACTTCATCTCGACCCACGGCGCCCGCAAGGGTCTCGCCGACACGGCGTTGAAGACGGCCGACTCCGGCTACCTGACGCGCCGACTCGTCGACGTGGCCCAGGACGTGATCGTCATCGAAGAAGACTGCGGCACGGCCGACGGCATCACGGTCACGGCGATCATGGAGGGGGGAGACACACTCGAGCCCCTTCGCGACCGCATCGTCGGCCGCGTGGCCCAGGAGGACAGCCTCGATCCGTTGACGGAGGAACGAATCGTCTCGATCGGTGAGGAGATCACCGAAGAGCTCGCCAACCGCGTGCAGGAGGCGGGCATCGAGCGCGTCAAGATCCGCTCTGTTCTCACCTGCGAGACCAAGCGCGGGGTCTGCCGGCTCTGCTACGGCCGCATGCTGGCTTCGGGCAAGATGGTCGAGATCGGCGAGGCGGTCGGCGTGATCGCTGCGCAGTCGATCGGCGAGCCCGGCACGCAGCTGACGATGCGGACCTTCCACTACGGCGGAACCGCGTCGCGCGTGACAGAGCAGTCCAAACACCAGGCCAAGAACCCGGGCACCGTCAAGTTCCTGAATGTCGCGACCGTGCATCGCAAGGACGGCAACCTCGTCGTGGTCAACCGCAACGGCAAGATCACGATCGTGGACAACAAGGGACGCGAGAAGGAAAGATACTCGGTCGTTTACGGCTCGACCATCAAGGTGACCGACGGACAGGAAGTCGTCCCGGGGCAGGAGCTGGTCGAGTGGGATCCCTTCACGTCGGCCATCCTGACCGAGGTCGGCGGCAAGATCGCTTTCCGCGACATCATCGAAGGCGAGAACCTCCGCGAGGAGACAGACCGGGTCACGGGCCTCGCCCAGAAGATCATCGTCGAGACGGTCGGAGCCGAGAAGCGCTCGCCTCAGGTGCTCGTCCAGGGCAAGTCCGGTGAGCGCAAGTACCTGCTGCCGATCGGCTCGCACCTCATGATCAATGACGGCCAGGACGTGTCGCCCGGAGACGTGCTCGCCAAGATTCCGCGCGAAACGACCAAGACCAAAGACATCACGGGAGGTCTGCCGCGCATCGTCGAGCTCTTCGAGGCTCGCCGGCCAAAGGACGCGGCCGTCATCACCGAGATCGACGGCACTGTCTCGCACGGCGCGATCCAGAAGGGCATGCGCAAGGTCATCATTACCGGCGACGACGGGGAGACCCGCGAATATCTGATCCCGCGGTACACGCACGTCAATGTCCAGGAGTCGGAGCGGGTGCGCGCGGGCGATCCCTTGATCGACGGCCCGATCAACCCTCACGACGTTCTGGCGATCCTGGGAGAGAAAGAATTGCAGCGCTACCTGGTCGACAAGATCCAGGAGGTCTATCGGTCTCAGAACGTCGCGATCAACGACAAGCACATCGAGGTCATCGTGCGCCAGATGATGCGCAGCGTGAAGATGGAGGAGGTCGGAGACACGGAGTTTCTGATCGACGAGCAGGTCGACCGCTTTCGATTCGAGGAGGAGAACGAGCGGGTCATCGCCGAGGGGGGGCAGCCTGCCATCGCTCGGCCGATGCTGCTCGGAATCACCAAGGCATCCCTGTCGACGGACTCGTTCATTTCGGCGGCGTCGTTCCAGGAGACCACGAGGGTCCTCACGGAGGCCTCGATCTCCGGCAAGGTCGACAGCCTGAGAGGCCTGAAGGAGAACGTCATCGTCGGTCGCTTGATCCCCGCCGGCACGGGCATGGAGTACTACCGCAACGTGGTGCTCGAACGGGAGGACATCCCCGCGGTCGAGGAGCCGGCCCTGGAGGACTTCTTGACCGATCCGGCCGAGGAGCTGGCGCTGGCCGAAGCGGATGCCGAGGTGGATGCGTCGGAAGAAGACTAAAGCTTTCAGCTGTCAGCTATTGGCTGTCAGCGAAGGGGGCCCCAAAAGAAAGGGGCCCATTTTGTTCAGGTAAAGGAACCGAGGGAGGACAGAAGGAGAGCTCAAGGCTGATAGCTGGTAGCTGATTGTTGAGAGTTGGGCGGCCGGGGGAAGAAGCTAAACCGCGAGCCAGCAGCTTCTTAGACTCGGTTTTCGCTTGACAACCCGGCCGCCAGCGCGTACGATTCGCGGGTTTTTCCTCTGGATATCGGCGGGCGGTGGGATGCGGGCCCAGCCCTTCCAGGTACAGCGGTTTACGGTCGATCTCGGGCCCTTCCTACGGCTCCGGGGGGCGCGGGGAGACACAGGAGAGTCGATGCCGACAATTTCTCAATTGGTGCGTCAGGGACGCGAGCGGGTGCGCGTGAAGACCGCCTCGCCCGCCCTCGCGGGCTCACCGCAGAAACGCGGAGTCTGCACGCGCGTCTACACGACGACGCCGAAGAAACCCAACTCCGCGCTGCGCAAGGTCGCTCGCGTGCGTCTGACCAACGGCATCGAGGTCACGACGTACATCCCCGGCGTGGGCCACAACCTCCAGGAGCACTCGATCGTGATGATCCGCGGAGGACGCGTGAAGGATCTTCCGGGAGTCCGCTACCACATCATCCGGGGCACGCTCGACGCGGTCGGCGTGGCCAACCGCAAGCAGGGACGTTCGAAGTACGGCGCCAAGCGCCCGAAAGCTTAGGACTTAGGACAGACATATGCCCAGACGCCGCGTCGTAGCCAAGCGCGAGATCCTGCCGGATCCGCTCTACAACTCCCAGCTCGTCACGAAGTTCGTCAACTCCGTGATGGGGCGGGGAAAGAAGTCGCTGGCGGAGGGGATTCTCTACGGCGCGTTGAACCGCGTGGCGGAGAAGACCCAGGACGATCCAATGAAAGTCTTCAAGAAGGCGATCGAGAACGTCAAGCCGGCGCTCGAGGTCAAGTCCCGCAGGGTCGGGGGCTCGACCTACCAGGTTCCCGTCGAGGTTCGCCCGAACCGGCGCACGTCGCTCGCGATCCGGTGGATCATCGACTACGCGGACCAGCGCGGCGAAAAGACGATGCGAGAGAAGCTCGCCGCCGAGCTGCTCGACGCCGCCAACCTGCGGGGAGGCGCCGTCAAGAAGAAGGACGACACACACAAGATGGCGGAGGCGAACAAGGCGTTCGCCCACTACCGCTGGTAACTGACTACCGACTATCGACTACCGACTACTGACTGAATTTACTTATGCCGCGCAGCCATCCTCTCAAAGACACCCGAAACATCGGGATCATGGCTCACATCGACGCCGGTAAGACGACGACGACCGAGCGGATCCTTTTCTACACGGGCGTCAACTACAAGCTCGGCGAGGTCCACGAAGGGACCGCGACCATGGACTGGATGGTCCAGGAGCAGGAGCGCGGGATCACGATCACGTCGGCCGCAACGACTTGCTACTGGCAAGCCAATCAGGGGAATCCTGCCGCTCCTCCGAGTCCCCTCGTTCGGATCAACATCATCGATACGCCGGGTCACGTGGACTTCACGGCGGAAGTTGAACGTTCCTTGCGCGTGCTGGACGGCGCGGTCGCCGTCTTCGACGCGGTGGCCGGGGTCGAGCCTCAGTCGGAGACCGTATGGCGGCAGGCCAATCGTTACGGAGTCCCGCGCCTCGCTTTCGTCAACAAGATGGACCGCGTCGGGGCCAACTTCCCGCGCACGATCGAGATGATGAAGACGAAGTTGAACGCCAAGCCCGCGCCGATCCAGATCCCCTGGGGGATCGAGGCGGATCACCGCGGCGTCGTCGATCTCATCACGATGAAGGCCTATGACTTTCAGGACGATGCCATGGGCTCCAAGTTCGACGTCGTGGATATTCCGGCGGACCTGAAGCCGGAGGCCGAAAAGTACCGGGAGCAGCTGGTCGAGACGGTCGCCGAGACCGACGACGGCCTGCTCGAAAAATACCTTCACGGCGGAAAGATCGAAGAGCAGGAGCTGAAGGACGCGCTGCGGCGGGCCACGATTTCGGGCGCCGTTCAGCCGGTCGTCTGCGGCTCCGCGTTCAAGAACAAGGGCGTACAGAATCTGCTCGACGCCGTCGTGGACTATCTGCCTTCGCCGCTCGACGTCCGGCCGATGATCGGCCACGACGAGGTGGGCGCCGAGCTGATTCGCGAGCCGAAGGACGACGCCCCCTTTTCGGCGCTGATCTTCAAGATCATGACCGACCCTTTCGTCGGACAGCTCGCGTTCTTCCGCGTCTACTCGGGCGGGCTGTCCTCGGGCTCCGCCGTCTACAACTCCACCAAGGACTCGACCGAGCGGATCGGCCGGCTGCTGAAGATGCACGCGAACAAGCGGGAAGAGATCAAGGAAGTCTGGGCGGGAGACATCGCCGCGGCCGTGGGCCTGAAGAACGTCCAGACCGGCGACACGATCTGCGACAAAGACAGCCCCATCATTCTCGAGGCGATGAACTTCCCGGAACCGGTCATCGCGGTCGCGATCGAGCCCAAGACCAAGGCCGACCAGGAAAAGATGGGCATGGCTCTGGCTAAGCTGATGCAGGAAGACCCCACCTTCAAGGTCCACACGGACAGGGAGACGGGCCAGACGATCATCCGCGGCATGGGCGAGCTCCACCTGGAGATCATCACCGACCGGATGGTGCGGGAATTCAACGTCGGCGCCAACATCGGCAAACCGCAGGTCGCGTACCGCGAGGCAATCACGATGGAAGCCAAGGGGCACGGCCGGTTCATCCGCCAGTCGGGCGGCCGCGGCCAGTATGGCGAAGCCAAGATTCGCATCAAACCCGCCGAGCCCGGGCACGAATTCGTCTTCGAGAATGAGATCAAGGGCGGGGCGATCCCCAAGGAGTTCATCAAGCCGATCGAGCAGGGCATCAAGGAAGCGATGGAGACCGGCATCCTCGCCGGCTATCCGACGACCGGCGTCCACGTGGAGCTGTACGACGGCTCGTACCACGACGTCGACTCTTCGGAGATGGCCTTCAAGATTGCGGGCTCCATGGCTTACCAGGACGCCGCCAAAAAGGCCAAGCCGATCATCAAAGAGCCGATCATGGAGGTCGAGGTCGTCGTGCCCGAGGACTACATGGGCGACGTGATCGGCGACCTCTCTTCTCGGCGCGGCCACATCAAGCACATGGAACCGCGGGGCGGCGTTCAAGTCATCACGGCGCGCGTGCCCCTCTCGGAGATGTTCGGCTACTCGACGAACCTGCGCTCGATGTCGCAGGGTCGCGGCAACTACACCATGCAGTTCTCGGCGTATGAAGAGGTTCCGAAGTCTGACAGCGACGAAATCATCGCGAAGGTCGCAAGCAGGTAAGTTGAGGAAGGACGATGGGTAAAGAGAAGTTTGATCGCAGCAAGCCGCACGTGAACATTGGGACGATTGGTCACGTGGATCATGGGAAGACGACGTTGACGTCGGCGATAACGCTGGTATTGGCGAAGAAGGGTTTGGCGACGGCGAAGGCGTACGACCAGATCGACAACGCGCCGGAGGAGAAGGCGCGAGGGATCACGATCAACACGGCGCACGTGGAGTATTCGACGGACAAGCGTCACTACGCGCATGTGGATTGTCCGGGTCATGCGGAC
>JBKPDV010000208.1:0-29525 GCA_046728075.1 Acidobacteriota bacterium | reverse complement strand
ATTGGCTGGCTCGGCGAAGTCCTTCCGCGCCGACGCCAGGACGACGTAGAGGCCCGGCTCGGCCATTGGCGGCGCGACAAACGTGCGGTGAGGCTTGTAGTCGGCCGTGGCCGGCAGCTCGACGCTCCAGCTCTTCGCCGGAGTCGCGGAGCCGATGAGTTTCTTGGCTTCGGGCCCGGCGGGCAGCAGATTGTAGTCGGTGACCGATTCCAGCCGCTGCGCGAGGTCCACCGGATAGGCGCGAAAATGAAGGGCCGGCAAGTTCTTGTGCGTGACCTGGATCGACCGGCGGCCGGACGCGTCGGTGGTCATGGACGCGAGCTGAAAGTCCGGCGCCAAGATCGCGCCGGCGATCGATCCGCAAAGGCGGCTTCCGGGCGACTCGGGATAGGCCTTCGCTCCGGCTCGCGCCGCCGCGAGCGCCCGAATCAAGTTATCCGGCGCGTCCTCCGCCTCCAGGAACTGCGCGAAGGTGGCCATTCCCGCCGACCACCACGGAATGTCGCGGTCGCGCGCGAGACGCTCCTCGAGAGAACGGCGAATCGCAGCGCGGTCGCGCTCCTGCGTGAACGCCGCATGCAGCCGGCGCAGCCGCTCGAGCCGGGCCTCCAGCGCCGCTCCGCGCCGGCCGGCCGCCGCGTGCCACGCCTCGAGGTCCGCCAGAATCGCGACGACTCTTTCGACCGGATGGAGCTCCGGCTTCTCGAGCTCGCCCTGCGCGGCCGCGCCCTCCTGCCCGAGCAGGCGGGTGAGATCGAGGCGGTGAATCTCGTTGGACTGTGCGGGAGTCCAACCCGCGGTGTCTGCCAGGAGCTCGGCCAGCAGGTAGGTAATCGCGTCGCGCAGCGTTCCCCGGATCTCGGGCGGATACGTGCCTCCTTCCAGGTACTCCGACAGCCTCCCGACCGGAGTCGAGCCGAGCTCACCCCGCTTCGCCCAGGTGTCGAGATAGCTCCTCGCGGCCTCCGCGTAGATCTGCTCGCGGGTCCACGCCTTGAGATCCACCGCGGCGGACGACTCCACTTTCTCGCGCTGGCCGATTTCCCAGGAATAGGCGCGCGCGTAGGTCACGAGCGTCTGGCCGTAGAAGAGGTCGAGCGTGACGCGGGAGAGAAGGCCGGCAGGCCGTTTGCTCTCTTTCAGGAATCGGACCGCGGTTTCGTAGCCGTGAAGCCCGATCTCCAGCTGCGCGTGCCGGACGAGCGCACGGGTCCAGTTCTCTTCGTCCCCCCGCTTCTGCGCGGCGGCGAGGATGCCGTCGACTTTCTTCTGGGCCTCGTCGAATTTCTGCTCCGAAAGGAGGCGATCGATTTCCTTCCAATCCGCCGGACCGCTCTGGATCGCGACGCTTCGGCCGGCGCTCCGGCCGATCGGCGGCGCCTGCCGCGACGCGACCCCTGCCATGGAGGCCGCGAGCAGCAGGAGCATCAACGGCCAACGCCGCAGCCTCCCCTCCCAAATCACGAGCTTCATTCTGCAGGAAGAGAAACCGGCGGGGCACGAAAGTTCCCATCCCTTCGACGCTGGCGCCGGTGGGCGAAGTTTCTCTAGCCCTGAAAGGCGTACGAGATCTTCAGGAAGAGCTGCCGCGCGGACGGGACGAGGTCATAGCGCGAGCTCTGCGAGGGGACGCTCGGCTGGGGAAGCAGGACCCGGCTGTCGCCGTAGCCGAGGAAGAAGACCGTCTGCCAGTTCAGCTTGTAGGAGAAGAGCGCCGAACCGTCGAAGTTGCCGTCCCGGGCCGGAACGGCGAACGTGTAGAGAGAGGGATCGCGCCGCGTCTCGACGTACTGCCCGATGACGCGAAGGAACATGCGCGCGGAGAACGTGTAGGTGACCTTCAGTCTCTCGATCTGCGCGGTGAAAAGCCTTCCTCCCGAAACGTCGAGCCACCGCCGGTCGCCGTTGAATTGGAACTCGAGGTGGTCGGTCGGCCGCGCCGTGATCACGGCAGTCAGGTCTCCTCCGTGTCCCGTTCTCGCGTTGTCGAAGTCGATCTCGCTGCCGAGAAAGCCCTGGAAGGTCACGCGCGTGAAACGCCGGGATGGATCGACCTGAACGAGCCAGACGAGCTGCGTGCGGTCGAGGATGTCGGTGCCGACCCGAACGGCGTCCGCGTTCACGCCGAGAAAGCCGGTCAGGTTGTAGGCGCCGAAGAAATCGACTCCGGGGAAAAACCGGCGGAAGACGAGGCGGCCGTTGCGGTCCACGATGTAGTCCTCCCCGACGCGCGGGAAGAGACGCCGAAAGAGTCCCTGCGGATAGAACGCGTAGCCGAGCTGCGCGGTCCCTTCGCGAATTCCGACCTGCGGCACGAACCCGTTGTCCGCGCGGAAACCGTCGGCCAGGTCCCTGTACTCACCAAACCAGCCCCACGTGGACGTCTGATGGTTCCAGTTGAGGTCGAGCGCGCTGCCCGAGAGCTTGCGTCCGTCCCATTCGCTGGCAAGATCCGGTTGATCGGGCGTGCGGGTGTCGCTGTAGAGGAATTGGCCCGTGACCTGATCGGTCTGGTTCGGGCGCCACTGGAAATCCGGGCCGATGAGGCGGTTGTGCCCTCCCCCCGAAACCTCGCGATCGGTCGCGAGCATCCCTGCAAACGAGGTCCCGACGTCGTGGCGCAGGCGCCCGATGCCGAAGAACGAAGAGAAATCCTGCGGCGCAAAAGTGGAAAACTGCGGACCGGGCAGAATCACACTGCCGCCGCCGCGATCCTGCCCGATCAACAGCGTATAGGCCGACGAACCGAGCTTGCCGGTGATGCGGCTCCCCCATCTCGGAGAGGTGATGGTCCGCGTGTAGACGGCCTGGATCGGTGTCTGGAAGAGGTCTGTCCCTTCGAGAAAGAACGGACGCTTTTCGGGAAAGAGGAGCGCGAACCGCTGGTTGACGGCGATCTGAGCGACGTCGGACTCGATCTGGGAAAAGTCGGGGTTGATCGTCGCGTCGACAGCCGTTTCGGGGCTCGGAGTCCACTTCACGTCGCCGCCCGCGTTGACCCGCACGGGCTCGTTGACGAACGGGGAGCGCGGATCCGACGAATCTCTCGGGCGACCCTCTTCCTTTGCGGTGACGTAAGGAGCCGCCACCAGATGGCCCGCGGAGGGGAGGCCGGAGAGGCCGGTGACATCCCGCATGTGGCAGATCAGGCAGTTGGACCCGCGCGGGATCGGGCTCGAGTGGAAGGCGTATCGGAATTCGCGCGGATAGTTTCGCCAGACGAGAATGCCCCAGGTCTGCGGGTCGGACTTTCCGTAGCGAAGCGACGAAAAAGGAAGCCGAATCTCCGCCGTCCACCCCTCTCGCGTGATCTTCGCGGCCGTGTCGTAGAAGAAATCGGGCGAAAAGTCCTCGTTGCCGTTGGCCTCGTTCCAGATCGCGTCGCCCTGGATCCCTCGCGGGTTGACCCGAAATTCGATGGCGGAACGCCGGTCGTTGCGGGTGTCGAGGAAGATCGCGATGTTGTCGTCCGTTCCGAGGACCTGGTCGCGGTCGACGTACGGCGCGCGGATTCTTTCGGGGCGCGGGTCGTCGCAGCGCACTCCGATATAGAAGGCCCTGTCGTCGTACGTGAGGTACGCCACGGTTCGCACCTTGGCCGGGACGTTGTCTCCCGGCGAGGTTTCCCAGAACGTGTCGATCTCGGCGGCCCCCTTCCAGCCCGGATCCGAAAGATCCCCGTCCACTGTGATCGGCCCGGGCGCGCGGGAGACCGCGACCGCCGGAGCGGGTGCGGCCGTCTGGCCCAGCCCAGCGGCAGCCAGGAGCAGCAGGGAAACGAAGAAGACGGTCCTTCCAGACGCTCCTCGAATCATGCTCCTCCCCACGCCTTTGGGTACGAGGCGCCGGTCAAAAGGTTCGGCTGCTTCTCGAGACCTCTCGTCTCCTTCTCCCGATCGCCGATCGCGTAGAGTTATGCCGCTGTCGCAGGAAAGCAGGAGGACGCGCGATGCCCGAAGGTCCCGAGATCGAAACCGAAAAGCTCCACGAAACGATCCACGAGGAGCTCGAGCACGAGGGCGGCGCCTTCTTGAAGAGGATTGCGCTCACCACCGCTCTCTTCGCGGCCGTCGCCGCGATCGCGGCGCTCAAGGCCGGCGCGACCGTGAATGAGGCTCTCGTGTTGAAGACGGAAGCGACGCGTCTCCAGGCCGAAGCCTCGGACCAGTGGGCGTACTACCAGGCCAAGGGAATCAAAGGGGCGACGGCCGAAGCCTCACGCACTTCCTGGCTCGCCATCGCCAAAGAACCGCCGGCCGAGTACGGCGAGAAACAGAAGCGCTACGCCGAGGAACAGAAGGAGATCGAGAAGAAGGCCCGGGAGCTCGAGAAGAGACGGGACGAGAAATCCGCCGAAGCGGACCATCTTCTCCACCGCCATCACGGATTCGCCAACGCGGTCGCGCTCTTCCAGGTCTCCATCGCTCTGGGCGCCGTCGCCGCGCTGACCCGGAGCCACCCGGTGTGGTGGGGCTCGATGTTACTGGGCGGCGCGGCGACGCTGCTGTTCGTGCTGACGTTGATGGGCTGATCTCCCGTCCCGACTGAGGACGGAGGACTGAGGACTCAAGAGGCTGTCGTTCCGATAAGTCTTCTTCGGGCAAAAGCCATTTCAGTCCTCAGTCCTCAGTCCGCAGTCCGCAGTCCGCAGTCCGCAGTCCTCAGTCAGCGGAAATCGTGGCTCGGCACCGCCTCGACTTGTGAGAGGGGCCAGAACCTCTCGCCCTTGACCGACAGCGTTCCGTCGGTCTTCTGCAATCTTCCTTCCACGATCAGGCTCCCGGAGCCGACGATGACGGCGCGATTGTCGCGGAAAAGGTCCGGGCGCACGATCGCCTGGCACATTCCGGTCTCGTCCTCGAGCGTCAAAAAGACGAATCCCTTCGCCGTGCCGGGCCGCTGTCGGACGATGACGGTGCCGGCCGTGGTCACGCGCGCTCCGTCGGGACGCCGCAGGAGCTCCGCCGCCGACAGGATTCCGCGAGAATCCAGTTGACGGCGCCAGTGCTCCATCCAGTGGGCCCCCGTCGTCATCTGGGTGGCCGCGTAATCGGCCGCGGTCTCCTCCTGCGGGCTCATCTCGGGAAGAGGCGAGGGATCGTCCGTGGGAAGCTCCGCATAGAGCGCGCCCGAGGGCCGCGCGACTTTCGCGACCTGCCAGAGCGCCTCGCGGCGCGTCTTTCCAAAAGAGGCGAGCGCTCCCGCCTGGGCGAGCAGCGTGAGCTCGTGCGGCTTCAAGGCGCATCGCCTCGCCAGATCGTCGGCATCGCGAAAAGGCTCGCGTCTCTGCTCCTCTTCGATGCGCTTTCCCGCGGCCTCGGAGAGCCCCAGCACGAAGCGCATCCCGAGGCGCACGCCTCTCCGCTCCCAACGGCACTTCCAACCCGAGCGCGCGACATCGATTGAGAAAACCGCCGTCCCGTGCCGCTGCGCGTCTTTGACCAGAGTCGCCGGGTGGTAGAAGCCCATCGGCCAGCAGTTCAAGAGCGAGACGAAGAACGCCGCCGGGTGGCGCGCCTTCAAGTAGCAGCTCGCGTACGCGATTAGCGCAAAGGATGCCGCGTGCGACTCCGGAAATCCGTAGAGCGCGAAGGAGGTGATCGACTTGACGATCTGCTCCTGGGCCGGCTCGGAGATTCCCCGCTCTCGCATTCCCGCGCGCAGGCGCTCCTCGATCGCGCCCATCCGCTCCATCGACCGCTTGAAGCCCATCGCGCGCCGCAGCTCTTCCGCCTCGCCGCCCGTGAAGCCGGCGGCGACCATCGCGATGCGAAGAAGCTGCTCCTGAAAGAGCGGAACGCCGAGCGTCCGTTCCAGGATCGGCTCGAGGCACGGGTGCGGATACTCGACGGGCGCCCTCCCCTGCCGCCGCTCGAAGAAAGGGCGCACCATGCCGCCCACGATCGGGCCCGGGCGGATGATCGCGACCTGGACGACCAGGTCATAGAACTTCTTCGGCGCGTTTCTCGGCAGCGAGGCCATCTGAGCGCGGCTCTCGACCTGAAAGCAGCCGACCGTGTCCGCCGTGTTCAGCATCTCGTAGACCTTCGGGTCGTCCTGCGGAAGATGAGCGAGGTCGACGTCGATCTTCTCGTGCATGCGGATCATCGGAATCGCTTCCTCGATCGCGGCGAGCATCCCGAGGCCTAAGAGATCCACTTTCACGATCTGGAGATCCGCGCAGTCGTCCTTGTCCCACTGCACGACCACGCGGCCCGGCATGGAAGCGGGCTCGAGCGGCACGACTTCATCCAGGCGGCCGGCGGCGACGACCATCCCGCCCGAGTGCTGCCCCAGATGGCGGGGGAGGTTCTGAACCGCGAGAAAGTTGCGGAGAAAATGTTTCGTCCGCGAGTCCCGAGGATCCAGCCCCGCGGCCGCAACCTCTTTGGAGAGCTCCGCGATCGGCTCGCGGATCTCGCCGAAGTTCCAGGCGGAGAGGTGCTTGGAGAGACGATCGACCTGCTCGGGCGAGTAGCCGAGGGCCTTTCCTGTCTCGCGCGCGGCGGAGCGGTCGCGGTACGTGATGACGTTGGCCGTCATGCCCGCGCCGTAGGGTCCGTACTTCTCGTAGACGTGTTGGATGACGCGCTCGCGCTGATCGCCGGAGGGAAGATCCAGGTCGATGTCGGGCCACTCGCCGCGCTCCTCCGAAAGAAAGCGCTCGAAGAGCAGGTCCATCTTCACCGGATCGACCGCCGTGATCGAGAGCGCATAGCAGACCGCGCTGTTGGCGGCCGAGCCGCGCCCCTGGACCAGGATCTTGTTCTCCAGACAGAAGCGGACGATGTCCCAGACGATCAGGAAGTAGCCGGCCAGGTCCAGCTTCTCGATCATCACCAGCTCCTTGGTCAGCTGCGCCTGCGCGCGAGCCGTCAGCGGCCGGAAGCGGGAGCGCGCGCCGTTCCAGGTGATCTGGCGCAGGTACGAAGCGGCGGTCTCTCCCGACGGCAGCGGATACTCGGGGAAGCGGTAGCCCAGGTCCGCGAGCGTGAAGTCGAGCTTCTGGCCGAGCTCCCACGCTCCATCCAGCGCGGCCGGCAGATCGGGAAAGAGCGTCTCCATCGCAACGGCGCCCTTGAAGTGCCGTTCTCTCTGTTCCTCCAGAAGCCGGCCCGCGCGATCGAGCGTCGTGTGATTGCGGATCGCGGTGAAGATGTCGTGAAGCTCCTTGTCCTTCGGACGCGCGTAGCGCACGCCGTTGGTGGCCAAGAGAGGCAGGCGCAGCCGCCGGGCCAGATCGAGCAAAGCCTGATTGCGATGCTCCTCGCGGGCAACGGAATGCCGCTGAAGCTCGACGTGCACGCGCCCGGGAAACACCTGCACCAAACGTTCGAGCATCCCGGCGGCCGCTTCCAGACCATCGCTCTCGAGCACCCGCGCGATCGGCCCCTCCTCCCCACCGGTCGCGCAATGAAGTCCTTCGCCGTACTCCGTGATCTGATCCAACGTGACGCTCGTCTCCCCCTTCGGCTTTCCGAGCGCACCGGCCGTGATCAAGCGGCAGAGGTTCTTGTAGCCGGTGCGGTTCTCGACCAAGAGCATGAGACGGGGAAGATCTCCGATCTGCGGTTTCTGATTCGCGACTTCGGACTTCCGTTGTTTTCTCTGTCGACGGTCGACTGTCGACTGTCGACTGGTTTCCAGCGTCACCTCGGCGCCGACGAGCGCCCGAACACCCGCGGCGCGCGCCGCCTTGTAGAACCGGGGCGCCCCGTAGACGCCATTGCGATCCACGAGCGCGATGGCGGGAAGCTCGAGCTCCGCCGCCTGCGCGATCAGGTCTTCGGGAAGCGAGGCACCTTCCAGAAAAGAAAACGCCGAGGCCGCATGCAGCTCGGCGTAGGGGCGCTTGTGGGAAAAAGCGGGCGGTTTCCAGGCGCGCTGTCGCAGCTTCTCCTTGCGCGCTCCGGCGGCAACGATCAGGGGAACAGCTGGAGGCCCTCCTCCGAGTCCGAGATCTCGCGAAGGCGGCTCCCCTTCGGAATTGGCCGAGGGTCGGGTCCGGAAATGCCCGTTCACCTGCCAAATCTAGGCGTTAATCAGGCGTAAGTCAACGCCGTTCGCACCGGAAAAACTAGGGAACGATTCGATGGACGATCCAATGCTGGGAGCCAGGAACCACGAGGGGCGCCAGAGCGTTGGAGTGTGCCCGGAATTGCGGCTGGCTCATTCCCGCGAGCGCCGCTTCGAAGTCCGCGAGGGTCTCGAAAACGTATTCGTCGGTCACATGAGAGGGAGAGACTCCCAGGTGTCCGACGAGAAGCTGCGTCTGACGGGCTCGGCGAAACTCCGAGCTCGCCATCTTTTCCTTACCCCACATCTGCAGGACCTCGAGGGCTTGCGACTGCTTCCCGTAAGCGAGGTCGAGGTGCCACTGGCAAAGGTACATCTGTCTACCTCCCGGTCAGTTTCTCAGATCAGCCGGTCTGCTTCCGAAAATCGCTCAGGGACCCGATCGTCTTACGCATCAGAGTCTCCGAATGTCCGACGACGAGGTAGTCGGCCAGCTCGCCGACGACGCGGTACCCCAACCTGTCGTAAAGCCGCCGGGCGCCGGTGTTGAACGACGAGACGCAGAGGAAGACGTTGGGGCTGTCGCGAAAGATGCGATCTTCGGCAAACGCCATGAGCCGCGCGCCGATCCCCTGTCCCCGTTTCTCCTGCGCGACGCAGACCGTCTGGATGTATCCGGCCAACGCGCCTCCCATGTTCAGGATCAGGAAGCCGACGAGATCCTTCCATTCGCGCGCGACGTAACGCTCCTTGGAGGAATCCCGCAGGATGGCGAGCGAGCTTCCGTAGTCCCTTCCGAGCGTGACCCACGGTTCCGAGCCGGCCATCAGCCTCGCGCACGCCTGCGCCTCCTCGTCGGAGGCAAGCGGCCGGATCTCGATCGGTACGGCGGTCATCTAGCCGGATTATCCCGGACTCGGAACGTTTCTCGGCCAGTGAAGGAACCGAGAGAGCCGGCGCTGGCGGGCAAGCAGGAGGAACGATAAAAAGGCCGCCCGCGAGGGCGGCCCGACCGGCAACGCGGCGGTATCAATAATCGAGGCCCTTTCTGAGCGGTCTCGACGCCGGAGCCGGCGCAGAGAGGTTTAACTGGATCATGTCAGGCCGCATCATTTCGTTGTCCTCGTGATCGATGATGTGGCAGTGCCAAACGTAGCCGTGCTGGAGATTGTCGCTGGGATCGAACGGATAAAACAGATTTGCTGGCAGGGCGGTCGTCGGCAGGTCGAGCGGTGCAAAACGCACCGCGATGCGCGTGACCATTCCGGGCGGCACCATGATGGTGTCCTTCCAGCCTGCTTCGTTCCCATCCGAAGGCCTCACTGGCCCTTGCAGGTGGGAATCGACACAGGGATTCCCTCCGATGACGTTCACGTAGGTCGGACTGCAATTCTGAACGGTGTTGTAGTCGAGCGGCGGACCGAAACCGGGCTGGTACAGACCGGTCGGAAACGCCGCGGCGTACGCTCCGTTGTAGTTGTTTGTGTTGAAGCCTTGCCGATTGAGGATCTGGAATTGCACCAGGTGGAGGTGGATCGGATGCGCGTCGGCGGTCAAGTTGACGATCTCCCAGATCTCCGTGTCCCCCTCTCGGGGCAGTTCCGAATAGAACGTGGTGTTGGTGCCGACCGTGATCGGGATGAAGTCGGGTCTCGCTGAGCCGGCGTATTTCGTATTGTTGACCAGGATCTCGAGCGGCCCCCCCTCATAGTTCGTCAGCAGTCCGGTCACCGGGTCGATCGCGGTCGATTTGGGAGCGACGACTTCGTTCAACGTGAGCTGGCGCGTTTTCGTTGCCGTCACGCCGGCAGCCAGGGTACCGGTCGCGGGTTCGACCAGCCGCACGATCTGGTGGGCGCCGGTGCGCAGCGGCGTGCCGAGCGCCGGGTTGTAGCTCGTGTCGGTGACGGGGCCCGGGCCCACACGAAACTGCAGAATGTTTCCGAGGGTGCTGCCGTGCGGCGGCTCGCCTTTGGGGTAGGGCGTTCTGCCCGTGTTACCCAAGATCAGGTTTTTCCCCGCGAAGCCGCCGAAGTCGATGATCACCTCGTAGCGCTCTCCGGGCATCATCAAGAGCTTGGAGACACTGACCGGTGCGTCGAGGTAACCGCCGTCGGTGCCGATGACGTACATCGGCGCTCGGAGTGACAACTCGTATGTGCGGGCGTTGGAGCCGTTCAAGAAAAGGAAGCGATAGCGCTTCGGCTGAACGTTGAGGAACGGCCACGCCTTGCCATTGACCACGATTGTGTCGCCGACGAACTCGGGCACCCAGTACGGGTGATCGGGGTTGGGCACGTCGGACGGAAAAAATAGCTGCCCGTTCGTGTCGAACATGCGGTCCTGCAGCACCACGGGCACGATTTCTGCGGGACCCTGCAAGTCTATCGGCGGCGGGTTCGAGGGGTCGGTGATCAGGTACGCGCCTGCCAGGCCGGCATAAACGTTCAGGCGCGTGGCCCCCAAAGTGTGGTCGTGAAACCAGAGTGGTCCGGCCTGCTGCGTATTGGGATATCTGTAGATCGCTTCGTTGGCGTTGGCTCCCGCGAAGGAATAGTAGCCATGACCTTTGAAGATGCCGTCGCTGGTGAACCAGGAGTCCGGGCCCCCGTCGAGCGACGGAGGAACCTCTCCGCCATGCAGGTGGGCGACTGCGGGGATCGGGCCCGCGTAGTTCTGCGCGCAGGGGCTTCCAAATGTCGGAATGCCGCCCACCATGTTGCAGTCATTGGCTTCGTTGTGGAGCGGGTCGGCCCAGTGGATCGTCTGATCAACGGAGTTCTTGTAGGCGAGCAGACCGGTGGTCGTGGTATCTCCGAGGTTATTGATGAAAGTAATCGGGGTCGGAGTGCCGCGCGTGTTGACGATGACGGGACCTGTATAGGTGTCCTGAAGGGTCGTCGGGCAGGGCCCGGCCGAATAGCCCCACACACGGGTCGCCGGCTGGATGCCGGGCGCGAACGTGCCTGGTGGAAGCACCTTCGCGTCAAATTCGCACATCCGAATCGTGAGCGGTGTGTTGCCGAATACCGTGTGGAGAGTGCCGCCCGCCACGCTCAGCGTCGCCAGCGGTTGCGCGAACTGCGGAATGGCGCTGCCGGCCAGCGGAATCTGAGCCTGAGCGAGCAGCAACGGGGCCGGTAAGACTACAGCGGCAATACCCGCAACGGCGGCAAGAAAAGGTCTTCGTCTCATAACTCCTCCTTCGTCATTTTCGGGAGTCGACTGTGTGTCGAACGCGTCTCAGCGAAGCTTCTCGAGCGGCCTCGCGACGCTCGGAAGTATGGATTGCGCTGGTCAGCGCAGACTCGTTAGCTCGCTCGATCAAGCAGGCCGAAGCCCGGCGCGGATCGCCTCCCGCAAAAGGACTCCGTCCTCGCGAAGGGTCAACGTAACGGGACGTCATGCAGATCCACATCCTTGGGGCTTGTGTTCTTGTCCCGCGCCTGGGTTTGCCTTTTCCGACGAAGACCTGCGGACATCGATCTTCGAGCGTTTTCACTTGCCTCACCTGCACTGCGGACCGCCCATCCGGCCATCCGCGCTGCACGTGGCGGAACGACCAACCGGGTTGCACCGTATCAGGGCATTGGATTTGACCTCTGATGCCGATGCACCAACTTGACGTCCCTGGTCTGTCGGGTTGGGCTGCTCGGGCGCTCCTTCGCCCCCCGCGGGATCCAGCGCGGGACGCGATCGGGTATCCGCGGCGCGCGCAGTTTTCTAGAGGGAAGAAAGCGCGCGCCGCGGGGCGCCGCTGGAGCGCCAGCGCAGCGAGGAATCAGGTGTGCGGTCGAGCCCGGTTCGGCGAGCCGCGCCATCGGCGCAGACACCGAGCGAAGGGCGAGCGACGGTTACGACGGAACCTCGACAGGAACCTCGCTCATCAAGGCCAGGACATTCCCGTCCGGATCCTTGAACTCCGCCAGCCACAGGACGTAGGCCGGCATCCGAGCGACGACATGGGGCTTGGCCAGGAAAGCGACATCGCGAGAGACCAGCGTCCTGTAGGCCACTTCGATGTCGTCAACTTTGTAGTAGATGATGGAGGCTAGATGATCGACCTCCGGCCCGACCGGAATGCCGAGCATCAGCCGAACACCCGCGCAGTTGAAGAAGGCCATCCCGGGAACCTCGAAGAGAAACGGCATCCCGAGCGCTTCGCGGTAGAAAGTCACCGCACGAGCGAGATCGTGAACATTGACCGCGATCTGACCGATTCGGTCGAGGCCCTTGAAGTCCGTACCCATCGTTTTCTCCTCGAAGCCTCACTTCTTCTCTTTGGGAGGCTCCCAGAGCTCGATCCGGTTTCCCTCGGGGTCCATGACCCAGGCGAAGCGTCCGTACTCCGAGTCCTCGATCTTCTCGTTCTCGGTCACACCCTCGGACTTGAGCGCGGCCATGACTTCGTCCAGATTATCGACCCGGTAATTGATCATGAACGGCTTCTCGCTCGGATCGAAGTAACGCGTATCCGCCTTGAAGAGCGTCCAGACCGTGTAGCCGCGGCTCTGGGGATCCTCATCCCGGCGCCAGGGGAACTGCATCCCTCCCCAGGATTCGATCGGCATCCCCAGGTGCGTCTCATACCAGGCGCGGAGCTTCTCCGGGTTCTGCGCCTTGAAGAAAATTCCGCCGATTCCCGTGACGCGCTTCATTGCCCCTCCGATCGACGCTTTCGATCCACGCGGAACTGCGGGATCCAGCGGGGAACCCTATCGCAATAGCGTTCGTAGGTTTGCCCGAACTTCCTTCGGAGCGCCGGTTCCTCGTAGGCGACGACGAAGAGGAAAAAGAAGAGAAAAACGAGCCCGGCGTATGCCAGCAGCGCCCGGGACCGAAAAAGCATCGCCTCTCCCACGAGGAGAAGAAGAATTCCGAGATACATCGGATTGCGCACGTGGCGATAGAGGCCGCGTTCGACGAGGCTTCTCGGCGGATCGATCGGAGCGGGCGTCCCGCGTCCCGCGGTTGCGAAGTCCCAGGCGCACCAGAGATACACGGCCGCACCGGCGGCCAGCAGAGCGGCGCCGAGGTACCGCAGCGGACCGATCGGCAGGGCATCGTTGCCGGAGCGCGAGAGAAGGATGCGCCGGGGAACGTAGATCGTGACGGTGCCCGGCACCAGGACCGTAAAGAGGAGAGTCTTCGCGATCGCGCCGGCGCGGCCGGGAAGAGTCATGGAGCGGCGGCGGCGGATATATCAGACTTGATATAGGCCTCCAGCGCCTCCCGCCAGGGACGCAGGGGCGCGAGGCCCGCGCGCTCCGAGGCGAGACATCTCATCGGCGTCCAGCGCGGCCGCACCGCTCCTGTGCGAAACGTCGCTTCCTGGACCGGCTCGATCAGAGATTCCGCCTCTCTTCCCAGCCGGAGGATCCGCGCGGCGGCGCGAGCGAACTCGAGATAGGAGCAGTGTCCCTCGTTCACGACATGGTAGAGCCCCGGCCGGCCGAGCTCGACGATCTCGAGAACACGCGCCACTAGCTCTTCGAGATATGTCGCGCTGGCAGACGTGTCCTGGATTGCGCGCACTTTTTCTCCCGCCGTCAGCCGCCGGTGCACATCCGAGAGGAGGTTTTTTCCCCCGCTTCCGAAGACCCACGACGTCCGCACGAGCCAGTGTTCTCCGCCGGCGAGGACCGCCCGCTCCCCTTCGAGCTTGGTGATCCCGTAGGTGTTGATCGGGTCGGGCGGATCCTCCTCCGAATAGGGCGGACCCTCGAGCCGGCCGCCGCCGAAGACATAGTTGGAGGAAAAGTGCAGCAATCGCGCGCCCGCGGCCGCCGCCGCGCGGGCGAGAGCTCCCGGGGCCTCCGCGTTGATCGCGCGCGCCAGGTCGGGCTGTCTTTCGCACGCGTCCACGCCGAGCACGGAACAGTTGATCACCAGATCGGGCTGCTCGATGAGAACGCGGTCGCGCACGGCCTTCGGATCCGTGACGTCGAGATCCGGGTGCCCGAGCGCCGTCACCCGGTGGGCCTGAGAAAAGAGGCGCGTGAGCCGCCGCCCGATTTGACCGCCGGCGCCGGTGATCAGGACTCGCATCGCCTGGGGGCCGTTTGCCCGCGAGACCTACTTGGCGGCGAAGGCGAGGTCTTCGGGCGAGAGTGGGAATCCGGTTCCCAGCTCGCCGCTCGAGCTCTGCCACCACTGCGCGATCTTGGCCGCAGCGGCATCTCGTTGCGCCGGTTCGGCGTTGGCCGAGAAACCCAAGAGCGGCAGGCCGCGGTTGGCCAGAACCGTTGCGCCGGCGGCGCGTTGGCTCGCGTCGGGCGAGGTCAGAAGACGGATGGCCCGCCCCAGGACGACGCCCGGATGCGGGACCAGAACCGGGTCGAAAGCGATCTGGCCGTCTGCCGTCACGTACAACGTCGTCGCGGCGGCGTTGGACGTCATCGCGATCGGAATGGCGAAGACGATCGCGTCTCCGGTCGTCGTTTCGGGACGGGCCGCGGAAGGAACCGACGCGCAGCGGACCGCTCCCTGGCGCG
The DNA here is from genome assembly GCA_046728075.1 of Acidobacteriota bacterium. Taxonomy (GTDB): domain Bacteria; phylum Acidobacteriota; class Thermoanaerobaculia; order UBA5066; family Gp7-AA6; genus JBKPDV01. The sequence goes on along the minus strand of JBKPDV010000208.1, from coordinate 15,015 downwards.
CGAGCGAGCCGAAGGATTCCTGAAGCTGAGCGCTTCGCCGCGAAGCCGCGAACAGGCTCGTCATGGCCTTGATGTCTCCGCTCTTCCAGGTGGCGCAGTAGGACCTCGCAGTTGCGTCGGCCCGTGTGGCTCCGTCGGCGGCCGGCGCCGCGCCCGGGGTCGGCGTCTTGCCGCCGGCGGGCAGTGCCAGGACGATCAGAATCAGGAGGCGAGCGCTCAATTCTTTACTCCTTCCCTAGCTCTAGCGGCGAGACGTCGGCTAGCGCTCGTTCGTCTTTCCCCGCGTCCCCACGTCTCCGCGTCCGAAACTCGCCGGCGACATTTTCCGACCCCGCTTCTAAGGTACCAGACACTCGTGGGCGCTCAGGAGACCGTTTCCGCGGCTTCACGGATCCGTTTCCACGCTTCTTCCACGTGCCGCTCTTCCGTCTGAGCCTGGCCGACACAGAAGCGCAGGGTGTACCGACCCTCGAGCTTCGTATGCGTCAGATAAATCCGCCCGCCGCTGTTCAATTTTTCGAGCAGGCGCTCGTTGGCCGAGTCGCCCGACGTGTGCCGAAAGCAGACCAGGTTCAAGGACGCCGGCGCGGCAAGCTCGAACCGCTGCGACTCCTCGATCCACCGGGCGAACCGCTGCGCGAGCTCGACGTGCCGCCGCACGTGGTGCCGGAGCCCTTCGACGCCGTAATGGCGGACAACGAACCAGAGCTTCAGCGCCCGGAATCGCCGGCCCAGAGGAATCTGCCAGTCTCGGTAGTCGATGACCGCGCCGGACTCCGTCGCGCGGTTGCGCAGGTACTCGGGCAGGACCGAAAGTGCCCGAATCAACGCGGCGCGGTCGGCCACATAAAAGCAGTCGCAATCGAAGTTCGTGAACATCCACTTGTGCGGATTGAAACAGTAGCTGTCGGCGGCCTCGAGTCCCTCCTGGATCCAGCGCAGCTCCGGACAGAGCGCGGCGGTCCCCATCATCGCGGCATCGACGTGCAGCCAGATCCCCTCCTCCCGGCAGATGCGCCCGATTTCTCGTAACGGATCGATCGCGCCCGAGGAGGTCGTCCCGACTGTGGCCGTAACGAAGCAAGGAGTCTTTCCCGCGCGGCGATCCTCCGAGACCCGGCGCGCCAGCGCTTCCGGCTGCATCGCGAAATCGCTATCCACATCGATTGAGCGCAGATTTGCGACGCCCAACCCCGCGACGCGGATCGCTTTCTCGATCGACGAGTGGGCCTGGGTCGAGGTGTAAGCGGTGAGCCGCCCATCGCACCCCTCTTCGTTGGACTTGCCGCCGGTCGACCTCTCGCGGGCGGCAAGAAGGGCGCAGAGCGCAGAGCTGGAAGCCGTGTCCTGGATCACGCCTCCGCCGGAAGAGGTGGACTGAAACTTTTCCGGCAGTCCCAGCATCTTTCCCAGCCAGTCGAGCACGTGCGTCTCCAGCTCCGTGCACGCCGGGCTCGTGGCCCAGAGCATGCCCTGCACGCCCAGGCCCGCCGAAAGCAACTCTCCCAGCATCGACGGAAACGACGCGTTGGAGGGGAAGTAGGCGAAGAAGTTCGGCGACTGCCAGTGAGTGATGCCCGGAAGCAGCTTTTCGACATCGTTCAACATTGCCTCGAACGGCTCGCCGCGCTCGGGCGGCGAAGCCGGAAAAGACGAGCGGATCTCGCCCGGAGCCACCCGCGAAAGCACGGGAAAAGACTCGATGCGCCGGTGGTAATCGGCGATCCAATCGACGACCGCGTGGCCGTGCCGGCGGAAATCCTCCGGCGTCATGTGGTAGCTCTGCTTCTGCGGCATCGCGCGCTCCTCTTCCCCCGTTGCGGACGCCGAAGCTTACTGCGGAGAGGAAGAGCGCTCTCCTGTCATTCCGAGCGAAGCGAGGGATCTGCCCTCCCTCAAGCAACCGCCGGGAAGATCCCTCGTCGCTGAGCTCCTCGCGATGACGAAAGATTTCTTAGGTCTCTCCTATCGCGACGACTGCTTCTCCGCGCCCGGCAACTGAGCGCGATGGTGGAGCGCGTGCCAGGCGAGGATCCGGATCAGGTCGGACGCGGGCAGCGCCCCGAAGTAGGGGTGCGTCAGTCGCAGGGACTCACTTTGTGGATGTATACGGCAACGCGCTTCCAACTCGGAGGCAGCGCTCTCAAGCCGGCGCAACGCTTCTTCTCTCGTGGCGGTCGGAAGGTTGGGCCGGATCTCGCGCGGCGCGCGCACACCTCGAGGAAAATGCCCGGTCTTCAGAAGTTTCGGGAGAACCGTGCGCCGAAGCAGGAACCGTTTCCACGCAGACAGCCGAAGCTTCATTCCCGGTCCTTGATCCAATTCGCCTTTTACGGCCTCGACCGCGAGGCAGAGATGCTCGGCGATTTGTGCGGGAGACCACCTCCCTTCTGAGGCCGGACGGCTCCAGGCGTCCGGCTCGGTCGCGGCGGCCGAGGCGAGAAAGGCCGCAACCGCGTCTCGGTGTCGTGCGAGCGCCGCTTCGAGCGGGAGCGATCTGTTGGGGGCCACGCCGGTCACCGGGAAGTCGGAGGCTCTTCCGACAGATATCTCGCTTCCGGCTCCGCGCCGACCGCATCCATGACTCTGGAGAAAAAGCATCGCGCGGCCGCTGCCAGGACGACGTCCAGGATCTCCTCGTCGGTTAAGCCTTCTGCGCGCAATGCATCCACGTCCTCCTGCCGGATCTCGTCGGCCTGCGTCGCTACCTTCTCGGCGAAGGAAAGAAGCGCCACCTCGACGCTGGAGAGGCCGGCCGAGCGGAAATCACGCGCAACCGCGTCCGTCTGCTCGGCGCTCAAGAACTGCGAACGGAGCGCCGCCCCGTGGACGGCCGTTCAATAGGCGCACTTCAAACGTGCCGCGGCGATGAGAGTGACGAGCTCATAGCGCCGCCGATCCATCCTCGAACGGATCGCGGAATGCAGCTGACGCCACGCCGCCAGGACCTCGGGCGCGAGGCTGAAGGCCCGGCTCCAGTCGGGAACGAACCCGTGCTTGCGGAGATCCCGGTCGTAGAGCTCCTTCAAGAGCCCCGTGGCTTCTGCCGGCGGAATCGTGCGCACGAACACGGCTCTACGTTTCCCGACCGGCCAGGTCTTCGCTGAAACGGATCCGGTTGCCGAAGGGATCGGTCACCTCCATTACCTTCGCGTGCCAGGGGGCGCGCTCGACGGAGGGACGCAGATAGGGATACTCCTTGGCGGAGATCTCCCGGTGAAGAGCCTCGACGCCTGTCATCCGAACGAAAATCGTCGAGCCGGCGGTCGCATCGCCGTGGTGCTCCGAGAGATGCAGCGAGAGCCCTCCTCGAGACACCTGCATGTAGAGAGGCGCTTTGTCGTCGAAGCGGTGCTCCCAGTCGACGTGGAAGCCCAGAAACGAGACGTAGAACTCTCTCGCTTTCTCGACGTCGAGGATCCGAAGAATGGGGATCGTCTCGAGCATCGAAACGGGAGGCGCGCCGACGGAGTCTCGCGCCTGAGTCCCCCCGTCCAGGTAGAGAAGGAGGTCCGTGCCGACTCCCTTCGCCCCAAGCTGCCGCAGCTGCGCGATGACCTGCCCCCGGTGATACGTCGAGTGGTTCACAACGTGCTGGAGGATGTGCCCGAGCGGATAGGACCACGTTTCCCCTTTGAGGTTCGTATACGTCAGCTTGTGCTCGAGGTCCTCCGCGCCGAGCCCGGCCAGGAATTCCTGCTGGCCCGTCTGTTCCTCCGCGAGCTTTTTGGAAAGCGCGTCCAGGGTCGGCAGGTCCTTCGGGAAAGCGGGGGGCGAAATGCCGCGCCAGCGTTCGAGCCAGAGCCACTCCGCGCCCACGATGTGGAGGAGAGTTCCGTGGAGCGAGCGGAAGCTCGTCGAGAGGTCCTTTTCCAGGTCTTCGAGCGGGAGGGCGGCCGACGCCTCGAAGATTTTCGCGTTGGCCCAGCGGTTGTAGCCGTAAAGGAACTCGATCTCGTGCCGATTCATGCGGCAGGCCTCCCGTCCGCGCGATTTGCTCGAGTCGGTGAAACTCTACGATACGCCCGCGGGCGATTCACCGCCAGATGGTCCGAATCGTTGCGCCCGCAGCCGCTACGACGGCGCAGGGGAGCCAGATCCAGACGGCCTCCGAGCGCAGCACGCGGAGACCCCAGCTCGAAAAGAAGGGCGCGACGCCGATGGGAGACACGACGAGGACGCGCCACGGGAAGAAGTAGCGCCGGTTCGAAAACGGGCTGAAGAAAGCCACACCCAGGCCTCCCGTCGTCATCGCGTCGAGAACCCCGTGCGACGCTGCGGCGAGAAAGACGACCCCGAAGGCGACCAGCGGCGGCACGTGAAGCGGACGCCAGAAGAGAGCGGTGGCCGCGCCGACGAGCAATGCGAAGACGAGCGAGTGGGTAAAGCCCCGATGTCCGAGCGGATGGCCATAGGGAATTCCCGCCAGAAAACCGAGCGCGTCGATGTCGGGCAGGACGCTCGCGACGCACGCGGCGGCAGTCAGCGCCGGAGGAACACGAGTCGGCCCGAGTGCGACGGCCACTGCGAGAGGGACGGCCGGATGGGAGAGGACCGAGGCCACCTCCGCATTCTAGGAGGGGAATTGCGAAGAAATAAACGCAGCGGGAACGCAGGGTGATCGAGTGAACCGAAGTGTGAAGGATGAACTCCTGCCGACGCGGGCCTTCCCTTCGCGGCGTTCCCGATGCGATCACGCGTGTTTCCTAGTCCTTGAGCACCTTTTCGACGGTGCCCGTGTTGGCGTCGACGATGACCGTCACACCCGGGTCCTTCGCCTGTTCCTTGCTGTAGGTGATGTACCAGGTCGCGTGCCGATCGCTCGGAGCTGCCGCCGTCTGGATCATCACGGCGTAGCCCTGGGCGAGCGGCGCCTCTCCATTCTGTTTGGCGAGCGCGTACAGCTTCGCGCCGTCGCGGAAGAAGTCGGGCTTCAAGTCCGGTAGACGCCCCGCCGGACCTGGTTGCGCCCAGCAGGTCAGCGTGCCGCGGAAGGTATTGATCGCGACGCTGGCATTGGCCGAGGGGGAAAAGAACTGGACGTTCCAGGCCGCGGAGCTTCCGTTGGGCTGCAGCGGACCAAGGGACGTGTTACCGATTCGCGCCGGCACCGCGTCCGGCTTCCAGGCCTTCGCGTACTTCTGCGCCATCGCGTACATCTCCGAGAGCGTCGGTGGACTCTTCAGCTGGACGGCCTTGCACGCCTCCTGGCCCCGGGCCGTTCCCGCCGCGGCGAGAACGAGGATTAGCAGACCGGCGCACAGACGGGATCTCATCGCGATGCCTCCTTTTTCGGGTCCGTTCGAGTTTCCGACGCTGGAAACCCGAGAGACGAGTCTTTCCGGCCGAAGTCTATGCGCTTGGCGGTCTCATCGATGCGCCCCGGCAAAATTCACCAGAGGGTTCACCCACTCCGGCAGAGGCCGGTACAGAAACCCGTGGCCCATTCCCGTTTGGAGAACCATCTCCCGCCCGGCAAGCCCCGGGAACCGCGGGTCGTCCTTCCACGGCGGACATCCGGCCGTCGAATCGTCGCTCGCCTCGCGGATCGAGAGGATCTGTCCGCTTGGGCTCTTTCCTTCGTCGGCGAGAAGACCGCTGGCGTTGCCGGAGAGACACGCGCCGAGGACACAGAAGCGCACGTCGGGATTCTGCAGGCGCGCCGAGGCCAGAAACGCGATCGAGGCTCCCATCGACGCGCCGACGACCGTGATGTGATCGGCGGGGACACCCGACTCGAGCAATCGACGAACCTGAGCCGCGACCCTGTCCGCGGAATCGCTGACCGAGGCGGACCTCGGCCGGATCTCTCCGCTGACGACGAAGCCCCGGCTGCGGAAAGCGTCGAGGATCTTCTCGAGCTCGTAATACCCGAACTGGGGATGCCGCGGACGCGCGCTCTGCTCGACCTGCACGATCCGTCCGTGCAGGTAGATCAGGTGATGCGCGGGAGGGGTCGGCGCGCGCATCGCCCAGGGCGAGGCGACCAGGCACAGCCCGAGGGTGGCCGAGCCGATGATCCTCCCTCCGAAATCCGCCGTCATCCTGGGACGCGCCCTGTCCTGCTTCAAGACCGCCTCAGAATCGTTGGCCACCATTGTTGCAGAAAGGCTAGCTCGAAGAGGAGGGATCTCCGACTCAGATTCGAAGACCCCTCACTTCTTCTTCCTCCGGGCGGCCCGGGCGGGATCCACCGACTCTCCCCCGGCGGAGGAGGCAAGAAGCTTGCGGCCGGAGACGCTCTTGTCCCCTCTCGACAGCAGCAGGCGCCTCTTCTTCACCGCAGCGAGCATGCTCTTGGCGACGAAGAAATCGGGTGACGGCTTCGCGCCGATCGCTTCGACCGCCTTCAGCGTCGCTTCGGCGCGTGAAATGTTCGGATCGACGGACAACAGATCGCGAATGACGGCAGAGAGCAACGCGCGATCCCGCAGACCGAAGCCGTCGCGGGCGAGCGAGCGAAATGCTCCGAGAAGCTCTCGAGCGGCAGCGGCGATGACCTGACCTTCCCAATCGTTCATGGAAAACCTCCCTGGTTGAAACCATCGTCTCGAACGACTCGGACATTTGGTTGGGAAGGGTAAAAGAGTCGGTAGTCGATAGTCGGTAGTCCTTAGTCCGTAGTCGACAGTCAACAGTCGACAGTCAACAGCGGGCGAATACGGCCACACGAGCGGCGATCGATCGCGATTCGAGCGAGTGAAGGGGAGTCGCTGGAGAACAGTTACGAGTTTTTCTGAAAATATTCGGCGATCGACTCCTTTAATTCCTGAGCGGACTCGTTCAAGTCTTCGAAGGTCTCGGGCTCGATGTAATAACGATCCGCGGCGACGTAGAGCTGAGACTGCTGGCGCGTGACCGACGACTGGGCTTTGTGGAGAGCCCGGAGCGCGGCCGGCCGCGCCGGCGCTTCGTATATCTGGGCGATCTCAGCCAGCATGGACGCGCTCGCGCGGCGCACCTGACGCCGCAGGTCGATGTCCTCCTCGAAATCGCGCGCCTCCGTCACGCGGTAGACGGATCCCGTCAGCTTGCGCGCGGCTTTCCATGCCTTCTTCTCTTCCCACGGCTTTTGCATCGCAGGCTCCCGTTTTGCGGTTTCCCTTCGTCTCCAATCGCAAATCAGAAATCGCAAATCACGAATCACTCTCAGTCATAGATTCCGTCGGCGAACCAGGAGCCCGAGGGGCGGTCGCGGTAGAGGCGGTAAAGAGCGCCATCAGAGAGCTCGACGTCCCAGTAGTCGCGATCGGCTGGGTCGCTCGTCCACCAGCCTTCCTCCATCCGCCAGGGCCCGGCGGCGACCTTGACGGAACCGGAGATCTGAAGGCCGTCATTGGAGTTGATGGACTTGAGGGATAGGAGGCGCGGTGAGTCGGAGACGGGGGGACGGGGGGACGAGGGATCGGGCTCTCCCATTCTCAACTGTCGACTGTCGACTGTCGACTGTCGACTCTCCATCATCACTTCGAGCGCGACCGGCGGGCGCAGGACGCGCACGGACAACAGTCCTCGGCCGCTCTTGGGGGGAAGCGCGAAGGACGGAGGCGGAGGCGGCGCGTAGCTTGCGATCGCGTACCGCTCGGGACGGTGGCCGTCGGCGGTGCGCGGCGAACCGACGCGGTCGCCGCCGAGCATCGAGGCCAGGCGCGCGATCGTCGTCGCGAGACGGTCGGGCGAAAGGGCAGCCGGGCCGAAAAGCGAAAGCTGCGCGCTGCGGGTGCGGTCGGGACGCGCGGTCAAGACGAAGCCTCCGACGGGCGAGCCGGGAGGCCGCGCTTCCAGCTCCAGCCGGAGGAGAGTCAGGAGAGTCCTGGCGTCCCGCGTCGGGCCGGGAAGCTCGATCGCGCGCGCATCGCACCCCTCCGGGTCGAGCTTCAAGGTCAGCTCCAGCCGCGTGCAGGCGAGCGCCTGAGACTCCAGCCGCGCGAGCAAACGATCGAGCGCCGCGCGGCTGACGAAGAGAAAGGGCTCGAGCGTCAAGAGGGGCCACTCCAGATCCATCCCCTCGGAAAAGCAGGGAGGAGGCAGGCGCGCCTCGAGAGGGCGCGGATCGATGCCGCGCGCCGTCGCATGCAGCTCGCGCCCGCTCTCACCCAGGCGGCTCGCGACTTCCCCTTCGGGAAGCTTCGCCAGCTCGCCGATGGAAGACAGTCCCCAGCGCTCGAGCATCTGGGCGATCTCCAGCGCGGGAGTGAGCCGGGCCAGCGGCAGGGGTGCCAGGAATGCGGCTTCCTGTCCCGGAGCCACGACGGTGGGCGACTCGGGAAGCCCGGCCGCCACACGCGCGGCGAGCTTGGAGGCCGCGATGCCGGCGCGGGCGGGTAAACCGACTTTTTCGGCGGCGGCGATCAGGTCGCGGCCGAGAGAGAGCTCGCGGGACAGGGAGGTGTCGACAGTCGACAGTCGACCGTCGACAGTTGAAGAGGGGGCACCCCCCTCACCCTGGCCCTCTCCCCCCTCACGGGGGGCGAGGGGATAGCGAGCGGCGAGGGGGTAGCGTGGGGAGAGCGCGGGCAATCCGTCCAGGTCCAGATAGACGAGGCCTTCGCCTCCGTCTTCGACGCGCGGAGAAAAAGTGTCGGCCGCTTCGAGCAGCGCCTCCTGTGCCGTGCGCTCGCTCTCGCGGTCGCGCCCGCGCGCGACGAGCTTGGGCAGGATGGCGCGAGCCTGAGGCAACGTCATTCCGGTCTCGAGTCCGGCTTTCCGAGCCTTGCGCGTGGCAGCGATCAGCCGCGCGGCGTTGCCGTTGCCTTCGAAGACCGCGACGCTCTCTCCCTTCAAGTCGGGCTCGCTGCGCAGCCGCGCCGCCAGAGGAAAAAGCGGAACGAAGAGACAGGCCAGGCGCATGGGAACAGTTAATAGCTCGTGCTTCGCAGCGAAGCGCCGCTTCGCAGAGTGGCATCGACAGTCGACAGTCGACAGTCGACAGTCGAGAGGTCGGGCGGCGCCAAGCCGACGACCTTCTCATCCTGAGGAGCGAAGCGACGAAGGATCTGTTCCGGGGACCAGGTCGGGGCTCTGTCATCCTGAGGAGCGAAGCGACGAAGGATCTGCCCCGGTGACTGGGGCACGACGAGAGTAGATCCCTCGCTTCGCTCGGGATGACAAAGAGAGGGACGGGAGCGTGCATCGGCTGCCGGTCGGGCAGTGATCGTCGCAGCCGAAAGTTGCCCACATCGAGCCTCGGCGACGGAGAGATCCATCGACGCGGAACGATTCGGGGTCTCGCGGCCGTACTTCTCGAGCGTCACGCGCGAGGAGATTCCCGCGAGCAGTCGCGGGGCGCGGCCGCTTCCTCTCCAGACGGGCCGCGAGGAACCGGCTGAGACGACGGCCTCCGCCGCGATGCCGCTCATCCGGTAAGGAGAGAAAAGAAGAAGCGTCGATCCCTGTGTCTGAGCGGTCCGCTGCAGCCGCATCCACGCCGCGTCGGGCACGAAGCGCCCTCCGCGGGGCGCGAGCCCCATCTCCGCCAGAACCAGACGAAAGCCGGTCGAGACGAGTATCTCCGCGGCGGCGAGAGCGTCCCTGACGCGCCGCGGGCGCACCCAGAGCAGGCGAGAGAGGTCGACCCCCGCGGCTTGCGCCGCCTGCGGATCGAGGTGATCGCCCAGATCCACCAGGGCGGCGTCGTCTCCTCGCGCGGTCGCGCAGGCGAGCGCCGCCAGCGCAAGGGAGAAGCGGCCCGCGGAGCGGCGTCCGACGAGCTCGATCAAGCGGCGATCGGGAAGCCCGCCCGAGAAAACCGCGTCGAGCGCCGGAAGCGTCCGAAGCAGAGAAGAGGCGGCCGGCGGAGAAGTGGCCGGGAGATCCGCGGCGCGCAGCAATTTCGCTCCCGAGCCCGTGAGCAGGGTTACGCTCGGTTTCTTCGCAAGCGCTTTTCCTTCGAGAAATCTCTCGAGCGCGAGAGCCTGCGCAACACCCATGACGAACCTCGTTTCCCCGCGGAAAAGCGGGAAAGCGGAATTTAGGCGTAAAAGAGGCGTAAGTCAAGTGTGACAACTAAACTTTACTTATAGACAAGTTTACTTTACTATCTCGTTATAGAAAGAAGCCGAATCCAACGGAAAACGGACCCTGACTGTGCTTCTCGATCTGGCCGGCCTGAGCTCCTGGTGCGCCGGTCTTGCCGTCTCCGCGCGGAGATACGAGTGAAGAACCACCTGCACGTTCTGCGCGCCGAGCGCGATTGGTCGCAAGCGCAGCTGGCGGAGCGCCTCCGGGTCTCGCGCCAGACGGTCAACGCGATCGAGACGGGGCGGTACGATCCGAGTCTTCCCCTCGCCTTCGCGATGGGGAAGATCTTTGGAAAGCTGATCGAGGAGATCTTCGAGCCGGAAAATGGCCGCCGGCGCAGATCTCGGACTTCGGAGACTTCTTCCTGACTTCGAGGGCGTCCGGGCTTGTGAGGTATCCGGTCAGCGCGAGACTGCTGGACCCTTCGCCTCGACGGAGCTCGTCTCGAAGGACCTGCCGGAACTGATTCGAGCGACCGGACAGGCGGGCTCCTGTGGCCGGCAGTGAGCGTTGTCGGAAAGCCCGGGAGCTCCGACCCGGCGCAGGATCCGAAGGCGCTGCGAATCCTCCGCCGGTTTCCAGTCGAGCAATCGCGGCTTTGCTCGATCGAGACTCTCCGATGGATTCGCCGACCTGGCCAGGGCGGCCAAGGGCGCCGCCGCACCCGAATCCCGCGCGGCGATCCTGCTCTGTGTTCCTTTCCGGAGCTCACTCGAGAAAGACGCCGTCTGTGGACCCTGCCTTGTGGACGCGGACGCGGCCGCATTGCCTGCCAGGCCTTCCAGGAAAGACTCGCGCGCCGCCTGCAGCGGCAACAGCGCGTCGAGACCCACCGGCTTCATCGAGGACTCGGCAGCCTCGGGCGCGAGAAGAAGAGCCTCACTCGCTCGATCGGCCTCCGGCTTCGTCTCAAGCGGAGCCGGTGGCGCGAGGTTGCTGGCAAGACGCTCGGGCGTCCGATCGCGATGTTCCGGCCCGACCGGGGCGCGCCGCGACGTCTGCGCGCGAGTGGTCCTCTCTGGCGCTTCGGAAGGTGCCGAGTCGCGGGAAGCCTCGCGGGGAGCCGGTCCCGCGGAAACGGGGAGAGCCGGCGAGGCCGGAGAAAGCGCTGGACTAAAACGCGCAACCGCCGCTGACCAGCGCGGCCTCTCTTCCACGCCCGGGCGGCCAAAGAGCAGGAGCGCGACGGCCCCCAGCAGCACGGCGACCTCGAGAGGCTGCGGGACCCAGGCTGTCGCGGCCTCGCACGCCTGCGCCAGACGCCGCGCCAGACGCCGTCCGCCGAGCAGAACCGACCGAAGCGAGGCCGTCTCCCGGTAGGTCAGCTCCACCGTTCGGCGGCCGCCGCTCGTTTCGATTCGGAACCCGATGGACTGCCCGGACTCCAGGACGATCGTAAAAGTCTCGTGACCGCGCGGTTCGCCGTCGTCTCCGTCTGTGAGCAAATGGACCGCGACCAGAAGCTCGCCGCTCGGAGTCGCTCCGCGGACCTCGATGACCTCCGCCCCGTCCTCCACGGAAAACCTCGCCAGCTCCGAATCGATCGGATCCAAACGGGCCCGCTCTCTCCCGTCGACCAGAATCCGCAGAGAACCGGTCGGGGAGCCCTGCCGGCGGCGGGAGTCCTCGTGGAGCTGAGCCGCGATGGAGAGACGCTCCTCGGGAAGCAGCCGCGCCGAGCGATCGCTCGAGCCCGGAGGTCGCGCGCTCGGCGGCCGGGCCGGCACCCGGAAGCGCGGGATCGCCAACCGCGTTCTCGGCTCGGTCAGTCCCAGCCTCCGGCTCAAGTGAGAGAAGCAAGGGGGATGAAAGAGCGCATGGAAGCGGCGGACTTCCTGCCGGTCGAAGAGATCTTGACCGTTCTCCGCCGTCGCGCCCTCGGCGCAGTCGGGGCAGGTCGTCGCGCAGGGCGTCGTCACGCGCAGACACTCCCGCATCCAGGCGGCTCTCTCCGGAGTCGCCGGGCAGCTCTCGATCCGCTCCTCCCGATGCGGTCCGCGGACGATCGTGACGAGATCGCCGAAGCGCCGCCGGACTTCCTCGAGAAGCTGCGCCTTACGGGCCCGGAAGTAGTCTCCCTGCTTGCGCTCGCAGCCTTCGGGCGCGACGGCGTCGTAGATGGCCATCGTGTCCGCGGTGGAATAGGCATGGAGGATCCGGCCAATGGCAATGGAGGCATAGAAGGAGCTGCGTTTCATCGTGATCTGCGACAGGTGCTTGACGAACCGCAGCAGGAAATCCTCTTCGGTGACCGAGCCCGGATCCCGTTCCTCCTGAAGGCGCTCCCACTTTTCCGACTCGAAGTAGACGAGTCTTTGCAGAAGGTGCCGATCCGCCCACGACGCTTTGAAACGCCCGGGGCGGCCGGACCCCTCGCCCCGCCCTTTGTAATAGAGCCGGCGCAGCTGGGCGACGGCCGCGACCTCCAGCTTCTGCATCGCAGCCAGAGAGATCTCCGCGGCGATCCCTCGGTCACGATGGATGAAGTAGGCGAGCTCGAAGGCGGTCTGGAGCAGATCCTCCTCGGGCACCGGCCGCGGAGCGGGCCTCCACTCGGTCGCGACCAACGCTGGCATCAGCGATCGCCTCACGCGCTGAGATCCTCCCCGATTCCCCGTCCGTCCGGTAGCCCCATCCGCCGACGCGCCCTGCTCGACGGCCGGCTGGCAGGCGCGGCCGCTTCATCCGCGCAGCGTACCGGAGCGGACCGGCAGGATCGTGTGACTTTCGAAAATCCGAAACTGACACGAGGCCGTCTCCGGGCACTCCTAGATTGAGGCGCATGAGACCCAACCAACGCTTGCGCCGACTTGCCTCGCTCTGTGCCTGGAGGCTTCTGTGGGTGACTGTCTTCGGGTCTACCCTCTGGGTCGTTTCCTCTGGTAGCGCCCCGGCCCCGCATCGGTGCTCGCCGGCGCGCCAACCAGAGGTACGCGAACAGTCGCTGCCTGGAACAGGTGCCGCCGGCCCGGAAGGACGATTCGTGCGCGCCGCGAGATTCTCGACCCTCCTCGGGCGGCCGGAAGAGGCGGAGCGAGCTCAAGGCCGCTCTCCTTCCCGAAGGAGTGTGAGATGAACGATCGCGCTCTCCGGCATCTGCTTTCTCTCTACGTTTTCGGAGCCTGCTCCGCGGAGGCTTTCGCGCAAGAGGGACGGTTCGCGGTAAGCGCGAAGTTCGCAAACATCGGAGCCGGAGTCGATGTGACGTACGGATGGAGCCGAAATCTTCACACTCGGGTCACCGTTCATTACGCGCCCACGGAGGAACTCACCCACAATGATGACATCAAGGCCGCCGGCTCGCTTCTGCTCGATTGGCATCCGGGCGGAGGCTCCTTTCGCCTCTCCGGCGGGCTCGCCGTCCTTCGAGAGCGGCTAGGCGGATATGCCACCGGGACTGGTCTCTTCATTGCCTATCGAGAGTCGACCGAGCTGACCCCGTACTCCGGAATCGGATGGGGCAATGCGCTCGACGCGCGCGGTCGCTGGAACTTCACTCTCGATGTCGGCGTCTTCGGCGGCGGAGGCAGTTTCTCGTTCACCAGCACCTCCGCGCAAGGCGAGCGGATCCGTCTGCAGAGTCCCGAATGGCGGCCGCTCGTCGCGACCGGAGTTTCGTACCGGTTCTAGACGCCGTCCGCTGGGGTCATCCCGAGCCGAGCGAGGGCTCTGCCCGGTCGCTCTCTCCGAGCGGCCAGAGCTGATTTCTCGTCGCGTAGCCTGCCCCGAGAGAGATTTCGGCTGAGGAGAAGATCACGAGAGGAGATCCTTCGTTGCGCTCAGGATGACATGGGATGTGGAGGGGTCATCGGAATGACAAGAGAGGTGGCCTCGACTTGTGATTTGACGGAACCGATGTAGCCTCTCCTTCGATCCAAATCGGAAATCGCAAATCACAAATCCCCATGACCGAATCGATTGAGCTCTCGCCCTCGCCCGCCTCGTCCGCGGCTCCTGCCGCCTCGCGCCCCTTCTGGCCGACGGTGTTCGAGGCGCTGCGCGGGTCGCGGCAGGACTACACGGAGGGGCCGATCGGACGGGCCGTTCTGCTTCTCGCCGTACCGATGGTGCTCGAGATGGTGCTCGAGTCGGTTTTCGCGGTCGTGGACGTGTTCTGGGTCGCTCACCTGGGCGCCGACGCAGTGGCCACGGTCGGCATCACGGAGTCGATGCTCGCGCTGATCTACGCGGTCGCGATCGGGCTCTCGATGGGAGCCACGGCGACCGTGGCCCGCCGAATCGGGGAGAAAGATCCGGACGGCGCCGCGCGCGCCGCGGTGAGCTCGATCGCGCTCGGGATCTCGATCGCGGTCCCGATCGGCATCGCCGGATTCCTGCTCGCGCCGCGTCTGCTCGGCTGGATGGGAGCTTCCCCGCATCTGATCGCGACCGGATCGCGGTTCACCTCCATCATGCTCGGCTGCAACGTCGTGATCCTGCTGCTCTTCCTGATCAACGCGATCTTCCGCGGGGCGGGAGACGCCGCGATCGCGATGCGGGTGCTCTGGCTCGCCAACATCATCAACCTGTGCCTGGATCCCTGTCTGATCCTCGGCCTGGGGCCTTTTCCGCGCCTGGGCGTCACGGGAGCCGCGGTCGCGACAACCTGCGGCCGCGGGACGGCGGTCCTCATTCAGCTCTGGACGCTCTCGCGCGGCCGCGGGCGCATCGCGATCCGCCGCGAGCATCTGGTGTTGAACCCCTCGGCGATGTGGAGGCTCTTCCGGATCTCCGCCAACGGAATCGTTCAGGCGGCGGTCGCCACCGCGAGCTGGGCCGGCCTCGTGCGAATTCTGTCGACCTTTGGAAGCTCGGTTCTGGCCGGTTACACGATCGGCATCCGAATCATCGTTTTCGCCATTCTTCCCTCGTGGGGGATGTCCAACGCGGCGGCCACGCTCGTGGGGCAGAACCTGGGCGCGCGGAAACCCGACCGGGCGGAGCGCTCCGTCTACATCGCCGGGCTGTACAACATGATCTTTCTGGGATCTGTCG
>JBKPDV010000207.1:0-13170 GCA_046728075.1 Acidobacteriota bacterium | reverse complement strand
CCGTGATGCGCTCGGCGCCGCGGATGCGCGAGACGGTCTCGACGCGGATTTCCAGAAAGTAGTCGGGGTCGAGGAAGAGAGTCTTCGTGTCGCCGTCCTTGAGCGTCACCCGAAGCTTGTGGGCGAGAGTGCCATCCACATCTTCGGTCCCCAGATACTCCACACGGTGCCCCTTCTCGCGCCAGTGCACGAGCGGACCCTCGATGTCCGCGCTTTGAGCCAGCAGCTTGGCGTCGTCGGCGGAGTTCTTCTGCGCGTCGCGCCGGCCTTGGAATGGCTCCAGGCTCCATCCCTCGCGGCCGTCATAGGCGGCGACGGCGGTCAGTCCCTGCAGGGAGACCTCAGTGCGAATCTTGCCCGGGCGCTTCTGAAGGGCACCCCAGGCCGCTTCGATCTGAGCGTCGCCGAAACCGAAAACCACCTTTCCGGTCAAGCGGAGCGACTGGAGAGCGTCGAGCTTTGGGAAGCCCCCGCGGGCCTCGACGTAGCGGTTGACGACCTGATCGACCGTGAGCGCGTGCGCGCCCGAGGGCAGAGCGATCAGACCGAGGAGCAGCGAGACGAAAACGCGCATACGGAACTCCCACAAAGAGATGCGCCCCTGAAAGAGACTCGGTGGACTCGAAAAGAGCGACGCCGATCTTATCGTTACTGACTAGGTTGATTTCTGTTTCGCCTGGCTCGCCCATCGGGCGATTGCCGCGCGCCGTTCGACGTCTTCAGCGAAAGATGCACTGCCGGAACACCTGGCGGATCGTCGTCGCCTGGGGGCAGCGCTTGTGGGCTTCGTAGCCGAACAGACCGGCCAGAGCCAGAACGAGCAGGAAGGGAAGAACGGTCGCCTTCAATATGCTCTCCATCCATCCCGGGTCGTGGGAGCTGCGCGCCGTCTTCACGAGGCCGGAGGCGAGAACCGCCTGGAACGCGGCCTCCGAGAGGATCGCGGGGCCCTGATAGACGAGATAGACGCCCACGCCGAGGATCGCCGAGGCGAGAAGCAGGAAAAGAATCAGCAGCAGCAAGCCATCGCCGTCTAAATCCAGGCTGAATCCGGATGAGGACGAAGAGCTGGAGCTCCCGGACCGGGGAGCCGGCACGGCCGCGGCTTGCAGAGTCGAAGCCTGCGCATCGGTGAAGCTGGCGCCCGATCCTCCGCCGCCGAAGCGGCCGCCTCCCTCCACGAGCTTGCCGGCGCCGGAGGCCGATCCTCCCGATCCGCCCGAGCTGCCGCTGAAAAGGTCCCCCAGGTCGGTGGAGCTCTCCGAGCTCGATGCAGACTCCCCGCGGCTGCGGGAGGCGCGGCAGACGTAGGCGATCCAGATCCGCACCAGGACGAAAAAGACGAGGTAAGAGAAGAGGACCGCGATCGGATATCGCAGGCCCATGTTCCGGACTCCCGCATGCGTCAGGCCGCGGCTCGCCAGCAATCCCGCCAGCAGAACCAGCAGGACCAGGATCGTCATGTGCAGCCGGATGAAGTAGCGATGCGTCAGGGCGCACCTGAACCGGTCGTGGAGAGACGTCACGCTGGCGGGCGTGCGCATGAAGGATCCTTTCTTTGTCTCCGGGGCAGAGAAGAAGTGTAACGGAAACGAGCTCGCCGCGCTTCCTAAGCTGGAAGTCCCTTCCGCAGGATCTCTTCCATCTTGTCGCAGAAGACATCGACCTCGGGCAGCGTCGTGTAGACATTGGGCGTCACGCGCAGACCGTTGAATTCGGCGTGGACGATTGGCGTCGTCATGATTCGGTGCTTGTCCCAGAGATGGGCCTGAAGCTTGGTCGTGTCGACGCCCTCGACGTGGATCAGGCCGATGCCGCAGGAATCGGTGTCGTTCAATGGGGTCAGGACCTTGACCCTCGGATCGGCGACCAGAAGGCGCCTGGCCCACCGGTCGCGCAGGAGGCGCAGACGCGCGGCCTTGCGGGCGCCGCCGATGCCGTGGTGGAACGCGAGCGCGCCGGCGATCGCGTTGTGGTTGGCAGCCGGGTGCGTCCCGATCTCCTCGTGCTTGCGGATGTCGCCGTCCATGGTCGCCGGGGCGGCCATGAGCGGCCAGATCTTCTTCTGCTTCTCCTTGCGGACGTAGAGAAAACCCGTGCCGATGGGAGCGAACAGCCACTTGTGAAGGCTCGTGCCGTAATAGTCGCACTCGAGATCGTCCCGCTTGAAGGGAAAGTGCGCGAAGGCATGGGCTCCGTCGACGAACACGTCGATTCCGCGCTCCTTGGCCATCCGGACGATGTCGCGCACCGGAAGAATCTGCCCGGTCAGGTTCGTGATGTGCGTGACCTCGATGACGCGGGTGCGCGGCGTCAGGGCGCGCCGGAACCGCTCGACGACATCCGCGCTGGAAGGAGGCGGCACCGGAAACGAGATCTGCTTGACGACGATCCCGTCTCTCCGCGCCCGCTGCTCCCAGGTCGTGATCATGCGCCCGTAGTTCTGGTTGGTGATCACGACCTCATCGCCTGCCTTCAGATCGATGCCCAGAGTCAACGTCTCCATCGCCTCGGAGGCGTTGCGGGTAATTGCCATCTCCTCGGGATCGCAGCCGAACTCGGCGGCCAGATCCCTGCGGACCGATTCGATCCGCGGCTCGAGCACGTTCCACATGTGGTGGACCGGCATCTCGTTGGAGAAGCGCAGATCGCGGATCATCGCCTCGAGCACGTGGGACGGAGCCGGGCTGCACCCGCCATTGTTCAAATTGACGAGCGTCCGGTCGGCGTCGAACGCGCGCGCGATCTCCGACCAGTAAGCCTCGTCGCCGGCCAAATCCGCCGGCGGCCGCGAGCCCGCCGCCCGCTGCGCGGCCGCGACGCGCTGGAGCGTGTCTACGCGAAAAGCGGGAAGAGCGAAGCCCGCGGCGAGACCGGAGAGGAGCGCCCGCCGATTCAGGGCCATGGGATACCTCCTGTGGAAGACCTGCCGAATTGTAGTGCCGGAAGGACCAACTCCTCATCCGCTTCCCCCTCTCCTTTGATCGCGAGGGGTCCGGCTGGGAGCTCCTGCCGAGAGCAGATTTCTCCATGCTGCGCTCCTGGACGGAGACTTGCGGCACCCAGTCCACTTTCGGAAAGGTGGCTCTTGGTGGCGGCGGCCGGGTGGACTACAAGAGGCTCATGAGCACTCCGCTTTTTCACGTCGACGCCTTTACCGATCGGCCCTTCGCGGGCAACCCGGCAGGGGTCTGCCTCCTCTCCCAGGATCGCGAAGATGCGTGGATGCAAAACATCGCGCGTGAGATGAACCTCTCCGAGACGGCATTCCTTAGGCGGCGGGAAGGGCACTGGGATCTCCGGTGGTTCACACCGGCCGTCGAAGTGGACCTTTGCGGGCACGCGACGCTTGCGTCGGCGCACGTGCTCTGGGAAGCAGGCCAAGCGAAGTCCGGAGAGCCGCTCGTGTTCCAGACGCGCAGCGGCAGGCTCGCCGCCGCACAGCGGAACGGCCGGATCGAGCTCGATTTTCCCGCTGAGCCGGCAGCTCCCGCGAGCGAGCCTCCAGATCTGCGGCCGGCGCTCGGGATCTCGGGCGGGCGCTTTGCCGGCCGCAATCGCTTCGACTATCTGATCGAGGCGGAAGACGAGGGATCCGTGCGCGCGCTCGCGCCGGACTTCCGCCGGCTCGCCGCGGCCGGTGGCCCGGCCCGCGGCGTGATCGTGACGGCCATGAGCTCGCAGCCCGGATGGGATTTCGTCTCTCGATACTTCGCGCCCGCGGTCGGCATCGACGAGGATCCGGTGACGGGCTCCGCCCACTGCTGCCTCGGACCGTTCTGGGCCGAACGGCTTGGAAAGAAAGAACTGACCGGCTATCAGGCTTCGGCCCGAGGAGGAACCGTCCGCGTGCGTGTCGAAGGACCGCGCGTCTTCCTCGGCGGAACCGCCGTCACCATCTCCCGCGGCGAGATTCTCATGGGCAGGAGCCGAGCGGCTGGTCTGTGACACGGCTCGCCGAACCTGGCATCGCACTCCCGGGCAGCCCGCCCTGCGGCGGGAGGCCGGTCCGATCACGGTCGACGGCGATCTCCTGAACGGCGGCTGAGCGAGCGCCCAGCCTCTCCGCCCGATAAGATGAGTTCGGCGTCTATCAATCATGATCGGGCGGGCGCTTCTCGCGCTCTGGGTCCTGCAGAACGGCTCGGGACTGCCGGCGGTTCCGCCCGGCATCGATCCGTCGCGCTTCCTGGCGGCGCCGCTGACGGTCCGTGCCGAAGATCTCCTCCTGCGGTTGGAGGAGGGCGCGGGGTTCCTCGCGGCCGGGGATTCTCCGGCGGTGCTCGTGCTCGTGGGGCGCGGCACGGTCTCCTTTGCTCCGCCAATCGGCTGCGAACAGCGGGAGGTCGAGCAATTCTGCGGCGCTCGCGTGCTCGAGGATCGGTTCGAAACTGCCTACATCCTCGCGCCGCTGGGCGAGCTGACCGCCCATTTGGATAGAGCCCCCGCAGCGATTCCCGGTCCGCCGCCCAAACTGCTCCTTCGAGCACAAAGTGTTTTCTCTGAGGAGACCACACGATCCCCGGCCGGCGGGCAGCTTGCCCATTCCGATTTTCTGGCCCGGATCGAGACTCGGCATCGCGGCCGTCTCACCTATCTTCGTCTGACGAGCGACCCGGAGGACATCCAGATGCTGGACTCCCGAGGCGATCGGATCTCGCTCTATCCCTCGCGCGCGCATCGCGACCAGTTCGGGTTTGCGTACGGCGACGAGTACGGCCTCGCTTACAGGGTCGAGCACTACGACGTCGACGTGGCGATCGAGCCGACCCGCCGCAGCATCGAAGGCCGCGCGACGCTGCGCGTCCACGCCCTCGATCGGCTCGAGACGGCACAGCTGCGCCTGGCTCCCGGGCTGGCGGTCGGCGGGGTGCGCAGCGCCGAGCGGGGTTCTCACCAGTTCTACCGTCCGGAACGAAGCGACCGCCTCTTCGTCCGCTTTCTGCCGCCGCTTCCGGCAGGTGGCGTGAGCGACATCGAGGTGAGCTACGCCGGGCCGCTCGCGTCTCAGGATCTGACGGAGATCTCTTCCAGCGGAGGAGGCCCTTCGTCCCGAGGCCCCCCGCCTTCCAATGACTCGGCCCTCCTCTACAGCAACCGCGTCTGGTGGTACCCGCAGTCGCCGGTGCGCAACCACACTTCGGCGACGCTTACGGTCCGGCTTCCTCCCGGTTCCGTCGCGCTGGCGACCGGAATGCCCGAAGAGCCGACGGGCCGCGGCGCCTCGGACGCTGTCCGGGTCTTCTCCTTCCGGACGGAGATGCCCGTCCGCTATCTCTCCTTGCTCGTCGCGAACCTCGTCCCGGCGGCGGAGTCGCCCGTGCAAGACGGTCCGCCAACCGTCCGGGTGCTC
Source organism: Acidobacteriota bacterium (assembly GCA_046728075.1). Classification (GTDB taxonomy): domain Bacteria; phylum Acidobacteriota; class Thermoanaerobaculia; order UBA5066; family Gp7-AA6; genus JBKPDV01. The sequence goes on along the minus strand of JBKPDV010000207.1, from coordinate 7,817 downwards.
GCCGTCCCGAGCCTCTCGGCGCGCGCCGGCGCCCTGGCTCCCGAGATCTCTCGCATCGTTTCCTTCTTCGTTTCGGAGATGGGCGACGCCCCCTTTCCCCGACTGACGGCCGCGTTCGTCCAGACACCGGTGCCCGCAGGACACAGCCCCGCATACCTCGCGATCTTCGGGATGCCGAGGGTCGGAGACATCGCGCGGCCTGCCGACGATCCTTCTTACCCTCCGGGAGAGCCATCGTTCCTCCTCGCTCACGAGATCGCGCACCAGTGGTGGGGCCAGGCGGTCGGTTGGCGCAACTACAGGGAGCAGTGGTTGAGCGAGGCATTTGCTCAATACTTCGCAGCCCTCTATGTCAGGCATGCGCAGGGCGACGCTGCATTCCGGCGCGTCCTCTCGTGGATGGACCACTGGGCCAAGGCTGCGGCTCGCCACGGTGCCATCAGCGTGGGCCTGCGCGCGGGACGAATCGCCGGAGATCCGAGGCTCTTCCCCGCGGTCGTCTACGATCGCGGAGCGCTCGCGCTGCACATGCTCCGGGGCTTTCTCGGAGAGGAGGCCTTTTTCGCAGGCCTGCGCGCGTACTACCGGAGATGGAAGTTCGAGCGCGTCGGCACCGACGATTTTCGCACAGCGCTCGAGGAGGCCTCCGGAACGGACCTCAAACCCTTCTTCGAGTACTGGGTGCGGAAGGACGAGGTTCCGCAGCTGCGGTGGTCGCAGGCGCAGATCCTCGAGGGAGATCGCCGTCGAGTCCAAATCCGGGTCGAGCAACTGGGCGATCCCGCCGCGATCCCTCTCTCCGTGTTGATCGAGTACTTCGACCGCCCTTCGCAGCGACGACTCCTCCGTGTGGGACTCCCCCGCGAACAATTCCTGCTCGATGTCGAGGCCCCGATCCGGCGCCTGCGGCTCAATGAGGATCTGGCTGCCTTGTGCGAGATTCGGGAATCGAGCTTCCGTGCTGGGAGTTCCACTCTCAGGCAAGCTCCAACGCTTGGCGCCACCGCGCGGATCGTTCGCGGATCTGTCGCCCCGAGAGCCGAGGCCGGAAGAGAGGAAGGGCCGGCTGGATCGCGCGAGGCTCTCCGGGGTCTTCCAGAGACCGCAGGCAAGGTCGGTGAGGAAGGCCGCGCCGCGCGACGTCGTCTCCAGAACGCTCGAACGGCCGATCTCGCGCTGGAACAGGTCCGCCTGACACTGGAGGAACCGCCGCGGTGACGATCGCGCGCGGCGAGCTCGCCGTCTGAGATCAGCAACTGGGGCGCCCGGAACGCTTCCCTGTTCTAGCCCGGCTGCTTGGCCGAGGCTTCGGACCGGAGGACCTCGGAAATCGGTTCGGCGGCCTTCACGACCGTGACCGTACATTCGGCCTGGGCGACCACCTGGGAGGAAACGCTCCCCAGGTAGCGGCGGAGAGTCGAGCTGCCGCGCGAACCGATCAGGATCTGATCGACTTGATTGGCGGTGGCAAACTCGACGATGGCCGACGCCGCGTCCGGTGCGCCGAGGACATGGTACGTGATCCGACTGAGCGGAATCCCCAGCGGGCGAGCCCAGTGCTTCAACTCGACCAGGCGCTTCACATGAATGCTCCGCCCCTCCTCGTCCAGGGTCACGTCCATCGCGATCCGATGGGTCTTCATCACCGTGACGCACGCCAGCCGCGCCCCGGGCTCGGTGCGGAGAGCGCGCCTGGCGGCCAACCGCAGCGCGTCGGAAAGGGCCACCGAGCGCTGGGTCGTGTCGACGGCGACGAGGATGATGGGCGCCTTCGCGAGGCGCTCCGCGGCGGGAGGACGCTCCTCCGGCTCCTCGCCGAGCCTGCGGAACCGGCGCTTCCAGACCGCCACCGGTCCGTCACGCGACAAACGCTCGGCGCGGGAAGTCTGCACGACCTGATCCGCGTGCTGCAGGTCGAAGGCGAGCTGGGCGGCGGTCGCGTAGCGATTGCGCGGCTCGACCTCGAGGCAGCGCAGGATGACCTCCTGGAGCCAGGGCGGGCAGGTCGGCGTCCGCCCCCGTGGCGGGATCGGATCGCGGTACAGCCGGTGACGAAGGGCGCGGACCGAGGTCGGGTTTCCGAAGGGACGCTGAGCGGTCGTCAGGTGGTAGAGCACGACTCCGAGGGCGAAGATGTCGCTGCGCGGCTCGTTGCGGACATAGCGGACCTGCTCGGGCGACATGTAGGGCCCGGTTCCCATCGGCAGGCGGAACTCCTCGGCGAGCAGATCCGGCAGCCGGTCGTGTCGCGCCAGGCCGAAGTCGATCAAGACCGCCTCGCCGGTCTCTCGAAACATGATGTTGCTCGGCTTCAAGTCCAGATGAATCACGCCCTGGGTATGGATGTCGTGGAGGGCGAAGGCGACGCGCGCCCCGATCGCCGCGACCTCCTCCCAGGCGAGCGGGGCCCGGTCGAGGATCGGCCGCAGAGACTTGCCCGCGAGGAATTCCATGACGATGTAGGGCTGCACCGCCCAGTCGCCCAGGGCAATGAAGCGCGGCACGTGAGGGCCCGAAAGAGTCGGCAGGATCATCTGCTCGACCTCGAAGCCCACGATCGCGGTCGGATCGTCCACCTCCCGAAAGAGAGGGACCTTCATCGCCAGAGGCAGCGGCGTGTCTTCTCTGCTCACCCGCCAGATCGCGGACATGCTCCCTTGATGGACCTTCTCCTCGAGGCGATAACCCTCGATCTCGACACCGGGGAGCAGTCTCGCCGCCGGCACGGAGAATCAGGTCCCGACGATCAGACGCGCGCCGAAGAACTCCGGGAGCCCGGCCCGGCGGATCTTGCTCGCCGCGGCCTCGAAGTCATAGGGCACACGAAAGAAAGTCAGCATGTTGCGCGACTCGTCGAAGAGAGCGTAGCAGGCCGCCGGATTGCCGTCGCGCGGCTGCCCGGCCGAGCCCGGGATCGCCAGCCAACGCCGAGGCTGGGAGAGAGGAATTCCCGCTCCCGGCACCGGGAGGAAGCCCGCGACGCGCGCGCCGCTCGTCATGTGGTAGAGGGCCGGCTCGTGGGTGTGGCCGCAAAAGGTCAACCGGCAGGAGGTCGCGCGCATGCTGCGACCGGCGTCGAAGCTCTGCGTGATGTACTCCCAGTCCTCCGGCGCCCAGGCGTTGGCGTGAACGTAGAGACGATCTCCCTCTTCGACCTTCGGCGGAAGTCCGGCGAGAAACGCCAGCTGCCCGGCGTCGAGCTGTGAGCGGGTCCACTCGACCACCCTCTGCGCGTCGGGATTCATCTGGCGGCCCGGTTCCCGCGTGACCGCGAGATCGTGATTTCCGGCGATGGCGACCGCCCCGCGTTCGACCATCTCGCGCACGGTGTCCACGACCGCCCCCGGTTCCGCGCCGTAGCCGACCAGATCTCCGAGGAAGACGTACCGCTCGGCCCCGTGCCGCTCCCCGTGCTCGAGGCACGCGGTGAGCGCGTCGGGGTTGGCGTGAAGGTCGCTCAGGAGGGCGATGCGCATGTTCGGCGCCGACGGTCGAGCGAGTCAGATTATCACGCCGGGGCAACCGTGGTCCTAACAATGTATGTATTGTGCGCGGCACTCCTTCGAGAGGAAAGCGTCAGCCAGGCGCTAGCCCGAAATCCGGAGAGGTCCATCGCGCCGCCAGCTCCAGGGCCCTCTTCCAGCGTTCCGATTTCTCCCGAACCTGCCGGGCCGAGAGCCGCGGACGAAAGAAGTCGCTCGGCCGGTTCGAGCGCGCGAGACTCTCGGGGCTCTTCCAGAATCCGCATTGGAGACCGGCGAGATACGCCGCTCCGCGCGAGGTCGTCTCGAGGACGCTCGAACGGCCGATCTCCTGCTGGAAAAGGTCCGCCTGACACTGGAGGAGCCACCGCAACGCCGCCGCTCCGCCGCCGGCCGTGATCGCGCGGGGCCGGCCGCGGCGCTCGGATCTCATCCGGTCGAAATTGTCCTTCATGAGAAACGCGATCCCTTCGATCGCGCCGCGTACCAGATCGGCGCGCGTCGTCGTTCGCGTGACGCCGAAGAGCGCCGTCTCGACCGGCCGGTAGTAGGGAGAACCGAGACCCGCCAATGCGGGAACGAAACCAATCTCCTGCCGCGAGGCCCTGCACAAGGGATCGATCTCGGAGGGGGAAGAGATCAGCCCGACCCTCTGCAGCCAGAGGATCATGGAGCCCGCCGCGTTGACGGTGCCCTCCAGGGCGAAGTCGATCCGCGCAGGCGAGGACCAGGCGACGGTCGAGAGAAGCGCCGTGTGTCGCGGAGGATGACGGCCGACGTTCCAGAGAAGGAAGCCGCCGGTCCCGTAGGTCAGCGCGAGGTGTCCCGAGGCAAATCCTCCCTGGCCGCAGAGCGAGGCCTGCTGATCCCCGATCGAAGCCAGAATCGGAACGGCGTGCCGGCCGATCGTCGCCTCTCCGTAGGCAGCAGAGGTGGGGCGGATCTCCGGAAGAAGATCTCGTGGGATCTCGAAAAGCGCCAGAAGCTTCTCGTCCCATTGCCGCGTCGCGAGGTTCATCATCAGCGTTCGGGAGGCGTTGACGTGATCGGTGGCGTGAACTCTGCCGCGGGTCAGCCGCCAGATCAGGTAGGTGTTGACCGTTCCAAAAAGCAGATCGCCAGCCTCGGCGCGCCTGCGGGCGCCGGGGACATGGCGCAGGACCCATGCGAGCTTGGCGATCGTCGAGTGCGCCGTCAGCCGCAGGCCCGCTCTCGCCCGGATTTCGCGTTGATGCGACTGCCTTTCCGCGCGAGCCTCTTCTCCGCGGCGGTCCTGCCAGCTCACGGCGCGAGAGAGAGGCTTTCCGCTCCGGCGGTCCCAGAGGAGAAACGTCGACCGCTGGTTCGCGACCGCGAGCGCGGCGATACGCCGCTCGCCTCCTGCGCCGAGCCACTTGCGGGCCAGATTCAGAGTGCGCGACTGGCTTTCCCAGAGGGCGGAGGGATCGTGCTCGACGCGGTCGGCGGCGGGGAACCGCGCGGCCAGCGGCTGACGGGCGAAAAAGATCCTCTTCCCCACGCGGTCGTAAAGAACGGCGCGCGAGCTCGTGCTGCCCTGATCCAGAACGAGGATGTGTGTGTTTCGCTGCATGAGGCCACCAGGTCGGCGCGGCCGCAGTCTAATGCGCTGATACGATCCCGAGGCTTGCGAAAGGATTCGCGGTGAGTCGGACTCGAAAACTTCGCGCGCTCGCAACGAGTCTTCTCGGCTCCCTGCTGGGCTTGGCGGCAGGATTCCTTCGATCACAGGCGCCGGCGGTCCCGGGGCAGGCGCAGGCGTCCAAGGTTCTCACCGGCCAGGGCGCCCTCGGCGACTGGACGACCGATGCGCCGGGGGTTCGGCGCCGAGTCACGCTCGCCGATCTGCCGCCTCCCTTCGCGACGAAGTCCGTCGACAGCGGCCCGAGGATCGTGCCGCGCCCCGCCAACGCCTGGCCGCACTCGCCGCGCGGCTTCCGAGTCGAGGAGTTTCAGACCGGTCTGAAGAATCCGCGTTTGATCCGAACAGCTCCCAATGGGGACATCTTTCTCGCCGAGAGCCGTCCCGGGCGCGTGCGCGTGCTGCGCGCAAAAGACGGAGCCGGAAAGGCGGAGGTGAACCAGGTGTTCGCCTCGGGTCTCGACCGCCCGTTCGGCATCGCGTTCTATCCGCTCGGGCCGGAACCGCGCTGGGTCTACATCGCCGAGACCGGCCGCGTCGTCCGTTTTGCCTACCAGAACGGCGATCTCCAGGCTCGCGGCCGGCCGGAGGTGATCGTCCCGGACATTCCGAGCGGAGGACTCCTGCGGGGCGGCGGGCACTGGACGCGCGACATCGCCTTCTCCAACGATGGGAAAAGGATGTTCGTCTCGGTCGGATCCCACTCAAACGTCGCCGAGGATTCGGGCTCTTCCGAGGAGCGGCGGGCGGACATTCTGCAGTACGACCCGGACGGGAAGGGTTTCCGCATCTACGCCTCCGGCATCCGCAACGCGGTCGGCATCGCCGTCCACCCGGCGACCGGGCAGCTGTGGGCTTCCGTCAACGAGCGGGACGGCCTGGGCGATGACCTCGTTCCGGACTACATCACCCGCGTCAAAGAGGGAGGCTTTTACGGCTGGCCCTGGTATTACCTCGGGCCCCATCAGGATCCACGCCACAAGGGCGCGCATCCGGAGCTGAAGGACAAGGTCCTGGTCCCCGACGTGCTCCTGCAGTCTCACTCCGCGTCGCTGGAGATGGTTTTCTACTCAGGATCCCAGTTCCCCTCCGAGTACCACGGAGACGCGTTTGCCGCCGAGCATGGCTCCTGGAATCGTACCCGCCGGACGGGCTACAAGGTCATCCGCGTGCCGATCAAGGACGGCGCGCCGACGGGCGAGTACGAGGACTTCCTGACCGGCTTCGTCGCGTCCGCCGACAGCGTGTGGGGACGTCCCGTCGGCGTCGCAGTGGCGAAAGACGGGTCGCTCCTCGTCAGCGACGACGAGGGCGAGTTGGTCTGGCGCGTGTCGTGGCGGCCAGAGTAGGGGCAGGCGTCACAATACAAATATTGTTGCGCCTGGATTCCGATCCCGGCCGAGTCTCGTCTTGACGGCGGGCACGTCGGCGTCGTAGGGTCGCTTCGCAGACTTCGTGCGCAACACCATCTCCATCCTTCTGGCTCTGACAGTGATCCTGGGCGCCGTTGGCGCGACCGGGCGGGCCTCGGCCCCGCCGCCGCCTGACCGCGCCGCGCTCGCCTCGCGCGTGCGGCAGGAGTTCCTGCACTCCTGGAAGGGATACGAGAAATACGCCTGGGGCCACGATGAGCTCCGACCCCTCACTCGAACAGCCCGCGACTGGTACGGCGAGCAGAGTCTGCTGATGACGCCCGTCGACGCTCTCGACACGATGCTCCTGATGGGACTGACCGCCGAGGCCGAGAAGGCCAGGGCCTTGATCCTCGAGCGCCTCTCTTTCGACAAGGACATCTCGGTCAAGAATTTCGAGATCACGATTCGGGTATTGGGAGGACTGCTCTCCTCTTACCAGTTGACAGGCGACCGGAGGCTCCTGGACCTGGCCGAGGACCTGGGCACGCGCCTCCTGCCGGTCTTCGACTCGCCGACCGGAATGCCCTACATGTACGTGAACTTGAAGACCGGGCAGACGAGCGGCGCCAAGAGCAATCCGGCCGAGATCGGAACGCTGATCCTGGAGTTCGGCACCCTCGCGCGCCTGACCGACAAGAAGGTCTTCTTCGAGAAGCCGAAGAGAGCTCTTGCCGAGCTTTACCGCCGCCGGGCGAAAACCGGGCTCGTGGGCGAGGAGATCAACGTCGAGACCGGAGAGTGGACGAGCCGCACCAGCCACATCGGCGGAGGCATCGACTCTTATTACGAATACCTGTTGAAGTGCGAGAAGCTCTTCGGCGACAAGGAGTGCGGCGTGTGGTGGCGGGAAAGCGCGCGCGCCGTCAACAAGTATCTCGCCGACGACGGTCCGAACGGCCTCTGGTACGGCGAGTCGGACATGGTGTCCGGGCGGCGGACCTCGACGACCTACGGAGCGCTGCACGCGTTCTTTCCGGCCGTCCTCGCTCTCTCGGGAGACCTCGGCCGCGCGCGACGCCTCCAGGACTCGGGCTTTCAGATGTGGACCGCCAACGGCATCGAGCCGGAGGTCTTCGACTACCGCCTCCGCCGGATCGTGAGCCCGGGCTATCAGCTGCGTCCCGAGATCATGGAGTCGGCCTATACCCTCTTCCACTATACGAAGGACCCGCGCTACCTGGCGATGGGACACCGCTTCTTCGAAGACCTCGTGCGCCACTGCCGGACCGAAGACGGTTATGCGACATTGAAGAGCGTCGT
>JBKPDV010000206.1:0-10142 GCA_046728075.1 Acidobacteriota bacterium | reverse complement strand
ATCCTCGACTGAGGACCGAGGACTGAGGACGGAGGACTCGAGCGGCTGACGCCACGAAGTCGCGTTCCGGCTCAAGCCATTGGAGTCCTCAGTCCTACGAAAGCGCCGCTAAAAGGCTCGCGGCCACCCGCTCGATTTCCTCGTCGCCGAGCTCGGGAAAAATCGGCAGGGCGAGGACTTCTCTGGCCGCCCGCTCCGCCTCCGGAAAAGACCCCTCGCGGTATCCGAGGTCGCGGAAACATTCCTGCAGGTGCAGCGGCACTGGATAGAAGACCGCGCTCGAGATGCCGTCCTTCGCCAGCCGCGCCCGTACCGCGTCGCGGTTGGGAACGCGCACGACGTACTGGTGGTAGACGTGCCGATTCCCCGAAGCCTCCGCCGGCAGGCGCACCCGACCCTCCGTTGCCGCGCCGGCCAGAAGCTCCGCGTAACGGGCGGCGATCGCGCGGCGTCGCTCGTTCCAGAGCGGAAGCCACGGCAGCTTCGCCGACAGCACGGCCGCCTGCAGCGCGTCCCCGCGGAAGTTTCCCCCGACGCGCTCGTGGTGATAGGTGTGAGGCGAACCGTGGACCCGCAGGCTTCGAACGAGCTCCGCCAGGGCGTCGTCGTTCGTGGTCACCGCTCCCGCGTCGCCGGCGGCGCCGAGGTTCTTCGTCGGATAAAAGGAGAACGCGGCGAGAAGCCCCATCGACCCGGCGGCGCGCCCCTGGTGAGCCGCCCCGACCGCCTGGCAGGCATCTTCCAGCACCGGAATCTTCCGGCGCTCTGCCACTTCGAGGATCGTTTCCATGTCGGCGCACTGGCCGTAGAGGTGAACGGGCTGAATCGCGCGCGTGCGCGGCGTGATCGCTCCTTCGAGCCGCGACGCGTCCAGGTTGAACGACCCGGGCTCGATGTCCACGAAGACCGGCCGGGCACAGAGCCGCGCCACGGTGCTAGCCGAAGCGAAGAAGGTGAAGGGTGAGGTAATGACCTCGTCTCCGGGCGAGACACCCAGGGCCATCAGCGCGACCAGCAGCGCGTCCGTGCCCGAAGAAACGAAGACCGCATGCTCGACTCCTAGCTCGCGGGCGAAGGCCTTCTCGAAGGATTCCACGGCGGGTCCCAGGATGAATCGGCCCGTCGCGAAGATCTCCGCCACGGCGCGTGCGATTTCCCGCTTCAACGTCTCGTCGGAGCGTGTCAAGTCCAGCATCGGAATCGGAGGCGCCGGGACCATCGGTCGCGGATTGTACCCGCGCGCTCCGGCTCCGGCGCTCGACCGAAGCGACTTAATATGGAACCGTCGGGACGTTGCGAGAACGAAAGGAGTCCCTATGCGCATGAGGGCGGGAGTCTGGGTTTCTCTTCTTCTCCTGACGCCATTCTTCGTGACCGCCGCGCAACCCGAACCGACGCCGTCGAATTCAAAGGAAGCGTTGATTCGAGAACTCTTGAAGACGGTGGGCACGACCGACCTGATGGAGCAGATGAAACACCAGATCTTCGATTCCTTCCGGAAAATGGCCCCGAGCGCTGGAGACGACGTCTGGCGCGAGCTCGAGCGAAGATTCGATGTCAGCGAGCTCACCGAGAAACTCGTCCCGATCTACGACAAGTACTACTCCGCCGAAGACCTCAAGGGGATCGTCCAGTTCTACCAGTCTCCCCTCGGACAGCGTGTTCTGTCGACGATGCCGAAGGTGTTGAGCGAAAGCATGGCGATCGGACAGGAATGGGGCCGCCGAAAGGGCGAGGAGATCGAGAAGGAGCTTCGCTCCCGCAAGCTCATCTCCCCGGCGCGGTCGGAGCGAAGGGTCCCGCCGATCTCTTTCGCAGCAGGTGCGCCGTGAATCCGTCGCTGGCAGGGCCTGGGAGCATCTGAAAGCGCGCGCCGGCGACAAACGGCGCCTGACCGGGCAAGGCCGCGATCGGAGCGAGCTCCAGGGTCGGGTCCGCCGAGAGGACATCGTCGACGACCGCTTCGTTTTCTTCCCGTTCCAGGCTGCAGGTCGAATAGAGAAGGTAGCCTCCCGGCGCCAGGAGCCGCGCCGCGGAGCGCAGGCCGTCGCGTTGAGCCAGGGCCAGGCCATCGATGGCCGCCGGCGTCAGGCGATAGCGGATCTCCGGATTTTTCCGGAGAGTCCCGGTTCCGCTACAGGGCGCGTCGAAGAGAATCCGCTCGAAGCGGCCCGCGGGCAAAGGTGGATTCTTCACGTCCGCCGCCGCGGGATGCACTTCGTCGATCTGGAGCCGCCGCCGGTTCTCCCAGACAAGGCGAAGCCGCCCGGGAGACCGGTCGAGCGCGATCGCGCGCCGGGCCCTGCCGAGGAGGAGGGCCGCGAAAGATTTGCCTCCCGGGGCCGCCGCGAGATCGACGAGCGTGTCGCCGGACGGCATCAACAACGGCAGCGCCTGCGCGCCGACGTCCTGAACGGTGAACCGGCCCGCCGCGAAAAGCGGGGAGCGAAGGGCATTCCCCCGCTTGACGGAGAGGCCCAGCGGCGAGACCGCGGAAATCTCTGTTTCGATTCCCTCCGCTTCGAGGGCTCGGGCGAGCGCCTCGCGATCGCCTTGCCGAGAGTTCGTCAGCAGGTCGAGATCCGAGGGCTGGTTGTCGGCTTGCAGGATGGCCCGGGTCGCCTCGAGGCCGAAGCGCTCGATCCAACGGTCGACGAGAAATTCGGGGTGAGAGAAGGACAGAGCCAGGGACTTTGCGGCTTCGGAATCCCCCTCACCCCGCCCCTCTCCCGGAGGGAGAGGGAGTCCCTGCGCCGGCGCTCTCGCTTGGCGCGCGCCGGAACTGCGCAAGAGGTTGCGCAGGACCGCGTTGGCGAATTTGGCGGCGCGCACGCCGCCGCTCTCGCGCGCCTGGCGCACGGCCTCATCGACCGCCGCGTGATTCGGAACGCGGTCCAGAAAACGGATCTGGTAGAGAGCGACTTCGAGGATCTCTCGGAGATTCGGGGCCAGCCTCGAGAGGGGAAAAGAAATCGAGGAAGCGAGCTCGAGGTCCAGGGCGGACTTCCAGCGCAGAACTCCGAGAGTCAGCTCCCGCATGAGGTTGGCGTCCGTCGCTCCGAGAGCGGCGGAGCGATCGGTCAGAATCGGCGTCGCCCGCTTCCCCTTCTCGAGAACGTCTCTCAGGACTCCGACCGCCGCGGCGCGAGCCGGAGAGACCCCGCGGGCCGTCACGAGAACTTCGCGGGCAACGCCCGGATTCCGCGCGCGAACTCTGCTCCTCCGACGAGCCGCCGGCCCGAGCGCTGCGCCCCCGTCAGAATGACCGACTGCCCCTGGCCCGTGGCCACGAGCACTCGATCCTCCTCGAGCCAGAGCGTGCCCGGCGCTCGATTGGTCTCGGGCCCCGGCTCGAGACCATGGATCTTCACGCGTTCCTTTCCCAGGAACGTGTAGGCGCCGGGCCAGGGCGTGTATGCCCGCAGCCGGCGATCGATCTCCGTCGCGGGACGCGTCCAGTCGATTCGGCCGTCTTCGCGCCGCATCGGCCGGCAGAGACTGGGAGTCCCCACCTGCGGCCGCGGGACGAGCGAGCCCCGCTCGAGGCCTGCCAGTGTCTCGACCAGAAGATCCGCTCCTGCCCGTGCCAGTCGTTGCGAAAGAGCTCCCGCGTCCTCCCTCTCTCCGATCTCGACGCGCTGCTCGAGATAGAGCGGACCCGCGTCCAGCTCCTCCACCACCTTCATCGTGACGACTCCCGTCTCTCGATCTCCCGCGAGCAGCGCCGCCTGCACCGGGGAAGCGCCCCGATACCGGGGAAGAAGTGAGCCGTGCAGGTTGACGAAGCCGTGGCGGGGGATCGCGAGGAGCTCGGGCGGAAGCAGGCGTCCATAGGCCACCACGACGCCGACATCCGGAGCGAGCCCGCGGATCCTGTCGGAGAGATCCGTGTTTCCGCGAAGCTTCTCCGGCTTTTCCGTGGGAATTCCGCGAACGGCGGCGAGCCGGGACACCGCCGAGGGAACAGGAACCGCGTGCCGGCCCACCGGGCGGTCGGGCTGGGTGACGACGAGCGGAACCGCCGCGCGGGCTTCGAGCAGGCGGGAGAGGGCCGGCACCGCGAACTCCGGCGTTCCGAAAAAGACGACGGTGAGGGCCATAGCGGAAACATACCGTGGCTTTTGGCGCAGGCGGTCGCTTCCCGACCGGCGCCGAGAGAGTTGAAGACGCGAGCCCGGAGACTTCCGAGACGTGGCCCAAGGCTCGCGGGGGCCGCCCGCGCCACTGGTTGACCGCCGGCTAGAGAACTTCCTCGGAGGCTCGGTCATCCTCGAGAGCGACTCTCTCCAGGGAATCCTTGCTTGGCTCGACTCGAGCTTCGGCTTCGGGTCCCGCGTCTGGATGCCGGATTCTCCAGAGCCGCACTCCCGCCAGGATCCCGCCGGCCGCGAAGAAAACCAGGGTCAGGCTCAAAAGGATCCCGAAGAGGATCCACACGCGGGGCCAGCCTTTTTCGAAGCCATAGATTCCCGCGGGCAAAAAGAGAAGGAAGCAGTAGAGCGAGACGAGGATCGTCCGGCGCAGCTCGTGCTGGCGGTCGACTGGCGGGTCGAGGAAGCCCAGGCCGCGCGCCAGGCGGTACACGAAGTAGCCGGCGGCCGGTGCGGCGAGAACCGTCACGAGCAACCAGAGCGCTGAACGGCTCATCGAGGCTGCCGGTCCACTTCCTCGAAATAGTCTTCCGCGACGAGAACCTCGCGCGGTTTGGATCCCCGCTGGGGCCCGAGCAGCCCGTCCCGCGACATCATGTCGATCAACTTCCCGGCGCGGGAGAAGCCGACTCCCATCCGGCGCTGGAGAAAGGAGATCGAGGCCATCTTTTCCTTGACGACCAGGCGCGCCGCCTCGTCGTACAACGGGTCCATCTCGTCTCCCGCGTCGTCGCGCCGCGCCGCTTCGACCGGCTCCCGCGTGATCTCTTCCTTGAAGTGGGGCTTCGCCTGTTTCTTCAGGAACCTCACCAGAGTTGCCGTCTCCTGGACCGAGACGAAAGCTCCGTGCACGCGACGCAGGCGCGAGGTTCCCGGTGCCAGGAAGAGCATGTCCCCGCGCCCGAGCAACCTCTCCGCGCCGTTGCCGTCGAGGATCACGCGGGAGTCGATCTTGGAAGAGACCTTGAACGCGATGCGCGAAGGCAGATTCGCCTTGATGAGGCCGGTCAGCACGTCGACGGAGGGACGCTGTGTGGCGACCACGAGGTGGACCCCGACGGCGCGGGCCTTTTGCGCGAGCCGCACGATCGCCTCTTCGACCTCCTTCGGGGAGGTCATCATGAGATCCGCCAGCTCGTCGATGACGATGACGATCAGCTCCATCGGGTCGAGCTTCAAGTCCGGGTCTTCCGGATGCTCCGCGCGGAAACGCGCGACTGTCTCCGGGTCTCGGATCGCCGCGTTGTACTGCTCCGCGTTACGGACCTGACCGAGATCCGAGAGCGTCTGGAAACGATCTTCCATCACTCCGACCGCCCATTTCAGCGCGTTGGCCGCCTTTTTCGGGTCGGTGATGATCGGCGTCAGCAGATGCGGAAGGTCCTCGTACATCTCGAGCTCGACCATCTTCGGGTCGATCAGGATCAGCTTGACCTGGTCGGGCCGAGCCTTGAAGAGAATCGAGGTCAGGAGCGCGTTGATGCCGACGCTCTTGCCCGACCCGGTCGTGCCGGCGATCAGAAGGTGAGGCATTCCTCGCAGGTCATCGACGACCGGCTCGCCGTGGATGTCCTTCCCGAGGCCGAGCGTCAGAAGCGACGGCGAACGCTGGAAGGTTTCCGATTCGACGACATCGCGCAGCGAGATCACCTCGCCTCCGCCGGGATTGGGCACCTCGATGCCCACGGAGGCGCGTCCGGGAAGCCTTTCGATGCGAACCGCCTCGGCCGAGAGCGCGAGGGCGAGATCCTCGGAGAGGTTCATGACCTGATTGACCTTGATTCCCGCCGCGGGCCGGAACTCGTACGTCGTCACGACGGGGCCGGGGTGATACTCGATGACCTCTCCCTCGACGCCGAACTCGGCGCACTTGGATTCGATCAGGCGTCCAGTTTCCGCGAGAAGCTTCTGGTCGACGACGTTGACCTGCTCGCGCTTCTGAAGAAGCGACACGTCCGGGTAGGTGTAGCCCGAGACGACCAGCGGCAGGCTCTGCTGCGAGTTCGACTTCTTCCGAGAGGAAGCGGCCGCGGGTTCCGCCTTCTTCACCGGAGACGTCGTCTTCGTCAGGGAGAACTTGCCGGGACCCGGCACCTCTCGGAGAAACGGGGGGTCTTCCGCCGCGAAGGGAACCTCGTCGAGCGAGACCCCTTCGCGGCGCGCCTTTTCCAGATGCTTGGAGACGACGCTCTTGCGCAAGCGGTCCTTGGTCTTGCGGTCCCGGCGTCGCACCCACGAGACGTTGAACCGGCTCCAGAAGCCGGCCAGGCGCACTCGTAGGCCCAGAAACGTCTCCGCCAGCGACACCTGAGTGGCCAGAGGGATCGCGAGGAGGAGCAGAGTTCCCGCGAGAAGCAGCGCCCCGGTCGTGCCCAACCGCGCCCGGGAGGCGTCGGCGACCGCTCGCCCGACGATTCCGCCGGCCTCGGACTCCTCGCCGAAAAGGGTCCGGCGCCCGAGGGTCAGCGAAAGCAGGGCCGGAATCGAGAGAAAAAGCAGGACAAACCCGGCCGCTTTGGTTCCCGGGTTGGGAAACGGCCGCTGCCAGAAACGCCTCCAGCCCCAGAGGATGAGCAGAACGGGTACGGCCCAGGCCGCCAGACCGAGGATCGCGTAGAGCGCCGAAGACAGATCCGCCCCGAATCTTCCGATCCAGTTGGCGGGGGAAGCGGCTTCGCCCGTCGTGACGGAAAAGAGGTTCGCGTCGCGCGGGCTATAAGAAGCCAGAGACAGCGTGGCGAGCAGGCCCGACAAAAGGAGCAGAATGCCGAGCGCTTCGCTGACGAGCCGGCTCCGCCAAAACGATTCCTGACTCAATCCAATCCATTATGCGGGAAAAGCAGGCGAAAGGCGAAAGGCGTATGGCGAAAGGCGAGGCCCGGCGCCGGGAAGCCTTCCGGTGCCGCTCTCTTCTGACCGCCCTTCGCCCTTCGCCATTCGCCCTTCGCCCGTTACGATTAGGAGATGGAGAAGAAACGCATCCTCTTCCTCTGCACCGGCAACTCCGCTCGCAGCCAGATGGCCGAGGCGCTCGCGCGTCTGGACCACTCGGAAGCCGTCGAGGCCTTTTCGGCGGGCTCGCGGCCGGCAGGAGGCGTCCATCCCAACGCCGTGGCCGCGATGGCAGAGCTCGGCTCCGATATCCGGGACGCGCGGTCCAAGCCGGCTTCCGAATTCGAGCAGGAAACTTTCGACGCCGTCGTGACCGTTTGCGACTCGGCGGCCCTCGACTGCCCGACCTGGCCCAACGCGAAACGAATCGAGCATTGGTCGATCGAGGATCCCTCCTTCGAGCCAGACCCCGAGTCCCGGATGGAGCGTTTTCGCCAAACGCGAGATGACATGAGGAGATCGATCGCCGCGCTGGTCAGCGCGGTCGCCACTGGAGCAGAAGAGCCAGGAGAACCAGCGCCGAAGTGACCAGCGCCGCCATCCCCCACCGCAGCGATTGCGAGCGGTAGTCGATCCGCACGGCGTGGCGGCCGGCGGGGACCGGAAAAGCGATCGGATCCCCGGGCGCAAGCCGGAGGGCCACCTCTTTGCCGTCGATGCTTCCGCACCACCCGGGAAAGAAGGGATCAGCGAGCAGGAAAAAGCCCGGACGCGACGAGTCGATCTCGATGTCCCAGCGAGTCGGCTGCCGCTGTCGGATGGTCACGAAGCCCGGAACCGAGAGTCTCGCGCGCGGCTGCACCCGTTTGTTGCGCAGGATCTTCCCGTCGGGGCCCGAGTAGATCAGGTCGAGATCGAGGCCCTTGCGCGTGCGGAAAACATCTGTCCCGAAGGCGAACTGCGGGTGCAGGAGCAGGTACTTCACGTTCCAGAAGTCCAGCGCTCTTCCGCCGGGCGCCAGGTCCCATGGCTCGAGGACATCCAGCTGCGTCGGGGCGTTGGAGAAACGGCCCATGGCCTCGCGCCGCCTTCGCCATCCCAACGGCGCCAGTGAGTCGTACCCGCGCACGTCGTCGAGTCCGTAATCGGTAGCGGTATTGGGAGGCAGGAACGTGTGCATGGGCAGCACGCGGAAGATCTCGTGATCCGACCGGAGGGCATCGAGGAGCGGTGTGGAAGGGGTCAGATCCGATGGCCGCAAATGGCCATGAACGCCCTGGGCGGCCAAGAGCAGCTCCCCGAAGACGAGCACCAGGGCCGCGGCCCCCACGGCAGCGGAGAGAGCCGGTCGACCCGCATCGCGGACTTTGCCGCGGAGCTCATCGAGCCCGCGAGCAGCGAGGTAGCCCAGAGGCAGAGGGAGGAAGAGCAGAGCCCGTGTCCAGTAGACCGGCGTGTGGCGGGAGAGAAACCGCGCGCACGGATTGTCATAGGTGATCAGCAGCATGACCGCGGCGAGACCGGCGCAGAAGAGGACTTCGCGGTCCCGGCGCGCCAGCCACAGGCCCGCCACGGCGAGCATCAGGACGGTCACCGAGACGGCCGCCGCTGCCTCGATGACGTTGGAGCCCGCGACGCTGCGACCGACGAGCCGCCCGAGATCCTTCAGAGGGAGCACGAAGGGGTGGCGGTCGATGCCGAGGCGAGCCTCGCTCAAACGAAAATACTCGGCGAAGGGAATCAGGAACGGCGCCGCGAGACCCGCGCCGAAGAGGGCGCCGGCGACGGGAAGCCCGATGTCCGCCGGCCGCCCTGCGGCCCACCGCAGCGTGACGGCCGCCGCCAGCAGCGCCGCCATCAGCTGAGTTTCCGGATGGCCGCCGCTCAAGACCAGATACGTGGCGATGGCCAGCCCGACGAAAGATCCGCGGGTGGGAGCGCGCGCGACCCGCCGGGCAAAGAGCAGGAGAAGCGGAACGGGAGCGGCTGTGGGCGCGATGATCTCGAGCCAGGCGATCTGAGAGCCCGACATCGCAAACGCGACGGCGCCGAGTGCGGCGGCGACGGCGGACCGCTCCAGATCCCGAAGCCAGAAATAGGTTCCGGTGAGCGCCAACAGAAAGCAGAGAAGCAGGGACGCGTTCCACCCTGCCGCCACACCGAAAAGGAGGACGGGCCAATTGAGCGGGGAGCCGATTCCCGTCTGACCATTTCCGAGCAGCGGCACGCCGCCATCCTGGTGCGGGTTCCAGAGGGGAGGCCGCCCCGCTGCAAGCTCCCGCCGGGCGAACTCGAACCAGGGCACGAAGTGCCAGACGGGATCCGAGAGAGCCGGCGCCACCGGTTCACTCTTGGGAACGAACGGCGCCCAGGGCCAGACCTTCGACCGAATGTCACCGGAGAGGAGAAGGCCGCGGTGCATCCCGAGACCGAACCAGAAGATGGCAGCCGCCACGAGAAGACCCGCAACGGGGAGCCATCGGGCCGGCCTCGATGCCAACATCGCGCCGGTCGGCGTTACCTCGCTTCGTCGTATGCCGAGCCCGCGTTGGCCTTGAAACGGTCCTTGTAGCCCCCGTACTCCTTGTAGGCCGGCAGATCGACACTCTTCAAGAAATCGTCTTTCGACTGGCCCGAGGCGCGAGCCTTTCGAGCCGTCTCGAGCAAATCGGCGATGTACTGGCGAAATCCCTTCAAGCCTCCGATGTCGCTCACCTCGCCATGCCCCGGAATGACCATGACGTCCGGTGGCACCCGCCCGACGACCCGATCGATCGCGGCAAGGTAGCCCTTCGCGGAGCCGCCGGACTTGACGTCGATGAAGGGAATGACTTTGTTAAAGAAGTCATCCCCCATGTGGAGGACTTTCGCCTTCTCGAAATAGACAACGCTGTCGCCATCCGTGTGCGCCGGCGGGAGGTGCCAGATCTGAATCGTCTCCTCGCCGATGTGGATGCGCAGCTCCGAGTCATAGGTCACGATCGGAGCGGGAATCTCCTCGACCTTCACCTTCTTGGCCCACTCGATCTGGTCCGACAGGAATTTCACCTGCGGATCGTTGCCGTTCTTCTTCGCTTCCTCGAGCCTCGCCGGGTAGTCCTTCAGGATGTTGGCGGGATCGGCGAGCATGCGCGTTCGGACGTTGTCATGCGCCAGGAT
>JBKPDV010000205.1:0-24660 GCA_046728075.1 Acidobacteriota bacterium | reverse complement strand
AATAGGCGCGCTGACAGATCGCCGCGATGCCGAGGATCGCCAGCCGAGGCCCGCTCGCCCCCTCCCGGCCCGCTTTCTCCTTCACGATTCCCGCAGCGCCCGGCCGGTATAGGAAAAGAACACGTCCTCCAGGGTGACCGGCGCGATGGTGAGAAGGAGCACGCGGTATCCCTGCTTCTCCAGGAGTTCTGCCGCGCCGCGGCCGACGCCCTCGCCGGGCCGGGACTGAAACTCGATGACCGTCGGGGTGATCGAGCGCCAGTTGACGGCTCCGAGAGCCTCGATCTGCGCGCGGTCGCTCTCGGACACGGCGCGGTCCGTCTCGATCTCGGCGCGCTCGCCGGTCGCGAGGCCTTTCTTGAGCGCCTCCGGCGAGTCCTCGCACAAGACGCGTCCGTGGTCGAGGATCGCCACGCGGTCGCAGAGAAAGTCCGCCTCGTCCATCGCGTGAGTCGTCAGGATGATCGCCAGCTCCGGGTCATCGGACTTCAGATTCTCGAGCATGTCCCAGATCGCCCGGCGGCTCTGCGGGTCCAGGCCCGTGGTCGGCTCGTCTAAGAACAGCACGTGCGGAGCATGGAGGACGCCTCGCGCGATCTCCAGCCGGCGGCGCATTCCGCCCGAGAGATGCCGGGTCAATTGGCGGCCGCGGTCGGCCAGCCCGACCTGCGCGAGGCGGCGGGCGATTCGCTCGGAGAGGCGGCGCCCCCAGAGGCCGTACATCTTCCCCTGGACGGAAAGATTCTCCTCCAACGTCAGGTTTTCGTCGGTCGTCACCGCCTGAGAGACGGTTCCGATCGCGGACCGAACGGCGGGTTTTTCGGCGACGACGTCATGGCCCCGGATCCGCGCGGTGCCGGAGGTCGGCGGCAGCAGTGTGGTCAGCATCCGGATCAGAGTCGTTTTCCCGGCGCCGTTGGGGCCGAGCAGGCCATAGGTCTCTCCGGAAGCAACGGAAAAGGAGACCGCGTCGTCCGCGACGAAATCTCCGAAACGTTTGGTGAGGCGGTCGACCTCGATCGAAAGAGGCCGATCTACGGAATCTGCAAACCACTGACTCACGGAACCCAAGTTCAACAAGAGATCAAAGGCTCAATGAATCAAGGTTTCCCGGCTTCGACGACGAACGTTTGGCCCGCAACGACTCCTTCTGTTTCGGGCACGAGACGGACGGAGAAAGTTTTCAGGTCGCGGCTCTGCAAGCCCCAGTTCCTGCGCGTGGCGAACTCGGAGCGCGGTTTGATGGAAGTGACTCGAGCGAAGAACGAGGCATCCGGACGGGCCTGCGGCCACACCCGGACGCGCGCCCCCTGCGGGAATGCCGAAAGGCGCTCCTCCGGGACTTCGACCCGCAGAAACGGGGAGGAGACCTCGAGCGTGAGAATGGGACTGCCGGCCTCGACGAACTCGCCCTGGCGGCGATACCGTGTCAGAACCCGTCCGGCCACGGGCGCTGCGAGTGTTCCCTCTTTCTCGAAGCGCTGGACCTTCTCCACGCGCACATTCAAGGCGTCTTCCTCGGCCGCGAGCTGCTGCTTCTCCGCCTCCCGAGAGCGAATGCCCGCCTGCGCCGCCTCGCGCCGGTGCTGAAGCGTCTCGAGATCGGCCGATGCCGAGATCCCCTCCCTGACCAGCCGCGTGACGCGCCGCTCCTCGCTCTCGACTTGCGCCAGCTCCGCCTTCAGTTGCGAGACCGCCTCGCGGCGTGTCTCATCGCGCGCCCGCACTTGAGCCTTCTGGCGCTCGAGGTCCGCGACATCCTGCGAGAGACCCGGCTCTTCGATCTTTGCCACGAGGGAACCCGCGGCGACCGGCTCGCCTTCCTCCGGCACCGGTGTGATGAGCCGCCCGCTTCGGGAAAAGGAGAGATCGAGACTCTGGACCTCGGCGATCGCCAGCAGCCGCACGGGACGCGAGGTGTCATCCTCTTCACGAACGAGCGATCCGTAGAGCCAAGCTCCCGCCGCAGCGATAGCGATCGCCACTCCTACCCAGAGCGCTTTCTTCATCGTTTGGCCCGCAAAATTCGGGACGGATGTCCAGGAATCATCCAGGACCCCTGATCTTACTCCCGAGCCCGATGAGCCTTGTCGGCTCCGTTTCGGGTATCAGTCTTGCTGGAGGAAGCCTGGAGGAACAATGCAGGTGGAACAGGTCGGGCAGGAAATGGCCACCCGCCGGATCCTTGTCGTCGAGGACGACCGAAGCCATCGCTGGGTCGTCCGCCGGGTGCTCGAGAACTCTTTCGGCGAGGAAGTCCAGGTGGAAGAGGCCAGCTGCGGAGAGGAGGGGTTGGCCCGAGCCCAACGCCGGCCGGCCGTTGACCTGATCCTGCTCGACTTGAATCTTCCGGACATATCCGGCTTCGAGGTGCTCCGCCACCTCCGGGCCGAGCCGAAGACTCGCAGCGTGCCGGTCGTGGTCCTGTCGAGCTCACAGGAAGACGACGACGTGCGCCGCGCCTACGAATGCGGAGCCAATTCCTACGTCTCGAAATCGCAGAATCCCGACCAGATGATCCGTCAGCTTCGCCTCTTGCCGGTCTACTGGCTGGACTTGAATCGCCTGCCCGCGACCGAGGGCTGAAGCATAGAGAATCGGACCCCTCGGCACGCCCGTTCTCCTTCCGCGAATAGAATCTCTCCCGCGGAAACGTCATGGCGCAATCCGGGCCTCTCGTTGCGATTCTCATGGGCAGCAAGTCCGACTGGGAGACCGTCCGCCACGCCTCCGAAACGCTGCGGACGTTCGACGTCCCGCACGAGTCCCGGGTGCTTTCGGCGCATCGGACTCCCAGCGCAACCGTCGAGTACGTCGCCGCGGCCGAGGGACGTGGAATCGAAGTGGTGATCGCCGCGGCGGGGGGAGCTGCCCACCTGGCCGGAGTCTGCGCCGCGAACACGATCCTGCCGGTCCTGGGCGTGCCCATGGAGAGCGCCTCCTTGAAGGGTCTCGACTCGCTGCTTTCGACGGTTCAGATGCCCGGAGGGATTCCCGTCGGCACGCTGGCAATCGGCAAGCCCGGAGCCGTGAACGCGGCCCTCCTGGCAGTCGCGATTCTCGCGAGAAAGCGGCCCGAGCTTGCCCAGCGGCTGCGCGCCTTTCGACGCGAGCAGGAGGGGAGGGTGCTGGGGGAGAAGCTGGCGGATTGATTGGTGGAGTCGACAGTCGACAGTCGACAGCCAGGAAGAAGGGGACGGCCTACTACCGACTACTGACTAGCGATCAGTGATTCGATCCGATCCAGTACCTCTTCCGCTTTCCCGGCGATCGCGAGATCCACATCCCCCGCTCCCGGCTCCGGATTGATCTCAGCGACGAAGGCTCCGCGGGAAGACGCCTCCGCCGCGAGGGCCGCGGCGGGATAGACGATCGACGAGGTTCCGACCACCAGACAGATTTCGCAATCGAGCGCCTGTCGGGAGCGCGCCAGGACCTCCGGGTCGATCGGCTCGCCGAACCAGACGACGCCGGGACGCGCCAGTCCCGCGCAGTCCGGGCAGCGCACGGGCAGCTCGCCCAGAGGCGCCCGATCATCCCTCCAGGACTTGCGGCCGCAGCCGTCCCAACAGAAGAGCTCCCAGATCGACCCGTGAAAGCGGATCACGTTTTGCGTGCCGGCCCGCTCGTGCAGGCCGTCCACGTTCTGCGTAACGAGGGTGAAGCCGGCAAAACGCCGGCTCCACGCCGCCAGCACTTCGTGCGCGCGATTGGGCGCCGCGCGCGCGATCCTCTGCCGCCGCCAGTCGTACCATTCCCAGACTGTCTTTGGATCGCGGGCGAAAGCTTCCGGCGTGGCGAGCTCCTCTGCCCGAAAGCTCTTCCAGAGGCCGTCGGCTCCGCGAAACGTTGGAATGCCGCTGCCCGCCGAGACACCCGCTCCCGTCAGCACGGTCAGGCGGGCGACCGACTCCAGGCGGGAGGCGAGGGAACGGATGTCGGTTTGGAGGGACAAGAGGAAGTCAGTAGTGGTAGTCGGTAGTCGGCTGACGGTGTTATGTCAACTTTGACATAGACCTCCATGTCTCACGTCGGCCGGCTCACGGGGCCGTGCGGGCCACGACTCCGATGTTCGCAATCGTGTCCCCCTTTTTCATCGACGGGACCGCGCACACATAGAGCACCACGCCGGCAACAGGCGATCGCGCTTCGAAGGTCGTCTTTCCCAGGAAATCCGTCACGTATCCGATCTTCATTCCTTGCTCGACGAATTGGCCGCGGCCGACGAGCGGGTAGAAGATTCCCGCTTGCTCGCTCTGGACCTGGCGCACGTTCTCGATCCAGACCGGGTGCTCGACTCGCGACGGTGTCCCTGGAAGCATCTTCAACTGGCGCATTACGGAAATGGACCCCCGCACGAGAGTCTCGACGTCGTCCGTATCCGTCCGTCCGGCGTAACCGGCCTCGGCGGCGATCGAAGCCTTGCCGCGTGTGGAAGCGGTGTTGTCCAGGTAGCGAGAGGCCGCCGGGTCTTTCGGCCGGTCGGTCACGACGATGATGTGGTCCACTCCGAACGCGAGCGCCATGTCCCGCGAAACGGCGTCTTGAGCGGTATTCCCGGTCTTCGACCAGTACGAGTAGGGGCGCAGGCTCTCGTCGAGATCTCCTCCGTGCAGGTCGATCAAGTGATCGCACTGTTCGACGACGTTCTTGGTGATCACATAAGCCGCGCGCTCCGACTGCGTTCCGTCGGGGCGCCCCGGATAGAACCGGTTCATGCTCTTGCCATCGACCGGGTTGACGTGCGGAACCTTCTGTTCGAAGGAAGGAATGTTGACGAGCGGCAGGAGGATGAGCGTTCCGGAAAGCTCCGTCGGATCGACCCTCTCGGCGAGTCTCTCGACGGCGAGAATCGACGCGTACTCGGTCCCGTGCTCGCCCGCGACGATGGCGAGAACCGGACCCGGCCAGGGGCCGTGAAAAACGACCACCGGGATGCGGAGGGCGGGGTCGACTCCCGCTGTCACTTCGAGATAACCGGTTGCCTTGTGTCCCTGCGCCGCCATCGCCGTGCCGACCGTGAACGTCGGCCGCTCGGCGGCGGCCTGCAGCACGGCCGACACCGCCACGACGAAAATGGCGCAAGAGAATCGGCGGACCTTCTTCAACGCGCCGCGCCTGTCATCGAATCCTCCCGAAGAATGTGAGCCGAAACCGCCGTGGCCTCACTCTATCGGAGAAAAAGGGCTCGCGGCCAACTTCGACCCTCAGGCGAGAATCTTCTCGACCGCCGCGAGAAGCATCTCGGGCCGCACCGGCTTTTGCACGTAAGCGTCGGCCTCGAGCCATTGGGCATGCGCCGGCAGGTCGTTCTTGCCCGAGATCACGACGATCGGAATCTTCGCGAGCTCGGAATCCATCCGCTGCTCCTGCCGAAACTGCCAGCCATTCATGATCGGCATCATCAAGTCGAGGAGAATCAGATTCGGTCTCTGGCCGGCACGGAGAAAACCGAGGGCCTCGAGGCCGTGCCGCGCGCGCCGGACCTGGTGTCCCTCCGAT
Source organism: Acidobacteriota bacterium (assembly GCA_046728075.1). Taxonomy (GTDB): domain Bacteria; phylum Acidobacteriota; class Thermoanaerobaculia; order UBA5066; family Gp7-AA6; genus JBKPDV01. The sequence continues at coordinate 19,158 of JBKPDV010000205.1, read as the reverse complement.
TCCAGCAGCTCGGAAAGCCCTTCCAGAAGCTCCGGATCGTCCTCGACCACCAGAATCGACATCCCCATTTATCCCTCAGACGAGCTCCCGTGCTCCACGTCTCCGATCTTCCGCAAACTCGCGCCTCCGGTCAAGGACGCGCCGGCACCAGCCGGGAAGCGGGTCGGGGGGTCGAGGCCGCTCGCCCGATCCTTCCCCCCGTGAATTCCGAGAACCAGGCCGCCCCGTCCGGACCGATCGCGATTCCGTAGGGATACCTGCCCGAGGAGAGCGGCCAGTCGGCGATGCCCTCTCGCGGCGAGATTCTCCCGATGCGATTGACAGGAGGCTCGGTGAACCATACGGACCCATCCGCGGAGACCGCGATCCCGCTGGGCGAGCCGTTCGGCGTCGGGACATCGATTTCCGTGATCACGCCCGCCGTTGTGATTCGTCCGATCCGATTCCCGGTCGAGGCCGTGAACCAGAACGCTCCATCGGGCGACGCCGCAATACTCAGAGGACCGGAGCCCGGCGCGAGGGGGAACTCCGTCACGGCGCCTGCCGTCGTGATTCGCCCGATGCGGTCGGACGACATTTCGGTAAACCAGAGGGCCCCGTCGGCGCCCGCCGTGATTCCCCGCGGACCGCTTCCCCCCGAAAGTGCAAAGTAGCTCAGGGCTCCCACGGTCGTGACCCGTCCGATGCGATCGTAGAAGTCGGTGAACCAGAGACTTCCGTCCGGACCGGCCGCGATCTCGATCGGCTCTGTCACTCCCCGCCCTCCCGGCAGCGTCAGCTCGGAGATCGTGCCAGAGGCCGTGATACGTCCGATGCGGCCCGGCAACTCCGTGAACCAGACCGCGCCGTCGGGACCGGCGGTCAGCCCTCGCGCAAAGCTTCCCGGAATGGGCAGATCGAACTCGGTCACGAACCCCCGCGTGGATATGCGCCCGATGCGATCCGCGTGCTGCTCGGTAAACCACAGAGCGCCGTCCGGGCCAGCGGCGATGTCCACGGGATCCGCCCCGAGGCCGGGAACCGAGAACTCCATTATTTCGGGAGACGTCGAAGAACCGAGGAAGAAAAACCAGAACGGAAGAAGAATCGCTCCGCGTTTCACGGGAGCCGGCGTTGCAAGTTCCATGCGGGATGAAGCGGGCGCGCCTCCCGGGCTATATCGACAGGACGTTGGGCGAACGCCGTCAGTCCGAGGAGGCGTCCTCCAACTCGGGGTCGGTGCGGCGCCGCCTCTCGACGAAGGGGCGCACGCCCGGCCGGCCCGCGCTCGCGTTGACGTATGCGACCAACAGCTCCAGCCGCGCAAGAACTGACGACACTTCGGTGGGCCCGTCGTTCATCCGGCAGGTAAACGAGACGGTCTTCGTCGCGTCGTCGAAGCGAAACCGGGAGAACTCCGCCGAATCGAGACTCGCCCGCTCATAGCAGTCGAGCCATGCTTCATCGAACATGCCGACGAGCGGCACCCGGTACCGCGTGAACAGAGGCGTCGCAGACTCCCAGCGGAGAGCGGCCGCGTCGATCGCGACTTCGTACGTCGTCTTGGGCTCCGCTTCGAGAGACATCGAACCTCCAGGGCGTTTATTGGCCACACCTGCAAAGAGCAAACCGGAAGCCAAGGGGGAAAGTTGTTCAAACCGAGTCATTTGCATGCCTCCTCCGGTCTCCGAGTGACAAAACTCGAACGTGAAATGTCACGTCGGAAACAAAACGCCGAGGCTGAGATGAGGGTTCAAACGCTTCCAGGCAAAGAAAAGATGACGCCGGGAGTCGTCTCCCGGCGTCGAATTGTCTTGGTTGCGGGGGAAGGATTTAGCGCCGGCGAACCGGCGCTGCCTACGCCGGGGGTCTGCCTCTGGTGGCCGGCTCGAACCTTCGCTTATTTGAAGCGTCGAACGTTCAAATCGAGTCGGGCAACTCAGAAACAATAACGCCGAGAGTTTCCTCCCGGCGTTTAAGGGTCTTGGTTGCGGGGGAAGGATTTGAACCTTCGACCTTTGGGTTATGAGCCCAACGAGCTACCAGGCTGCTCCACCCCGCGTCAGGGAGGCGAAAGATATCGGACCCTTCGTCCCGGGTCAAGACTGGGCTTTTTGAACCTTCGACCTTTGGGTTGTGAGCCCAACGAGATGAGCTCGGACTGCTTCTATTCTCCGCGCCCGCGGCCGCGGGTCTCGACCAAGCAGGAGCGGCGAGCTAGGGAGGCTTCGGCTGCGCCTTCGAGACTGTCGACTGTCGACTGTGGACTGGCGACTTATTCTTCTCCGACAGACTCCCGTCGGGATAGAGCAGCACGAGGTCCTCGGGGTGAACCAGGTGCAGCTCCTCGCGCGCGACCTTCTCGGCGGGAAACTCGTGACGGCGCGCGGCGTCGACGGCGGCCCGCAGCTCCCGATTTTGTTCTTGTAGCCGGGCGATCTCCAGATCCAGCTGGCGCGCGTCCTCCCGCGCCTTTTTCAACTCGAGCACCCGGCCGTCGGAGAGGACCAGCATCGTCAGCACGAGCGCGGAGCCGGCGAGCGAAACAAAGAACGCGGCGATCGGCCGAGGCGTCTTCGGCGGAGCCGGCGGCGGCCTCATCGCGGGAGAGCCTCGGGCCCGCCGAAGACTCCGACACCCTCCAGCTCCTCTTCGATCTCGAGAAGCCGGTTGTACTTGGCCATTCTCTCGCTCCGGCAGGCCGAGCCCGTCTTGATCCAACCGGAGTTGACGGCGACGGCGAGATCCGCGATCGAGTCATCACATGTTTCGCCCGATCGGTGGGAGACGATGGCCCGGTAGCCGTTCGACTGCGCCAGGCGCACGGCCGCGAGTGTCTCCGTGACGGTGCCGATCTGATTGAGCTTCACCAGCAGGGCGTTGCCGATCCCATCCGCGATGCCGCGCGCCAAAATCTCGACGTTGGTCACAAAGACGTCGTCTCCCACGAGCAGGATCTTCGACCCGAGCTTGCGCGTCAAGGCGATCCACCCGTCGCGGTCCGACTCGGAGAGACCGTCCTCGACCGAAACGATCGGATAGGACTGCACCAGATCTGCCCAGTAGGAGATCATCTGGTCGGAAGACAGAGTCTTCTTCTCCCCGGTGAGAACGTATTTCCCATTCTCATAGAACTCCGACGCCGCGGGATCGAGCGCGATGGCGATCTGTTTTCCCGGGCGATAGTTCGCGGCTTCGATCGCGCTGACCAGGAGGTCCAGTGCCTGCCGCGACGAGGAGATCGCCGGCGCGAAGCCGCCCTCGTCGCCGACGGCGGTCGACAGGCCCTGCTTCTTGAGAATCCCCTTGAGCGCGTGGAAGACTTCCACGCCCGCCTGAAGCGCTTGAGCGAAGGTCTCGAAGCCGATCGGACAGACCATGAATTCCTGAGGGTCGAGCGGATTGTCTGCGTGCGCGCCCCCGTTGATCAGGTTCATCATCGGGACGGGCAGCGTCCGGGCGCCAGCGCCCCCGAGGTAGCGATAGAAGGAGAGGCCGCACCCTTGAGCGGCGGCGCGCGCCACCGCCAGCGAAACCCCGAGAATCGCGTTGGCGCCGAGTCTCTCCTTGTTCGGCGTGCCGTCCAGATCGATCAGGACCCGGTCGACCAGAACCTGGTCCCGCGCGTCTGCGTCCTGGATGGCTTCCGCGATCTCGCCGTTGATGTGGGAGACGGCTCGCAGGACTCCTTTTCCATCGTAGCGGCGCGGATCGCCGTCTCGGAGCTCCAGCGCCTCGCGCTCCCCCGTCGAGGCGCCCGAAGGAACGCCCGCTCGGCCGGTGGCGCCTCCCGAAAGCAGGACTTCCACCTCGACGGTCGGGTTGCCGCGCGAGTCGAGGATCTCCCGGCCGTACACGGCTTCGATGGTGAAGCTCAAACCTTCAGCATCTCCCGTCCCGCGTCCACGATCGTCTGAACGTCTTTCTCGGAGTGCGCTTCCACGTACAGTCTGGCCAAAGGTTCGGTTCCCGACTCTCGAACCAGAATCCACGAACCATCCTCGAAAATCAACTTGATTCCATCGAGCTTGTTGACCGACGCGATCCGGCGTCCCGCCAGCGAGTCGGGCGGCGCAGCACGAATCTGTCCGAGCCTCGTCCGTTCCTCGGGAGAGAGCGGCAGGTCGACCCGGGCGGATCGGTAAGGGCCGATCTCGGAGTCGAGCGCCGCCGAGAGCTCGGAAATCGTCCGTCCGCTGCCGCCCACCATCTCGGCCACGAGAAGGTCCGCCAGGATGCCGTCTTTCTCCGGCACGTGCCCCTCGATCGTCAGGCCCGCGCTCTCTTCTCCTCCGAAGATGATCTCTCTGGCAATCAGCTTCTCCCCGATGTATTTGAAGCCCACGGGCGTTTCGAAGTGCGGCACGCCGTATTTCTCGGCCAGCGCATCGAGAGCGTGGGTTGTCGCCACACTCCGGGCCACGCCTCCGCGGCGCCCTTTGCGGGCGAGCAGGTCGTGAAACAGGAGTGCGAGCAGCAGGTTGGGCGAGGCATACACCCCCTTTTCGTCGCACACGCCGAATCGATCGGCATCTCCGTCGCACGCGAGTCCCAGGCGCGAGTGGTTCTGACGGACTTGCTCGCCCAGTTTCACGAGCTCCTTTTCGCCGCACTGCGGAGACTCTCCGCCAAAGAGCGGATCGGGATTCGCGTTCATCCGGAGCATTCGCACTCGGGCGGACTCCAGGTACGCGTCGAGAAACCCCGATGACGTCCCAAACCGAAAATCGAGCGAGAAATGGGGATCTCCGCCGGCGACTTCGGCGGCTTTCACTTTCGTGTGCAGGTCACGCAGATACTCCGGCACCGGGTCGAACGCGGGCACGTCCGAAGGAGGCGGTGGGGCGACTTCCGGAATCTGCGCGATCTCCGCCTCGATTCTGCTCGTCACCTCGGGTAAGGCGGGCGCGCCGTCGCCGGTCGAAAACTTGATGCCGAGGTATTGCGGAGGGTTGTGGCTCGCGGTGAAATTGACGCCCCCGGCTGCCGCCTGGCGGCGAATCTCGAAGGCGAGCACGGGTGTGGGCACCGGCCGAGCCGACTGGACCGCTTCGAATCCCGACCGGCCGAGAATGCGGGCCGCCTCGGCGGCGAAGCGCCCGGCGAGAAAGCGCGTGTCATAGCCCACCAGGACCCGGGCTCCCTTTCGACCGTCCGCGGTCAAGACCCTCGCGATGGCTTCCACGACGCGGCGGGCGTTGCCGAAGGTAAATTCCTCCGCCAGGACAGCGCGCCAGCCCGAAGTCCCGAACTTGATTTCACCCATGACTGGATCTCCTCCTCAGGCCGTTTCGGTGGGAAGAGTTCTCTCGGCTCCACGCGTTCCCACGGCAGAAGGAGAATTGGCACAGCATGATCTCTGCGCATCTTAGCCGCGGATCGGTCGGCCTCTCGAGGGTCCTCTCTCGAGTCGTTCTGGCCGCGGCCCTCGCGGCCTCGCCCGCCCGCGGGATTCGGGGAGACTCCCCTGCGCTCAAGCTCAGGCTGCCGCGACTCGATTCGCCGCGCGTGGAGACTTATCCGGTCCCGGCCCTTCCCGACGAGCCCGTCAAACGGGCGGTCTTCGAGAGGATCAACCGGGACCGCACCGCGGCCGGACTGCCGGTTGTGGAGTGGGACGAGGCCGCCTCGAAGGTGGCGGACGATTTCTGCGCTCGCCAGGTGGCCGAAAAGTCCAGGGGCCACTTTCTGACCAATGGCGTCCCCCCCTATGCCCGCATGGGCTTCGACGGAGTCTTCGGAATGCAGTCGGAGAATTCGTTCTCCTGGATCACCACCGCCGCGAAATTCACCGAACCGTTCGTGCGCCTCGCGCTGGACGGACACGAAGACATGCTCCGGGAAAAACCGCCGTCGGACGGTCATCGGCGAACGATTCTGGATCCCGAGGCCACGCACGTGGGCGTGGGGTGGGCCGCGGAGAACGGCCGCTTTCAGATGGCGCAGGAGTTTCTCGTGCGGGGCCTCGCGCGCTTGAGCCTCTCGGCCTCGAGATCCCGGCGTGCCGGAGTCCTTTTCGAGGGTCGGCCCCTGGGAATCTCGACCGTCTCGTTCGTCACGATCGCCCGCGAGCCGCCGCCCAGGACTCTCTCCCGGGCGGAGGCCAGCGGACGCACGAGCTATGCTTATCCGGAGGCGAGGCTCTCCTTCATTCCCGAAGGCTACCGGCTCATGCACGTGATCGGCACAACGAGCGAGGATCGGCTTCGGATCCGTCCCGACCACTCTTTCTCCTTCGAGTTTGTACCTTCGGCCCCGGGGCTCTACACATTCCTCTTCTACACTTCGGACAAGTCGGGAGGCCGACCCAAACCGCGCGCCGCGGCGTCTCTCTGGTTCGAATAGAGCCGGGGAGGGAGGCCGAAATGCTCACGGTCCTCATCGTCGGCGCTCTCGGCCAGACTGAGCCTGCTGTTCTCGCCGCTCCATCGGTCGAGGTCCTTCATGCGGCCGGCCTGGAAAGCGCCGTCGAGACCCTCGGCCGCAACCGCCGGATCGACGCGGTTCTGCTCTGGGCCGGGAAAGAAAACGAAGAGATTGCCGCGGCGATCCGCGAAGACAATCCCGCCCCCCCGCCCATCTTCGCGGTAAGCCCCTCACCGTCACACGGCGTCTCCCCACTGCCGCCGGGATCCCTCTCAGACTCCCTCGAACGCCTCGTCTCGGAAATCTCTTAAAGCCCCAAGGCTTCTTGTCTCGCCGACCAAGAAACAATCTGGGCCGCGGCGCGCGTAGTCTCCCAGAGGGGAGGAGGCGCACGCCGCGGGAGCGTGAGAGCCCGAGGGACCAGGTGCTCGGTCGAGGCCCTTTGGCCGAGCCGAGCGCCGGTGCGCCGAAGGCGCAGGTCCGGAGGAAGCGGAAGCGACGTGTGCGCCGCGGGAGCGAGAGCGCGCGAGGGACCAGGCTCGCGGTCGAGCCCCTTTGGGCGAGCCGCGAGCCGGTGCGCCGACAGGCGCAGCTCCCGAGTAAGCGGAAGCGACGGTTCGAGCCCCTTTGGGCGAGCCGCGGGCCGGTGCGCCGAAAGGCGCAGATCCCGAGCAAGCGGAGGCGACGGTTAAATGGTGCTATCGTAAGGACTTTGGAGGGGGTCATGTCTGGTTGCGGCGGTTGTTCTGGTGGAAACGCTTTCAATCCCGGAGGCCACTACGTCGGCGTCCGGATCAATGAGAACGAAGATGGCAGGGTTGTCTTCTGCGATGCGCAGGGAGCGGCCCTCGCGAAGGGGCAGCGGGTCGTGGTCGAAGGAGACCAGGGGCTCGAGTACGCCCAGGTGATGACCCTGCGCCCTTTGATCGTCAAACAGTGCCAGTTGAAGGATGCCCGGAAGCTGGTCCGAACGGCAACGGACGTCGATCTGGCAAGCTACGAGGCCAAGGCTTCCCGGGAAAAGAAGTTCTTCCAGGACGTCGCGGAGATGGCCACCGAACGGCGAATGCCGATGAAGCTGATTCGTACCGAGGAGAGCTTCGATGGCCGTAAATACACTGTCTATTACACTTCCGAGAGCAGGATCGACTATCGCAGGCTGGTGGCGGATCTCGCCCTGAAATACCCGTTGCGCATCGAGATGCGCCAGATCGGCCCCCGGGATGAGACCAAGATACGGGGTGGGATCGGGCCGTGCGGTCTGACACTCTGCTGCTCCACGTTTTTGAAGGGTTTCCATCCCGTGACGATCAAAATGGCGAAAAACCAGAACCTTTCCCTCAACCCTTCAAAGATATCGGGGATGTGCGGCCGGTTGATGTGCTGCCTGGCCTACGAGGACGAGGGCGGGAAGCCCGCCGAGGCCTCCTCGGGTCGTAAATCTCAGAATATTTCGCCTGAAGCGGTCGTTTGAAAGCCAAGGAAAGCATCCCGCCTGACCGGGAGCAAGAGAGACAGCCGTGCCGAACCGCAACCCGCCAGGGATCGCGCATCGCCCCGATGACGAGGCCCCGGGCAACAGAAAGCTGATACGACCGAACCTCTCGGATATGGCCGAGCGATACCCGACCCGCACCTTTCAGCAGCGCAAGCAGAGCCCGGCCGAGCAAACCAATGCCGAGAGCTACTACTACATCAAGCAGATGGCCGCGAAGACTCCGATGGTCGTCGTGTTGAATGACGGGGAGGAGATCCGCGGCTGGATCGAGTGGTACGACAAGAACTGCCTGAAAGTGAACCGCGACCGCGGACCCAATCTGCTCATCCCGAAGACCTCCATCAAGTACCTTTTCAAGCAGGACGAGGAGCGCGGAGGTGGCGGGAACAGGTAGGACAGAATTTCGAAATTCGAATTTCGAAATTCGAAATTATCTCGCTCCCCTTCCCGACAAGACCGCCGGTACGGTCTTCAGAAGAATCTTCAGATCCAGCATCGGTGACCATGTGTCGATGTACTTCAGGTCCATCTCCATCCAGCGGTCGAAGTCCACTTCGTTGCGACCCGAGACCTGCCAGAGACAGGTGATCCCGGGCTTCATGCTCAAGCGGCGGCGCTGCCAGGGCGCGTAGCGGGCGACCTCTTCGGGCAGGGGAGGCCGCGGGCCCACGAGACTCATATCGCCCCGGATCACGTTCCAGAGCTGCGGCAGCTCGTCGATCGATAGACGGCGCAGGATCCGACCTACCAGCGTCAAACGCGGGTCCTTCGAAGCTTTGAAGACGGGTCCCGTCATTTCGTTCAAGTGGGAGATCTCGTGGAGGTGGTCCTCCGCGCCCTCGTACATCGTGCGGAACTTCATCAATTTGAAGAGACGGCCGTTCAGGCCGCAGCGGGTCTGCCGGAAGTAGATCGGGCCGGGAGACGAGAGCTTGATCGCCAGTACGGAGACCGCCTGGATCGGCAGCGTCGCAAGGAATAACAGGGAGGACACGGCCAGGTCGATCGCCCGCTTGACGGTCAGCTGCAGGGGGTTGGACGGGGTCGTCGTGAAGGAGAGCAGTGGAATCCCGTCGAGCTCTTCGAGCACCGGGCGCGCGAGCACGTGCGGAAAGATATCGAGCGAGACGTGGGCCCGGACACCGTGCCGCTCGGCCACCAGGAGCGCCTCTTCGTATTGCTGGAGCCTCCCCTTCTCGATGAGAAAGATGACCTCGTCGATCACCTCTCGCATGAGGACGGGCTCGAGATCGGTGATCCGGCCGAGGCTCGGCCAGCGGCCATCGCGCCGAATCTCGCCGCCGTTGTCGTCATCCAGATAGCCCAGCACCTTGAAGCCCCAGTACGAGCGCGCCTCCAGAAACTCCGCCAGTTGCGCGGCTTTCCTGCCCGTGCCGACCAGCAGCACGGTCCGGAAGTTGTAACCACGCGCCCGCACGAAGCGCGACGTCAGGCGCAGCGCGACCTTCTCGGTCGCCAGAAAGAAAAAGTTGACGACACCGAAGACCACCAGAAAGAAGCGGCTGACGAACTCCAGCCGCAAGCCGTAGGCGGCGAGCGCGAGGAGCGCCGTTCCCCCGAAGGAGACTTTCATTGCGCCCCAGATCTCTTCGCCGAGCGGCAACGTGCGATGGCTGCGGTAGAAGCCGGCCGCCGAGAGCAACAGGCCCCAGATCGGAAGGATCAGAAGGAGCAGGAACCAGTACTGAGCGATCGGGTTGAGAGGTGAGGGAAAGAAAGTCGGGAAGAGAAACGTCAAAACGCCGTGGCGCAGAAGATAGGCCACCGGCAGGGAGACGGCCGTGAGGGCGAGATCCCCGGCCAGGACTCCCAGGGCGATGGCGCGCGCTTTCTGCTTCAGCATGGAACCTGCACGCGGCCAGATGGCCGCGGCCGCGGCCGGATGTTATGGGATGACGCTCTTTCCTTCAAGAACGGCTGCGTATCGGTCGGCGACGTCATTCCAGCGATATTTTTGCGCGACCCGCTCCCGGGCTCGCTCTTTCCATACGGAGTAGGCAGCCGGATCATCCAGAACCGCGGTCATCAGGCCAGCCAGATCTGCGGGTCGGCGGACGTCAAACGGGAGCGCCGCCCCGGAAGCGACCTCCTTGTTCTCCGGGGAATCGTGGTAGCAAACCACACGCCCAAAACCGAGCGCCTCGACCAGTGCCGGGTGCGTCCCGCCAACCTCGGTCGCCTGCACGTAGAGGGCCGCATTGGCCAATAGCTGCCGGTAACCCTCTCCGTAGATCGCCCCCGGAAAAAGGACGCGGCCGTCCGCTTGTGCCCGGACTTGCGCGATGTACTCCTTCGCGTAAGGGGCGTCTCCGACGACGACCAGAGGAAGACCTCCCGGCACGTCCCGATAGGCTCGCACGACAGCGTCGGCGTTGTTCTCCGGCTCCAGGCGCGAGACATAGAGAACGTACTTCTCAGGCTCGAGTCCGAGCCGCGTGAGAGTCTCCGTACCGCTCGGAGCCGGCAGGTCTCCTCCGTAGGGGATGAAGATTGTTTCTGCGCCGTAAGTCTCGCGGTAATAGTCGCGGATGACCCGCGCGTCGGACACCACGGTGTCGGGCGCGAGAGTCGAGAGGACTTCGGCGACGCGGTAGGCCAGCCGCCCGGCGAGGTTCCATTTGCGCCGGTTCCTCTCGAGCCCGTCCACGTTCAAGACCACCCGCTGGCCGGCCAGCCGCGGCGGGAGGCAGAACGGGGCGTTGATCGCGTTGCAGAAGAGGATCGCGTCGTAGTCGGAAAAGAGCGCGTCCATGCTGGAGAGGAAGCCGTGGGCGACCGTGTCGAGATACTTGGTGGAGATCGTGGGAAGCACGCGAATCTTCGCGCCTCGCCACTGCGTTAGGCCCGGCTGCGCGTACCGCGGGCGGGTGAAAACGGTGACGTCGTGGCCGCGAGCCGCCAGCCGCGACGACAGCTCCTCGGCGAGAGTCTCGAAGCCCCCATAACGCGCCGGAATGCCGCGCGTACCGAGGATGGCGATCTTCACGACAGGAAACTATCAGCTGTGGCCGACGAACCATCCTGATGAAAAAGGTCGATTGAGACGTGAGAATCGTTTGGTCAAAAAGTCAAAGGTCGAGGGTCAAAAAGTGCTTCCCAGCTCAACCTTCGACCTTCGACCTTCAACCTTCGACCTTCAGAGCCTGTCGCCGAGCGCGAACCTTTTCCTGAATTTCTCTTCTCTTCGCCCACAATCGCCGTCGGTTCCTCCAAAGCCACTCAAACGCCGGCAGGGAAGATCGCTCCACGGTCAGGCAGGCGGCCAGCACCACGGCGTCGCGTGCGAAGGTCGGGACTGCGGTTGCCCAGAAGGCGGACGCGGATTGATTGTTGATCCGCAGCAGAAAACGGTTCTTCACCGAGTGAAAGTTCACGAGCGGCGACATGCGCCGGCGGCGCTCGGGCAGGTTTCGCCGGCGGTGGTACGCGAGCGCCCCTGGAACATAGACGCATTTCCAACCGAGATTGCGTAGCCGCCAGGCCAGATCGGCATCTTCCCGGTAGAGGAAGAAGTCGGAATCGAAGAAGCCCGTGGAGATCCGGCCGCTTTCGAGCGCCGCGCGCCGGTAGAAGCCCGCGGCTCCGCTCGCTCCCGCGATGTCCTCCTCTTCGAGATAGCGGCCGGCAGCCGGCTTGCCGGCTCCGCGATCGAAGTGACGGCCCGTGGCCGTAAACCGGATCCCGGCCGAGTCGAGGAGATCCGTCGGTTCGAGCCGGCCGCCCGCCGCGCGCAGAATCCGGCCGGAGGCCGAACCGATCGACGGGTCGCGGTCCAGACGGTCGGCCAGGATCGCGGCAAAGTCCGCCTCGAGCCGGCAGTCCGGATTCAACGCGAGGACGTAACGGCCGGAGGTCGCCTCGATGCCCAGATTCATCGCCGCGGCGAAGCCGACGTTCTCCGACAGCGCGGAAAGCCGCGCGCCCGGCATTTTCTCTACGACCGATCGCGAACCGTCGGAGGAGGCGTTGTCCACGACGATCGTTTCGGCGGCCACTCCCCGCTGCGCGAGCGCCGAGCCGACGGACAGGGGAAGATCCTCCTGGTCGTTGTGGGAGACGATGATGATGGAGACATCGATCATTGGGGAAGTCGGTAGTCGGCAGTCGACAGTCGACAGTCGGGCGGAGTCCGGCCGAACGCGACAGTCAGTGTTCGCAGGTAAGCGCGCGCGGCGTCCCGCCGCGGTCGGGGCATTCGACGCCGAAACGGAAGTGCGACCAGACGCAGAGCCATCCCGAGCGACAGCAAGAGCCTGTATGCCGCGCGAGCGGGCAGGGCGTAGCGCCGCCGTCGGTAGCGCAGGGCATTGGTGTAGTAGATGGGAAGGAACCGCGCGTACCCCAGAGCCTCGGAGGATGTCCGGCCGCGATGACGAAAGCGGGCCTTCGGCCAGTAGAGGATTTCGCCGAGCGCTCCGAGGCGCTCACAGAGATCCACGTCCTCGAACCAGGCGGGAAAGAATCGCTCGTCGAAGCCCCCGATCCGCTCGAAGGCTTCGCGGCGAACCGCCAGCGCCGCGGCCGCCGCCTGTTCGACTACGAATGCCTCTTCTCGATCCGCCTCCGCATACCGCTCGCGGCGGCGGCTGAAATTGTTCGGGAGAAGGTGGTCGAGCAGGAGAAGGTGCCGGGCGTCCGAGGCGAGGGAGGGCAGGCGGCGCAGTTGGAAGGTTCGTTGATCTTCCCTATCCGGAGGTGCGAGTTCCTTTCCGCTTCGTGGCGCTTCCTCCAGATCAAACAGCTGGGGCGCGACGGCGACAGCCTCGGGGTGTTCGGTGAAAGCGCGGCGCATCTCCGAGAACGGATCACCCTCGGCGCGCGTGTCGGGATTCAAGAACAGCAGGACGTCTCCGGACGCGGCCCGCGCCCCCTGGTTGGATGCCGCCGCGAGACCCCGATTGGACGGATTGGCGATGAGGGTCGCATCCGGACAGATCGCCTGAACTCGGCCGCGGCCCTGGAGCCCGCCTCCGTTGTCCACGACCACGACGGAAACGCGAGGACCGGCGCTCGTGATCGTCGCTCTCGCGCGGACGAGACTCTCGATCGCTTCCTCGACCTGCTCCGCGTCTTTCCAGGAGACGAAGATCGCCGTGATCTCCCGAATCCTGGTTCGATCGTCGGTCCCAGAGGATAAAGGACGTAGGATTTGGGACGCAGGGTTGTTCGGCTCGACCTCTACCACCTACGTCCCATCACCGACCACCTCGCTGGTGGGCCATTCCGTGAGCGGCGTCTCTCCATCGTGGCCGCGCCACGCGAGTATCGGGAGCGCCGGCCAGATCAGCAGGGGAAGCAGCGCTCCTTTCCACCCCAGCTGCCGCGCGTGCGCAAGGTCGGCCTGGAGCAGCGGGCCGAGCCTGCGGGCGAGCAGCGCCGCGTTGAAGTTGCGGAACAACGTGCGCCAGCGATTGCGCGAAGTCCAGAGGGCCCGCCGAAGAGGAGTCCTGCGGCCCGTCCGCGATCCTTCGTGGCGGGCTCGCGCCGCCGGGTCACAGAGAAAACGCCAGCCGGCTCGCGCGAGGCGCAGCGACAGGTCCACATCCTCGTAGTACGCGAAGAAGGCCCGATCGAAGACCTCGCTGCCGGAGGAAACCTCGTCCAGGGCCTCTCGCCGATAGAGCGTGGCGGTCGCCGATACGCCCGAGACCTCGAAGGGAATCCGCGGCGGACCTTCGGGCGGGGCACCCGCGAAGATCGGCACGGCTTCCCCACGCCGGTTCCATTCGAGTCCGGCGCTGTCGACGCGGCTGCCGTCGGCGTTCAGGATCAGTCCCTGGGCGCCCGCGAGCCGCCGGTCGAGCGCGAGGCGGGCGGCGAGCCGGGCGACGTAGTCCGGAGCCAGAACCGCGTCGTTGTTGACGAGCAGGACGAAGGGAGCCCGGGTCCGGGCGATTCCCTCGTTGGCCGCGCCGGCGAACCCGAGGTTCCGGGGAAAGGGAAGGACGTGCACCGTTGGGGCCTCCCGCGCGAGACGCTCCCTTTCAGGTGAGCTCGAGCCGTTGTCGACGATGACGATCGACAGATCGATCCCGACTTGTTTTTCCAGGGAGCGGAGAGCGGCGAAGAGCGACTCGCCGCCGTCGCGGTTGACCACGACACAATCGACGTCGGGCAGGTGGAACTGACGGCTCAAGCGGCGCAAGCGCACGGGACGCCGAGCAGTTGACTCGGCCTGCCGGGCGAGATCAAATCGCGCCTTTCATGCTACCACGCGAGTTCCTGCGCGAGAACGCCGAGCGGCTTCTGGCCGAATACCCCGAAAGGTACTCGGGTTCGGGGCTCGAACGTTTCGCCGAGCTGGACCGGCGCCGCCGCGAGACCGTCACGCGGATCGAGGAGAAGCGCCGCCGCCGCAACGAGCTCTCCGCCGCCCGCGGCAAACCGTCTCCGGAAACCATCGAGGAGACGAAGGCCTTGAAGGAAGAGATCCGGCTCCTGGAGGCAGAGCTCGAGCAGAGCGAGGCGGAGCTCGCTGACGTCGAGCAGCGGATTCCAAACGTTCCTCAGCCGGACGTGCCGAAGGGCCGGGATGAGACCTCCAACCGCGTCGAGCGGACCTGGGGAGAGCCTCGGCGGTTCGACTTCGAGGCGGTCGCTCATTGGGACCTCGGGCCGGCGCTGGGCATTCTCGACTTTGAGCGTGGCGCGAAAATCGCGGGAGCGCGCTTCACGGTCTTGAAGGGAGCCGGCGCGCGCCTCTCCCGGGCGCTCGGCAACTTCTTTCTCGATCTCCACACGCAAGAGCACGACTATACGGAGATTGTCCCGCCGGTGCTCGCCAACGCGGACTCGCTCTTCGGCACCAACCAGCTTCCGAAGTTCGAGGACGACCTCTTCAAGACTCGCGAGGGCCTCTATCTGATCTCCACCGGTGAGATTCCACTGACGAACCTTCACCGCGACGAGACGCTGCGGGGGGACGAGCTTCCTCTTCGCTACACCGCCTGCACGCCGTGCTTCCGGTCGGAAGCGGGGGCCGCCGGCCGCGACACGCGAGGCATGATCCGGCAGCACCAGTTCGACAAGGTTGAGATTGTGACACTCACGACGCCCGAGGACTCCAAGGCGGCCCTCGAGCGCCTGACCGGCCACGCGGAAACCGCCCTGCGGCGGCTCGGGCTTGCCTACCGTGCCGTGACCCTCTCGACGGGCGACCTGGGCTTCGGCGCGGCCAAGACATATGACCTGGAAGTCTGGCTGCCTGGCCAGAACATCTTCAAGGAAATCTCCTCCTGCTCGAACTTCGAGGCCTTCCAGGCCCGGCGCGCCCAGATTCGGTTCCGCCGGGCCGAGGGGGAGAAGCCCGAGTTCGTCCACACCTTGAATGGCTCGGCGCTCCCGATCGGGCGAACGCTCGTCGCGATCCTGGAGAACTATCAGAGGAAGGATGGGACGATCGAAGTTCCGGAGGCGCTCCGAGAGTACTTTGGGGCGAATGAGATACGGTAGGCGTCCGTTTCACAGGTTTCCGTCTTCCGTTCCGAATCACTCGACTGAAAACTGATAACTTCTCCGGCGCCTAAAATGCCTCCGTCGAACAGTCCGATACAAAAGGAGATTCCGTTGATCGGGACACGGCTATCCGAGCGCTACGAGATCGTCGGCGAGCTTGGCCGCGGTGGGATGGGTGTCGTCTACCGGGCCCGCGATCCGCTCTTGAGCCGCGAAGTCGCCGTCAAGGTGATTTCTTCGACGGACCTCGCCCCCGAGATCGAAGGGCGGTTCCAGCGCGAAGCCCAGATCGTCGCCCAGATGGACCACCCCGCCATCGTTCCGATCTACGACCTCGGGCGCCACGAAGGCTCGCTTTTCTTCGTGATGCCGGTTGTCGGCGGAACGAATCTGCTTCGCCTGATTCGGGATCAGGCGCTGCGACTGGGCGACGTGATCGACATCGGCATCCAGGTCGCCGACGCGCTCGACTACAGCCATGCGCGCGGCGTCGTGCACCGGGACATCAAGCCGGCCAACATCATGGTCACGCGGGAGGAGGGATCCGCCGTCCGAGTGCGCGTTATGGATTTCGGCCTTGCCCACGCGGTCTCCGAGTCGCGCCTGACCAAGACGGGAACTCTGATTGGGACGATGGCCTATCTCTCGCCGGAGCAGGTCAACTCCCGCACCTTTGACGCCCGCTCCGACATTTACTCGGTGGGAACCGTGCTCTACGAGTGCCTCGTCGGGGATCCACCCTTCACCGGGGAATTGCAGTCGATCCTCTACCGTATCGTGCACGAGATTCCTCAGCCTCCGCGTGCGCTCGGGGTGGAGATTCGAGAGGAGTTGCAGGACATCATTCTGCGCTGCCTCGAGAAGGATCCCGCCAAGCGGCCCCAGAAGGCCGGCCAAGTTGCCGAGGGGCTGCGGCGTCACCGGACGAGCCTGGGCACGGAGGAGTTCCGGATGTCGGTCGTCCTGAGCCCGAGCCGGATCCTGTCGCGGCCGGCGGTCTCCGCGTTTATCGGCCGCGAGAGAGAGTTCGCCGAGCTCCAGCGCCGCCTGAACGCGGCCTTGACGGGCGACTGCCAGTTCGTCGTCGTGGCGGGCGAGCCGGGCATCGGAAAGACCCGGCTGCTCGAGGAGTTGAAGAACCTGGCCCTGGCGCGAAAGATCCGCGTCCTTTACGGCCGCTTCATCGAGCAGGCCGGCACCTTCTCGTACCAGGGCTTCTCCGAGCTCATCCAGGACTATTTTCGGTCCCGGGACCCGGCCTCCTCCTCGGGGGAGCGATCGGATTTTTCCGACCTCGCGCCGGAGCTGATCACTCTCTTCCCGCAGCTGTCGGAGATCTCCGAGCTGCGCTCGGCCGTCTCCGGCGAAACGCGCGCGGCTGCGGCCGGCGAGGAGAAGAAGCCCGAGGACCGCATTCAGATCTTCGAGCTTCTGGCGCGCACCTTGACGCGGATCGCGGGCGGCAAGCCGCTCGTCCTGATCCTCGAGAACCTCCATGGCGCCGAGATCTCGATCGAAGCATTGCAGTACGTCGTCCGGCGGCTCGGACCGACGCCGACCCTGATCGTCGGAAGTTACCGTCACACCGAAACGGACAAGCGACATCCCTTGACGCGCATGCTCGACTCCTTCGCCGACGATCCGCGATTTGCCTCCGTGACGCTCGGGCCGTTTTCCCCCTCGGAGCATCGGACCCTCGTCGCCTCGCTCGTGGGCGCTCCCAAAGTCGCCGACGAGCTCGCCCGCAGGCTTCACGACGCGACGGAGGGAAATCCGTTCTTCACCAAGGAGCTGATCCGGTCGCTTGTGGAGTCCGGCGGCATCGCAAAGGACGACACCGGGGCCTGGAGCTTTTCGAAGGAGGCGGAAATCTCGACGGACGCCCTGCCCGCCACGATCCAGCAGGCCGTCGAGAAGCGGGTCGAACGGCTGCCGGAAGACCTGCGCGATCTTCTCTCGATCGCCTCCGTGCTCGGCAAGACCTTCGACGCCCGGGACCTTGCGACGCTGGCCGAGGGAGCGAAAAACCTCGACGACGAGATCGACCGGCTGCTCCGTGAAGGAATCTTGGAGGAGGAGCGGGAGTCGCGCGGCGACCGGCTCACGTTCGCGAGTGGAATTGTTCGAGACGTTCTGTACGGCGCTCTCTCGCGCCGCAAACGCCGCTCTCTTCACCGGAAATACGCCGAGCTGGTCGAGCAGCGCTACGTGGGCCGGCTCGAGCGCATTTATCCGGAGCTCGTCCACCACTTCTCGCAGGCCGACGTTCCCGAGAAGACGGTCGAGTACGGCCTGAAGCTTGCCCAGAAGTCGCTCGATACCTTCAGCCCGGAAGACGCGATCCGGGTCGCGAAGGTCGCGCTCGAGTATCTCGAGGACGAGGAGTGGGCGGGCGAACCGTTCCTCGAAGCGGATGCGCGGCTGATCCTGGCCCAGGGCCTGCGCATGGCGGGCAACGTGGATGGAGCGCTGCGCGAAGCGGAAGCCGCGGTGAAAGCATTCGAGAAGCACAGGAAGCCCGGGCCGGCGGGCGGCGCCATTCTCTTCGCCGCGGAAACCGCCTGGCAGGCTCGCCGGATCGACGACGCGCGCCGATGGGTCGAGCGCGGTCTCGAGGTGGTCCGCTCGGCAGGAGAGCCCGAGCGCATGGGAAAGCTGCTCGCGCTCGCCGCAACGGTCGCCAACCTCCGCGGCGAGTACGCAAAGGCCGCGGCGTATCAGGCGGAGCTGGAAACGCTCGCACCGCGGGAAAAAAGCGTCGAGGAAGAGATCCCGAGAGGCGGGACGCTCGTGGTGGCCATGGCAAATCCTGTCGCGGCGACCGAACCGGGCGCTTACGCGACGACGGAGGAGCACGAGGTTCTGGCGAACGTGTTCGAGACCCTCGTCACCACCGACACGCAGGGCAACCTGGCGCCGCTCCTGTGCGATCGATGGACTCTCGCGGATGAGGCCCGGACAGTGCGCCTTCACCTGAAGCCCGGAACCGTGTTCTCCGACGGCACTCTCTTAACCGGGCCAGCCGTCAAGACGTCGCTGGAGCGATCCATCCGAATCTCCCGGGATGCGATGCCGGCGGCGTTCGCCGGAATCCGTGGTGTGGCGGAGTATCTCGGCGGCAACACGCCCGGTGTCGAGGGGATCGCCGCCCTGTCCGACCTCGAGATCGAGATCCGGCTTCGGGACCCGCTTCCGATCTTTCCCTCTCTTCTGACCGACGGGCGGACGTCCATCGCCGCGGCCGTGCCAGGCGGGGACGGCAACCCGACGAGGCTGCTCGGCACCGGGCCCTTTCAGATGGTTCTCCACACGCCGGATCGCGCCGTCCTCGAGCGCAACCCTCGGTCCTGGAAGGAGCCGCCGCGGCTCGACCGGATCGAGTTTCGCGCGACGCTCTCGGCCGCGGCGATCTCCGAGGGTCTTCGCTCCGGACAGTTCGATCTGGCGCGGGATCTTCAGCCGCAGGATCTCGAAGCCGTCCTGCGCGAGCCTCGATTCCGCGCCGGTCTGGTGGAGACACCAAAGAAGAACACCTACTTCGCTCTCTTCCATTCGGAAACCAAGGCCGGGTCGAACGCCGTCCTCCGGCGCGCGCTCGGGAGCGCCGCACGCACGCAGGACTTCGTCTGGGGAGCTCTCGGACGCTTCGCATTGCCCGCCACAGGCCTGCTCCCGCCCGGTATCCTCGGTCACGACCCGGGAAGGCGGCAGCCTCACATCCCGCGGGAAGAGGCAATCGAAATGATCCGGTCCGCGGGACTACCGATGCCCATCCGGCTCAAAGCCGCAGTGCACCCGATTCTACAGAACCAGTATGCCGCCCTGACCCAGGCCTTGGT
>JBKPDV010000204.1:0-17438 GCA_046728075.1 Acidobacteriota bacterium | reverse complement strand
CATCCATACCTGGCGGGCCGACTGGGAGCCGAAGCTCCTGCGATACCTCGCGTGGAAACGGGACACGCGCCTGGCCGATCCGGAGGATCCGGTCCTGGATGTCCACTTCCTCCTTCAACGGTTCGCGGCCGTCCTGAATCTCTACGGGCCGGACTTTTCCTGCGTCGTCGAGCGCCGGGTCTCCGGGATCCGCCTCGCCCTCGTCTGTCTCGACCCGGCCCGAGCGCTCGCGCCGATCTTCCACGCGGCGTCCTCGACGATCCTGATGTCCGCGACCTTGACGCCGGCGGAGACGCTCCAGCGGGTGCTGGGACTGGAAGCGGACCGGACCTCCTCGATCTCGCTGCCTCCCCCTTTTCCCCCGGAGAACCGAAAGGTCATGATCCTGCCGCAGGTGCGGACCACCTACACGGCTCGCGAGCGCAACTACGGGCGCATCGCGAAGCTGATCGCCGAGATGTCCGACGCCCACCATGGCAACGATCTCGTGCTCTTTCCTTCGTACCGATTCCTGACCGAGGTGGCCTCGAGCATGGGCGCGACACGCTCGCGGCTTCTCGTGCAGCGGCCGGACCTGACGGATTTCGAGAGGCGCCAGATCCTGCAGGCGCTGGAGACCCCTCCGCCCGAGGGCATCCTCCTCTTCGCGGTCTCTGGAGGGATGTACGCCGAAGGAGTCGACTATCCGGGCGAGCTGCTCTCGGGAGTCTTCGTCGTCTCCCCCGCTCTTCCGCAGGTGTCGTTCGAGCGTGAGCTCCTGAAGCGCTACTTCGAAGAAAAAGAAGAAGCGGGATTTCAGTACGCCTACCTGCAGCCAGGCATGACGCGCGTCGTCCAGGCCGCGGGCAGGCTCATCCGCAGCGAAACCGATCGCGGCGTGATCGTTTTGATTTGCCGGCGCTTCATCGAAGAGCCGTACGCCCGCTACCTTCCCCGCGACTGGTACGGTGAATCCCCTTCGGAGCTGGTGACACAGGATCCGGCGTCGGAGATCCGGGAGTTCTTCAGGGAGTACGGCGGGTAGCGACCCGGTCCCGGACGAGATCTCTGCGGAATAAGACTCGCCCTCACCTCGATCCTCTCCCGGAGGGAGAGGGAGTAGGCTTCGAGCGCGCGGCGTCCAAGGAAACTCAAATGGAAGATCCCTACAGGAACAAGAAGCTCCCGCGCTTGACGGTGGACACCTTTGTGCGCGACCGGAAGGAGCGCGTGCTGCTCGTGCGTCGGGGGCGGCCGCCATTCAAAGGCAGGTGGGGCCTGCCGGGAGGTTTCTGCGAGTGGAAGGAGACGACGGAGGACTGCGGCGCCCGGGAGACGCTGGAGGAGACCGGCGTGCGGGTGAAGATCGAAAAGCTCCTCGGCGTGTATTCCAAACCCGACCGCGATCCTCGCGGCCACAATGTGACGGTGCTCTACGAAGGGCGGCTTGTGGGCGGGAAGGCGCAGGGCGGGGACGACGCGGCCGAAGCCAGATGGTTTACGCCGACGGAGCTAAAAAGGCTCTCCTACGCATTCGACCACGCGAAGATTATTCGGGAACAACTGGCTCGACTGACGCGAGCGGCTCGACGACCGGCTCGACCGGCTCGACGACGCGCGGCTCTTCCATCACGGCGCGGGCGGCGCGGCGGCGCTCGAGGATGAGACGCTCCCGCGCCTGATCGAACTTCTCCTTGTGCTTCTCGATCCAGGTGACGGCCTCTTCGATCGACTGAACGGAATGGACGAGATCCAGGTCCTCTGAGTTGATGAGCCGGCGGGGCGCCATCTCCCGCCGCATCCAGTCGAGCAGACCCTGCCACATGTCTCCCACGAGCACGACGGGGCGCTCAGTCATGAAGCCGACCTGCAGGAGCTGCCACACCATCATGAGCTCGAGGGCCGTGCCGATGCCGCCGGGGAAGATTACGAAGGCCTGCGACATGCGCACGAAGTGGTGAAGACGCGAGAAGAACGTGCGATGCGCCGTGACGCTGTCCAGATATGGGTTCGCCTTCTCGTACGGAATCGCGATCGTGAGCCCGAACGAGCGCGTGCGACGCTTGCCGTTCTTTCCGCTGTTGTCGCGCAAAGAGGCCGCGCCCTCATTGGCGGCTTCCATCAAGCCGGGGCCTCCACCCGTGACGATGTCGCAGCCAAGCTCCGTCAGCCGCAAAGCCAGTTTCTTGACTTCACCGTATTCGCGGTCCCCCGACTGGACGCGGGCGCTTCCAAAGACCGCGACGCGGTAGAAGCGCAGCTCGGCCGGGTTCAAGGCCTCGAGCTCTTCGATCGTGTCCCAGAGACGGACGATCGTGCGGTCGATGATCTTTCCGACGTCCGGCTCGCGGCGCATTTTTGGGGGTATCCGAGTCATTATTTTCCTTGAAAGCATTCTCCCGATCGGGAGAATGCGGGATTAGTCCGCGGTCCGCAGCGTGGCGGAAAAAGCCCGGGCGAGCAATCCGTCGTCCGTGACAGCCCAAACGGTGTAACGGTAGAACGTTGCGGGGCTCGCTTCGGAATCCATGTAAACGTAACGGAACGACTCCGCCCCTTCGCGCGATGAGGGGACGATCTCTGGCCCCGTGCGTGAGACGCGGCCGTCGGCGAGAACTTCCTCTCGGAAGACCGCCCAGCCGGCGAGGTTTTCGTGGGAGGAGGTCGTCCAGGTGACGCGCGGCTGGCCAGGCCCGGCCACGGCCTGGGCAGCGAGGCCGGCAAAGGGGAACGACGCGACCCGCTCGACCATGGCGATCGCGCCGAAAAGCGGCGGACCCGCCGACGTCGCCGCGACCACGAAATCGACGCGCGAAGCGCCCGAGAGCGGAATCGTGTGCGTGCTGCCCGGAGCCAGGAAGACGACATCGGGAAGAAGCGACGCCTCGCGATAACGGACGATCGCGGCCGCTCCCGCGGCTTGATCGGGCCAGGCCACGCGCAGCGCGCCCGCCTCGGCGCTGGGGAGGAACGTCCGGTGGCGAAGAGTAAATGGAACCGGAGTCGCCGCGTCCAGCCCCTGCGTCTCGAGGTCGGCTAAGGAAATGCGTGACGGCGAAGCCTCCGTCTCGAGAGTCGCATAGAGGCGAGCGCTGAACCGCAGCAGGAGAGCGTCTTCTTTGGCGCCCGTCGCTTCGGTGAAGACCCTCGTGAGGATGCTGAGGGGTTCCTCACCCGTTTCGGCGGCCTTTTCCCATGCGGCGCGCAGCGCGGCCGGCCCGCCCGCGTCCCGGGCGAACTCCTCGATGTACAGGCGTCCGAGGGACTCCGCGTGCGTCGTCAGATCCACAGCCGGCGCGGCGGCGAGCAGCCTGGCCTCTTCTCTGTCTTCCTCGCCGTCGCGCCCCGCGAGGTACTCGGCTGTCGCCTGGGTCACGAAAGAGCGATCGAGCGCGCCGTAGGCAGACAGGGTCGCGAAAGCGTAGAGCCGGCCGACCTCATGGACGATTTGGCGCGCCGAGAGCCCCGTGGCGTCGAGCTGGATGGCCGGGGCAATCAGATGGCCGGAATCGATTCCGCGAACGGCCAGACGGCGCACGCCCTCCGCGTCCTTCCTCGCGATGAAGATGCGCAGGGGATCCCCGTCGGCCAGCGGCACCCGCCAGCCCTGCTTCTCATGAAGCTCGGTCGAGATTCGCCTCAACTCCGAAGCGACCGCGGTCGCGATCCCGGCGTCGTTCGCTTCGTCGCGCAGGAGGGCCCGGCCGCCGGCCAGAGCCTGCTCGGGACCGAAGTTGCGATAGGGACTTGCCTCCCAGGCAGCTGCGGAAGAAACGGCTCCGGCGGAATCGAGCCCCCTGGCCAGACCCCCTGCCAACAGACATAAGACGCCGAGGATCAGCGCCTTAGCCGGCGTTCGCCTGACCTGTGTCGCACGCATGAACGTTCGAGGATAGTCTCCGATCCTCGCCTCGTCAACGCTT
The DNA here is from genome assembly GCA_046728075.1 of Acidobacteriota bacterium. Lineage (GTDB taxonomy): Bacteria > Acidobacteriota > Thermoanaerobaculia > UBA5066 > Gp7-AA6 > JBKPDV01. Next base: position 13,536 of record JBKPDV010000204.1, on the reverse strand, counting down.
ATACGTTGCCGGAAATGCCGGCGTTTGGGGAAGACATCGAAGGATACGAGTGGGAGGTCGCGGCCTAAGACTGCCTGGAGGCCTTGGACTCCTTGGGTTCCTTGACTTCCCTGGGTTCCTTGAGCTCCTTGGTTTCCATGAGTTCTTCGGGTTCTTTCGGTTCCTTCGCCTTCTCCGGTTCCTCCTGCGCGCCGTTGATCCGAGCCGCGACGACGGTGATGTTGTCGACTCCGCCTTTCTCGTTCGCCATGTCGACGAGCTTGTCGCAGAGCTTCTTGGGGTCGGATTCCTCGGCGGCCGCGTCGCGGATCTCCTCGTCGGACAACATCGTGGTCAACCCGTCGGAGCAGAACAGAAAGACGTCTCCGGTTTCAAAGGAGAGCTCCTGCAGGTCCGGCGAAACAGAGGGTCCGCCGCCGAGGGCGCGGGTGACCACGTTTTTCAAAGGATGAGACTTGGCCTCCTCCTCGGTCAGGATGCCGGCGGCGACCTGCTCGTGGACCCACGAATGATCGTCCGTGAGGCGGGAGAGCTGGCCGTCTCGAAAGAGATAGGCGCGGCTGTCACCGACGTGGGCGAGCGAAAGGAGTTTTCCGTCCAGGAGTCCGGCGACCACGGTCGTCCCCATCCCCTTCAACCACGGTTGCGCCGAAACGGCGGCCATGACGCGCTCGTTGGCCTTCTCGATAGCGATCGCGAGCCGATTGCTGTTGAAGTGGAGCTCGTGGTTGTACTTGAACGGCCAGGTCGCTTCTTCCTTTTGCCTCGTGGCCGCAATGAACTCCCCGACCGTCTCGACCGTGATCTTGGAAGCGACTTCCCCCGCGGCATGGCCGCCCATTCCGTCCGCGACGATGAAGAGACCCTCGTCTCCGGACTCGTCGACCTTGTAGTCGAACGCGTCCTCGTTGTGTTTGCGTTTGCGTCCGACGTCACTGACGCCGAAGGCGGCGATCGTCGCGGGCACGGAAGTTACGCCCCCTTGACCGCGCGCTGGGCCCGGACGTCCTCGAGCGCCCGGCGCGCATCTGCCGCGGAGGGATCCCAGCGGATGGCCTCGGCAAAAGCTTTCTCGGCCTTCATCAGCAGCCCGGCCTGACGAAAGACAGCGCCCGCGTCCTTCAAAACCTTCACGTTCTGCGGCTCCAGAGCCATGGCCGCCTCCAGGGCGCGGACCGCCGTCCGCACGTCTCCCGACCTCGCGGAGGCCAATCCCAGATAGTGCTGCGCCCGAGCGTCCTTCGGATTGCGAGTCACCGCGAGATTGAAGTTCCCCGCCGCTTCCGCGAACTGCTTCTCCTGGAATGCCGCGATGCCCTGCGTGAGGTAGTTCTGGATGACGGCATCTTCCTCGGTCCGAGTCGGTCCGACTGGAGCCATGGAACGCTCGAAGTCGTAGGCCTTGCGGCGGTCTGCGTTCGTCAGCAGGTTGACCGCCTCCGCCAGCTCCTGGAACCGGAACTCGGCCTCGGCCCGCTTTTCGGCAGGAAACCGATCGGGGTGAGCCTCACGCGCGAGCGTCCGGAACCGCTCCCGGATTTCGGCCTCGGTGGCGTCACGGGCGACGCCCAGCATCGCGTAATAGTCAACGTCTCGAGTCATGTTCTCCGAAGTGGCTCGGCGCGCTTGGTTTAGACCGTGCGAACGATGGACATTACCATACGGGAAAGGAGCGAACCGGGCAAGCGCTGACCTACTTTCGCTTCTGGGCGAGCCATTTTCGCGCCGTGACACGGACCCCGTCGGGCAAATTGAGATCGCGGGCGATCGCCTTCAACTCCCGCATCGGAATGGTTTTGATCAAAGGAAGCGTGATGGCCAGAGGGACCTTCGGGTTCTTGACGAGAGCCACGACGACGGCAGGATTGCGGACCCATTCACGCACCCCGGCAATCTTTCGGAAGAGCTCCTCGTGGAGGTGCCTCAACCCGCAGAAAGACTCGATCTCCGGAATGGTCAGACCACGCCCCTTCAAGACGGCCCCTCCGACGAGCCTGTTGGCGTCTCCGATCAGAATGCGGCGCTCCTCCTTCCCGCCGCTGTAGGCAAGCTTGATCTTCTCCGAAACGGTCATCACGGCGATCCGCCGATAGACCGCTCCCGTCGTGATCGATTTGTCGGCGTCCGCGACCTTGGGTCCTCCGGTGATCGCCGCGGCCTCCTGGGCGGTCAGGGCCGCGAGATCCTCGGCCGCCTGACGCTCCGCCTCGGCAAGCGCAGGCTCCGCCGCGATCCGAGCCTCCTCCGCTTCCTTGCGCCTTTGCCCTTTGTCGAAGAACTCTTCGCGAATCTCGAGCAGACGCCGGCGCGTGTCGCTGGTGAGCTCCGGGTTTTCGAAGAGCGCCTCGATCAACGACGGGTGGCGCAGCAGGCGCGCCTGGTTGACGACGAGCGCCTCCTGGGGGCTGCCCGTCACCGTGCGGGCGAGCCGTTCGAGAGTCTCGTCGGATACGTTCTTGTCCCGGATGACCTGCTCGAGGACCATCGAGTCCTGAGTCGGGGTCGCCACCGAATCCAGCTCCACCCCCGTCGGCGCACCTGATCGTAAGAAGGTGGAAAACTCCTCCGGTGAAATTGCGTCGAATGTCTTCTTCGCGAGGTGTCCGATTCCCGGATCGGGGTCTTCCAGGACGGCCAGAAGCGCGCGGACCCTATCCTCGTGATCGAGGGGGAGGAGGCCGCGGGCTGCATAGAGACGGACTTCGACGGGCGCCTCGCCGGCCCGCAGCATCGAGATCAGCGCCTTCGGCTCCGCGAGATCCCGCTCGACCAAGGGGATTGGGAGTTAACCGCGGACGGCGGGAAGAGGAATGTCTTTGATGACCTCGCCCGATCCGCCGAGAGGATCGAGCGCTCGGCCGTCCACGGAGATGCGCACTCCGCCCGCGTTGCCGAGCGAGATGCGGAAGCCCTTCAGCGCTTCGAAGGTCCGCTTCTGTCCGCGCTTGATCAGGCCATTCAACACGGTGCGGCCGTCCGCGTCGAGCTTCGCCCAGGAGTCCTGATCGAACTGAAGAACGAGCGAGATTCCGCGCGCGTCCGGCGCGGACGTCGCGGCCGCGGGCTCGACTGCCGTCACCGGCGTGGGCTCGTTGGAGACGGAGACATTCTTCAGCACGACCGGCGAGGTTTTCGGCGCGGCGACGAGACGCTGGCGGGAAGGCTTCGGACGGCGCGCCGGATTCGCGATCATCCCGAGCAAGAGCAGGACCGCGGTGACGACACCGACGATTGTTCCCGCCGTCGAGCGGCGGCCGCGCCAGAAGCGTGAGCGCGGACGCGCTTTCTTCGCGGAGGGAGCATCGGGAGCCTCGTCGGCGAGGTCGGCCAGATAGGCGTTGACCTTCTCCTCCGGATCGATCCCGAGATGACGCGCGTACGCGCGGATGAATCCGCGCGTGAAGGTGGGCGCGGGAAGCTTCTGGACGTCGCTCTCCTCGAGAGCGCGCAAGAGACGAACGGAAATCTTCGTCGATTGCGAGATCTCTTCCAGAGAAATGTCCCGAATAACCCTCTCCCGGCGGAGTTCTTCGCCGAAAGAGAGAGACGATGAGACCGTCATTATTCTTCGACCCGTCAATTCCGACGCCTTGGAGTACCCCATGCTAGCCCCGCGCGCTTCGCTCTGCAAGAACTCTTTCCGCGCAGGCTTTGAGAAGGAGCGGGACGCCCGGGGAATCGCGCAATCCGGCGAGATCGTCGCTCGAGGCGCTGGTCAGAAGCGCCAGAGCCCGGTAAATGGGAAGCCTTGGATTGCGAAGCAGGGCGCTTCGGACTGCCGATCGGACGCTCCATCGCGCATGAAGCGCAATGACTTCCAGAACAGGCGCCTCCCCTCGCGCGGCCGCGGTCACGACGTCCGGCTCGGTGACGTACCGGTTGTCCAGAAAAGCGGAGATCACGCGCGGATCCTGATCGAGACGCAGTGCCATCAGCGTTCCGCGGCCGACGACCTTCGCCAGGTCAACTCTTTCCGCAACAGCGAGTTCCGGCAATCGGCGCAGAAGGTCCCGATCGGCGGCCCGGCGCACCTCCGGGTGGACCCGCACGTCGGCGGAGAGGTGCGCGAGATCCCTCCAGAAAAGCGTCGAGACGAGGTTGAGCGCCTCGCGCCGCGGCGTCCGGGGATGGGCCGCAAGCGCCCGGCGGACGGCGTGGAACTTGCGTGCCCCGCGGTCGCGGAGGATCGCCTCGAGGGAGTCGGAAGAAACGTCAGACTGCCGCAGGACCTGGAGGTAATGACCCTCGGGGCGCATCAGACCGGTAGATTCGAGAGTCGAGAGGCGAGAGTCAAGCGTCATCCCGCCCTCTCTCAGGCTCCAGCCGATCCTCGATCCTTACGGCAGGCCTTGGCGAGCGAACGGGCGAGGTCCTCAACCGCCTTTTCTGCGCCTTTTCCGGCCTCTTCGGCGGCCCGGACGAGCGCCGAGCCGACGACGACGCCGTCCGCCAGCGCGGCTGCCTCGGAAGCCGCTCGAGGAGTGGCGATTCCGAACCCGATCGCCAGAGGGAGGCGGCCGGCTGCGCGGCGGGCACGGCGCACCGTGTCCGGAAGATCCGTCGGGAGGCTCTGGCGTGCTCCGGTCGTGCCGGAACGAGAGACGACGTAGAGAAAACCGCTGGAAAGGCGGGCGGCGGCGGCCATGCGCTGGGGGGTCGAGGTCGGCGAAGCGAGAAAAATCGTGTCGAGACCCGCGGCTCGCCACGCCGCGTGCAAAACGGGCGCCTCGTCCGGAGGCAGGTCCGTCACGAGAACGCCGTCGAAGCCGACCTCGCGCGCTTCGGCAGCCGCTCGATCGATTCCGCGACGCATCAGCGGGTTCAAATACGAGAAGAGGACGAGCGCGAGCTGCGTCTCCTCGCGGATCCTCCGCGCCATCGCGAAGACAGTCTCCAGGCTCGTGCCAGCCTTCAACGCCCTCGCCGACGATCTCTGGATGACGGGTCCGTCGGCGATCGGATCGGAGAACGGAACTCCGAGCTCGAGGATGTCCGCGCCGGCGCGTTGGAGGGCGGCCGCCAGGGCGACCGTTCGGTCCGCCGAAGGATCGCCGGCTGTGAGATAGGGGATGAAGGCGGCTCGCTCCTCAGCCGCTGACCTGCGAAAAGCCTCGGCGATCCGGGAAGAAGTCACCGCTTCGCTCTCGTCACTCGCAGATACTCATCCAGATCCTTGTCTCCCCTTCCCGAGAGGTTGATGAGAATCCACTGGCTCTTTCTCATCTTCGGAGCGAGCTTCACGGCGTAGGCGATCGCATGCGCGCTTTCGAGCGCGGGCAGAATCCCTTCCGTGCGCGAGAGAAGAGCGAAGGCTGCGAGAGCCTCGTCGTCGGAAACTCGGGCGTACTCCACGCGGCCGCGGTCACGCAGATCCGCGTGCTCGGGGCCGACGGCGGGATAGTCGAGGCCCGCAGACACGGAGTGCGTCGGTAGGACCTGGCCGGCCTCGTCCTGGAGGAGCATCGTGCGCGTGCCGTGAAGCACGCCGACGGACCCACCCGCGAACCGGGCGGCGTGGTCGCCCGGAGAAAGACCGCGGCCGCCGGCCTCGACGCCGTAGAGCTTCGTGCGCGACTTCACGTACGCGGAGAAGAGGCCGATCGAGTTGGAGCCGCCTCCCACACAGGCGATCGCCGCGTCGGGATCGCGCCCGGCGATGCGGCGGAACTGAGCACGGGCCTCGCGGCCGATGACGGACTGGAAGTCCTTGACCATCGAGGGGTAGGGATGCGGCCCCAGGGCCGACCCCAGGACATAGTGCGTCGTGGACACGTTCTCCGTCCAGTCCCGCATCGCCTCGTTGATCGCGTCTTTGAGCGTTTGGGAGCCCGAGTCGACCCCGACGACCTCGGCTCCCATCAGCCGCATGCGCGACACGTTGGGAGACTGGCGCTCCATGTCGACGACGCCCATGTAGACGCGGCAAGGCAAACCGAGGCGCGCCGCGGCCGCCGCGGTCGCCACGCCGTGCTGTCCGGCGCCGGTCTCCGCGATCACCCGGGTCTTGCCCATGCGGCGCGCGAGCAGGACCTGGCCGAGAGAGTTGTTGAGCTTGTGCGCGCCGGTGTGGAGAAGGTCTTCGCGCTTCAACGCGATTCGCGCGCCCCCGGCCGCCTCCGTCAATCGGGGCGCCACGGAGAGCGGGGTCGGGCGGCCCGCGTAGTTGCGCAAGAGGTCGGAGAATTCCGCAAGGAAGCGGCGATCCTTTCGAAAGCGCTCGAAGGCTCGCGTCAACTCCTCGAGCGGCGCCATGAGCGTCTCCGGAGCAAAGCGCCCGCCGTAGGGGCCGAAATAGCCGCGACTCTTCGTTTCAACGCGTCGGGCCATCCGCCTCTCTCTTTCCGCCTCCCGCCTCCCGCGGTCTCCTCTCGTCCGCAGCTCTCACGGCTTCGAAGAAGCGGCGCATCCTCTCGGGATCCTTGACTCCCGGCGCTCGCTCGACACCCGACGCCACATCGACACCATCCGGATGGACGCGCTCGATCGCCTCCGAGACATTGGCGTTGTCGAGGCCGCCCGCGAGATAGACAGGCGCCTCGAACTTCTTTCCGTCGAGCAATCCCCAGTCGAACCGTGTTCCGGTTCCGCCGCCCGCCGAAGCGCCGGCGTCAAACAAGAGCCAGCGACAGCGCCGGAGCCACTCGGCCGGAGGCAGTGGTGCGGCCGATCCGGAGACCGACACGACCGCGATGAGGGGCGCGGGAGCATCTTCGAGATCCGCGGCACGCAGGGGGCGGTGGAGCTGGGCGAGATCGAGACGCGCCGCCTGGACCGCCTCCTCGATGAAGGACCTGTCCTCGTCAACGAAGACGCCGACACGCGTCACATCGGGGCCGGCGGCCGCCGAGAGCTCTTGCCCGCGCTCGAGCGAAACGCGCCGCGGAGAACCCGCCGCGAAGACGAAGCCCACCGCCGAGGCGCCGAGCTCGCTTGCGAGCGAGACATCCTCCGGACGCGTCAGGCCGCAGATCTTGATCCGGGTCATGGTTGCTTGAGCTCTCGCAGCATCTCTTCGGGATCCTCGGAGCGCAGGAGGGCCTCGCCGACGAGAAAGGCCTCGAAGCCGGCGGCGGCCAGGCACCGGATGTCCTCACGCGAGCGGATCCCGCTCTCGGCCAGACGGACGGGACCCCGCGGAATCGCGGCGGCGAGCTTTTCGAGCGCGGACAGATCGGTCGTGAATTTTTCGAGATCGCGGGCGTTGACGCCGAGCACGTCCGGCGCAACCTCCGCCGCTGCGGGTATCTCCTCCGCGCCATGGGCCTCGACGACCGTCGCGAGGCCTCGCTGCCGCGCGCCGAAGACGAGAGCGGCCAGCTCCTGAGGCTGGAGGGCCCGCACGATCAGCAGGACCGCGTCTGCGCCGAGGGCCGCCGCGAAATCGAGCTGGCGCTCCGAGAGGATGAAATCCTTCATCAGCACGGGAAGACGGGAGATTCGGCGAGCGCGGGGAATCCATTCGGGGTTGCCGCCGAAGAACTCCTCCTCCGTCACAACCGAGATCGCGGCCGCGTGGCCCCGGCGATAGGCCAGCGCGAAGCTCTCGACCTTGCCGTCCGCGCCGTGCACGATTTCGCCTGCCGAAGGCGAGCGGTGCTTGATCTCCGCGATGATGCGCACCCCGGGTTCCCGCAGCGAGGCCACGAAGTGGCCGCCGTCGGGATCCTGGTCCGCGCGTTTCTTCGGAAGAGCGTATCCCCCGCTCTCCAGCCGCCGGCGGACATCTGCCAGGATCTGGTCCAGGATGTCAGCGCTCACCGCGGCTCCGCCGGTTTCGCCTGAGCCTTCAGAGCCGCGAGTCGGGAGCCCGCGCTGCCCGAGTCGATCGCTGTCCGCGCCCGGTCGTAGCCCTCGACCACGTCGGCGGCGCGTCCCTCCACGACCAGCGCCACCGCCACGTTCAGGAGCACGGCCTCGCGGCGCGCTCCCTCCTCCCCATCCAGCAGCCGGGCGAGCATCTCGGCGTTGCCCGCGGCATCCGAGCCGGCGAGCTCTTCGACCGCCACCGCGCGCTGGCGCAACGTCTCCGGGTCGTAACTCCAGGGCCGCGACCAACCCTCCCGAACCTCCACACCCGAGGCCGCCACACCCGGGATCAGCTCGTCGTAACCGTTGGCCGAATGAAAGACGATCGCGCGCTCGGCGCCCAGAGACGCGAGCGCCTCGGCGAGAAGGCGCACCATCTCCGGCCGCCCCACGCCGATCAGCTGACGCGATGCGCCCGCGGGATTGGCGAGCGGCCCGAGCGCGTTGAAGATGGTCCGCACGCCGAGCTCGCGCCGCACGGTGCCCAGCTCCTTCATGGCCGGATGAAAGGCAGGAGCGAAGAGGAACACGAGGCCGACCTCATCGAGCGTGCGGCCGGCCGAAGCGGGGTCGAGGTCGATCGCGACGCCGCAGGCCGACAGGACGTCGGCCGAGCCGACGCGCGAAGAGATCGAGCGGTTGCCGTGCTTGGCCACCGAAGCGCCCGCTCCCGCCGCCACCACCGCCGCCGCCGTGGAAATATTGAACAGATCGCGCCCGATCCCGCCCGGCCCGCACGTATCCAGAAGAGGCGAGCGTCGGCTCGGAACCTTTCGCATGCGCGCCCGGAGCGCCGCGACCGCGCCGGCGATTTCCTCCGCTGTCTCTCCGCGAGTCGCGATGCCGAGAAGGATCGCGCCCTTCTGCGCCTCCGTGGCCTTACCGTCCATCAGATCGAGGAACACGCGCTCCGCTAGTTCGCGCGAGAGGGGCCTTCTCGCTGCGACGATCTTCAGCGCTTCAGCGACGTCGGGAGTCATGAGGGGAGTTGACAGTCGACAGTCGACAGCGAGATGGCGGAGTCGGTAGTCGGTAGTCGGTAGTCGGTAGAGAGTCGACAGTCGACAGCTCGTGCTTCGCAGCGAAGCGCTGCTTCGCAGAGTAGTATCGACAGTCGACAGAAAGAGGGTGACGAACGCCCTCTGCCCCCTCTCCCTCCGGGAGAGGGTCGGGGTGAGGGGCGTCCCCCAATCACCGTCCCGCTCCGTTCAAGAAGTTCCGCAAAAGCGTTTCTCCATCCGGGGTCAGCACGGACTCGGGATGAAACTGCACCCCATAGATCGGTTTGCTGCGGTGGGCCAGACCCATCACGAGCCCGTCGTCGGTCCGCGCGGTCACCTCGAGCTCTGGCGGCAGCCCCTCCTCACGCACGATCAGCGAATGGTATCGCCCCGCCTCGAAGGGATTGGGAAGTCCCGCGAAGAGTCCGGTTCCCTCGTGCGACACACTTGACGTTTTTCCGTGCCTCGGCTCGGGCGCGCGTGCGACGACTCCGCCGAGGGCGACCGCGATCGCCTGATGTCCCAGGCAGACGCCGAGCAGCGGGATGCGGCGCTCTTCCGCGAGGCGGATCGTCTCGATCGTGCGTCCTGCGCCCTCGGGGCGGCCCGGCCCGGGCGAGACCACGATCGCATCGGGACGCCGGGCCAGAGCTTCTTCCGGCACGAACCGGTCGTTGCGCGCGACCACGACGTCCGCGTCGAGCTTCCCCACCGCCTGCACGAGGTTGTAGGTGAAGGAGTCGTAGTTGTCGACGATGAAGATCATGGCCGGGCGGGACTCGGGACTCGGGATTCGGGACTCGAAGAACGCTTCTCGCTCTGCCATTCGCGCGCGAGGTCGATGGCGCGGAAGAGAGCGGCGGCTTTCGCCTCGCACTCTCGGTATTCTCTTTCGGCGATCGAGTCGGCCACGATTCCGGCGCCCGCCTGAATGGTGCAGAGGCCTTTCTCGACGACTGCGGTTCGAATGGCGATCGCGACGTCGAGGTTGCCGGCCGCGTCGAGGTAGCCGACCACGCCGCCGTAGAGGCCGCGACGGGAAGCCTCGAGCTCGTCGATCAGCTCCATGGCTCGGATCTTCGGGGCGCCCGTGAGCGTCCCGGCGGGAAAGCAGGCGGCCAGAGCGTCGACGGAGGACTTCCCGGGTCCGAGTGTCCCCCGGACTTCCGAGACGATGTGCTGGACGTGGGAGTACTTTTCGATCACGGCGTACCGAGGCACCTCGACCGAGCCGATCGCGCAGATCCGGCCCAAGTCGTTGCGCCCCAGATCCACGAGCATGACGTGCTCGGCGCGTTCCTTCGGGTCTGCGAGCAACGCGGTCGCGAGCGTCTCGTCCTCCGCGCGGTCCGCTCCGCGCGGCGTCGTGCCGGCGATCGGGCGGGTCTCCGCAATGTTGCCGCGGCAACGCACGAGCATCTCGGGCGAGGCTCCGAAGATCGTCCCCTCGCGAGTCTCCAGATAGAACATGTAGGGAGACGGGTTGAGCATCCGCAGGGCCCTATACGCGTCGAAGGGATCGACGTCGAGAGGACCCCTCCAGCGCTGGGAGAGAACCACCTGGTAGACGTCGCCCGCGAGAATCGCCTCCTTCGCCCGCGCGACGATCTCGAGGAACCGATCTCGCGGCATGCCCGTCGCGAACTCCTCTCGAGCATCGCCCGCCCGCCCCCTCTGCCCCCCGGAGAGGGCCGGGGTGAGGGGAAGACGGCCGCCAAACACCAGCCTCTCCAACCGATCCAATCGCTCCATCGCGGAAGCGACGTCCTTCTCTCCATGGAGATTGGTCAGCAGCAACAGCCGTTGACGCGCGTGGTCGAAGGCCACAACGGCGTCGAACAGAAGAAAGAGTCCCTCCGGCATCGCTCCTTCCCGCGGATGCCGATCGGGAATCTCTTCCAGGAACCTCACCGCGTCGTAGGCCAGGTATCCGACCGCGCCCGTTGTCAGCGGCGGAAGCTCCGGGTCCGCGTCGAATCCGGGCTCGACCGTGAGGCGCTCGAGCGCGTGGAGCGGCTCTCCTGTGACTGGCCGTTTCTCGCCGTCTCGCTCCTCGAAGATCCCGTTGGCCTCGACCGTGAGCCTCGCCACCGGACGGCATCCGAGAAACGTGTAGCGCGCGACGGACTCGCCTCCCGCGACGCTCTCCAGAAGGAAGCACTCCTCCCCCGACGCCCGCAACCGGCGCATGACCATGACGGGGGTAAACGCGTCGGAGGGAAAGACGCGCGCCACCGGAACGGCGCTTCCGTCCCGGGCCCGCGATCGAAAGTCGCCTCTCTCCTTCTCGCGGCTCGTCAAGATTTTTCCTTGCGCCTGGCCGCCAGCGCTCCGTTGACGGCCTCCGCCGAGATCCCCCGGGCGGTCATCGCGGCGGCCAGGTGGTAGAGCAGATCCGCGATCTCCCCGGCGAGCGCCGCGTCGTCGGGATTCTTCATCGCGACGATGACTTCCGACGCCTCCTCTCCGACCTTCTTCAAGATGTGGTCGAGTCCCTTCTCGAAGATCTTCGTCGAATAGGATCCGGGCGGCCGCTCGCGCCATCTCTTCTTCAAAATAGCGAAGAGAGGCGAGAGGTCGAAGTTCTCCGGTTCCTCGAGACCTCCGCCTGCGAGGGAACGGTGAAAACAACTCTTCTCCCCGGTGTGACAGGCGGGGCCTGTCAGGCGGGCCTCATAGAGCAGCGCGTCGCCGTCGCAGTCCGCGATCACGTCGAGCACTTCGATTCCGTGGCCCGACGTCTCGCCCTTGACCCAGAGCGCCTGTCTCGATCGGCTCCAGAAGGTCGCCCTGCCGGTCGCGAGAGTCCGGTCGATCGCCTCCCTGTTCGCCCAGGCGAGCATCGCGACACTGCCGGTGGCAGCGTCGCGGACGACGACCGGCAGCAATCCTTCCGCGTCGAACTTCAACTCGGGAAGACTCATGCCGCTCTCCGGACCGGGACGCCAGCCGCGGCCAGAGCCTCTTTCGCTGCCTGGATCGTGATCTCCCCCCGGTGGAGAGTCCCCGCGAGCAAGAGCGCCGACGCGCCGGCTCGCACGCCGTCCGCGAGATGCTCGCAGCCTCCGACACCACCGGAAGCGATCACCGGCACGGCGACCGCTCGGGTCACCGCCTGGAGAAGCGGCAGGTCGTATCCGAGTCCCGTGCCGTCGCGGTCGATCGAGGTCAGCAGAATCTCGCCCGCGCCCTTTTCGGCTCCCAGTCGGCACCACTCCACCGCGTCTCGATCCCACGGCCGGCGCCCCGCCTCCGTGCGCACCTCCCAGCGAGGCCCTGCCCTCGTGGCATCGACCGCCAGCACGACGCACTGGCTTCCGAATGCGCGCCAGAGATCGTCCAGCAGCTCCGGCCGCTCGACGGCCGCCGAGTTGACCGCGATCCGGTCGGCCCCCGCGCGCAGGAGCCGCTCCGCGTCCGCGCAACTGCGGACTCCTCCCCCTACGCTGAGAGGCACGAAGAGGGAACGCGCGGTGCGCTCGACCACCTCTCGCACGGCGCCGCGCCCTTCCGGAGTCGCGGAGATATCGAGGTAGACGATCTCGTCCGCGCCATCCGCGGCGTAGCGCGCGGCGGACTCGACCGGGTCGCCGGCGTCGACCAGATCGACAAAGCGCGTTCCCTTGACGACTCTCCCGTCGCGCACGTCCAAGCACGGGATGACGCGGACCTTGAGATTCGTCGCGCCGCTCACCATTCTCGCCTCAGAACCGAGAGCGGTATGTTCCCCTCGTAGAACGCGCGACCCACGATCGCGCCCCGCACGGACGGAGACGCCGCGAGCGTTTCCAGATGCGCCTCGCTCGCCACGCCTCCCGCAGCGATGACCGGAGCTCCAAAGGCGCGAGCCGCGGTGTCGAGGAGCTCGAGATCGGGACCCGAGAGGTCGCCGTCTCGGGCGACCGCGGTGACGATGAGGTCGCCGACGCCAGCGCGGCGCACCGCCGCCGCAGCTTCCTCGAGAGCCGGCCCGGCGATGGCCGTCCACCCGCGCGTCCGCACGAGTCCATCGCGCGTGTCCAGCGAGACCGCCAGACGGGAGCCGTAACGCCCGAACCACTCGCGTAGTCTCTCCGGCTCCTCCATCGCCGCCGTGCCCACGATCACGACCGCCACACCCATGGAGAAAGCCGCCTCGAGGTCCTCCTCGGTGCGCAGCCCCCCGCCGAGCCGGACCGGAACTCCCGCCACGCGGACGATCCGAGCGACAGTCGCGAGATGCTGAGGGGATCCGCCGAACGCTCCGTCGAGGTCCACGACGTGCAAAGCTCGAGCGCCCGCTTCGCTGAACGCCCGCGCGACCGCGGTCGGATCCTCGGAATAGCGAAATTCCTCAGAGGCCTTGCCCTGCCGCAGGCGAACCGCACCTCCCCGCCGCAGATCGATCGCGGGATAGATCTGAAAGCTCACGCCGCTCTCCGGTGGAGCATCTCAAGAGCCGTTCCGAGAAGGCGCACCCCCGCGGCTCCGCTCTTCTCGGGATGGAACTGAAAACCGATGCTGGTTGTGTCGCCCACAGCGGCAGCGAAGCTCTCGCCGTGGAGGCAGCGGGCGAGCACGAGATTCTCCGAAGCCGGCCGAGCGACAAAGGAGTGCACGAAGTAGAAGTCGCCGCCGTCGGATTCGCGAAAGAGCGCGCTGCCCCGCTCCGTCGCCCGGATGCTGTTCCACCCGACATGAGGAACGAGCGCCCCTCCCGAGAGACGCACGACCCGGCCCGGAAGGAGGC
>JBKPDV010000203.1:0-22777 GCA_046728075.1 Acidobacteriota bacterium | reverse complement strand
GTCTCTACGGATAGCAAGCTCGGCACCATCACGCGGAGTCTTCCGAGCGAACCTTCTAAGATCTCTGTTTTGAACAGAATACAGATTGTTCGCTGTTTATCCTGGAACTACCGAACCCAGCTTAATGACAAACTTTGTCGGCTTTGTCTCCGGCTTGGGCAAGGGACGGGCGTTTGTGTTGACCTCAGCGGTACGGGGTTCGGGAGCTCGGGCGGCCTGGTTGGAAGAAGCCATGATGTGAATCTCCTTTCGCAAATGAAATCTCGGACGCAAACTGCGCGCCGAGGAAAAGACACTTACCGATTGCGCGGATTATGGCACCGGGGTGGGGAGAAGGAAGAGGCAATTGGCGGAAAGTTTTCCCCTACGCCGGGCCTCTTTGGGTGGAGAGGAATGACCCCCTCCCGCTGCCCTCTCGCCCAGGTGCGGCGGAGAGGGTTTTGGAAGCGATAAGCTCCTCCCCCTGAGCTACTTCTGATGCAGATTAAGACGCGGGAAGCGGAGCTGCGGGTGGATGGGCGGCCGATGCGGACGGTGGTCGTCGCGCCCAACCTTAAAGGGCGGTATCCGGGCATCCTTCTTTATTCGGAGATTTTTCAGCTCACGGCGCCGATCCGCCGGTCGATGGAGAGGCTCGCGGGGCATGGGTTCGTCGTGGCGGGGCCGGAGATTTACCACCGCATCGAACCGCCTGGCCTCGTGATTCCGTACGACGACTCGGGGCGCATGCGCGGACAGGACGACGCGGCGCGCACTTCCGTCGCGGAGTTCGATGCGGATCGCGTCGCGGCGCTCGACTTTCTGGAGACTCAACCGGACGTCGCGGCGGGCCGGCTCGGCGCGATCGGGTTCTGCATCGGCGGACATCTCGCGTTTCGCGCAGCTCTTGATGCGCGCGTGAAGGCCGCGGTCTGCTGCTATCCGACTGGGCTGCACAACGGCAAGGTCGGCAAGAACCCGGACGCCGGCTCGCTCGCTCGCGCCGGCGAGATTCGCGGGCAGGTCCTCATCGTATTCGGCGAGACAGATCCTCACGTTCCGGTCGAGGGCCGCCACACGGTGGCGAAGGCGCTGGCGGAAGCGGGGACGAAGCACCATATCCATCTCGCCCCCGGCGAGCACGCGTTCATGCGCGATGAGGGGCCGCGCGACGACGCAGAGGCGGCGGACGAAGTCTGGCGAGAAGTGGTCGCGCTGTTTCGGAGAGCGTTGTAAGGCGACGTCCGTTTCGGGCCGGGGGGAGCCCCACCCCTACGGCCGGGACATGCCTCGACGATGGAGTCTCTGCATTCGGCACGACGGCTGCACGAGCCGGCTACAGGAGAGAAACACGCATGAAACGCAAACTCGACGCAGGGCTCCTCTTCATTCGCCTCGCCCCCGGCATCGTCTTTTTCGCTCATGGTGCGCAGAAGCTTCTGGGCTGGTTCGGTGGGCACGGACTGCAGGCGACGGTCAAGGCGATGTCCTCGTATGGTTTCCCTGCCGTGGTGGCCTATCTCGTCTCATTCGGCGAGTTTCTTGCGGGCTTGGGGCTGATCGTCGGCTTGCTCACTCGAATCGCGGCGGCTGGAATGTTCATCGAGATGCTCGGAGCGGTCCTTATCGTTCATCTCAAAGCCGGCTTCTTTGCCGAGCACCAAGGATTCGAATATCCCCTCACGCTTTGCCTCGTTTGTCTCGGGATCCTGCTTGCGGGTCCGGGCGCCTACTCGCTCGACGCAAGAAGGCGGGGAAGATTCTTCTGAGCTGAGGCAGGGGTTCGATCGAGGTTCGCTGAAAGAACGCCCCTCACCCCGACCCTCTCCCGGAGGGAGAGGGAGCAGAGGGCGCTCGCCCGCCAAGTGGGGCAGCCGCTAGTCTCCCAACGCGGCGAGTCGTGGGATGAGGTCCACCACCCGGTTGGAGTAGCCCCACTCGTTGTCGTACCAGGAGACGACCTTCGCATAGCCGTCTCCGGTCGCGGCGGTCGAGAGCGCGTCGAATATAGAAGAGTGCGGGTTGCCGATGATGTCGGAGGAGACGAGCGGCACCTCGCTGTACTCGACGATCCGCTTCATCGGCCCTTCCGCCGCCGTCTTGATCGCGGCGTTGATCTGCGCGGCGGTGGCGGGCTTTGCCAGACGGCACGTCAGATCCACGATCGAACCGTCGGCCACGGGCACGCGCATCGCCATGCCGTCGAGCTTCCCTTTCAGCCTCGGCAGCACCTTGCCGACCGCGCGCGCTGCACCCGTCGTCGTCGGGATGATGTTCTCGGCGGCCGCGCGGCTCCTTCGCAGGTCCTTGTGCGGCACGTCGGCCAGTCGCTGGTCGTTGGTGTAGGCGTGGACCGTGGTCATCAAGCCTTCCTCGATGCCGAAGGCTTCGTCGAGCACCTTCACGATCGGGGCGAGACAGTTGGTCGTGCAGGAGGCATTGGACACCAGCCGGTGCTCGGGCTTTAACGTCTCGTCGTTGACTCCCATCACAATCATGGCATCGATCTCTTCGTTGGGAGGAACAGTCAGGATAACGCGCTTGGCGCCGCCCGCCAGATGCTTTTCGAGCTTCTCGCGCGTGAGCATGACGCCCGTCGATTCGACGACGACCTCGACGCCCAACTTGCCCCAGGGAATCTTCGCGGGGTCTCGTTCCTCCGTCATGAGCGTCTTTTTTCCGTCGACGAACATCGCGTCCGCTTCGACCCGGACTTCCTTCGGGAAAACCCGCATGACCGTGTCGTACTTCAAGAGGTACGCGAGCTGATGGTTGTCGAAGAGATCGTTGATGCAGACGACCTCGACATCCTGCCGGTCGGAGAGGATTCGGAAGACCGTGCGCCCGATCCGGCCAAAACCGTTGATGCCCACACGGATCATGTCGTTCTCGCTCTTCTCCCTCTCCCCCAGGGAGAGGGGCGGGGTGAGGGCGTTCCTTGAACAGCATGGTCCATCGACGAGCCCCTCACCCTGCTCTCTCGCCTCGGGGGAGAGGGGATTCTCTTTTGGCAGCTCCTCTTTCCTTTTGCGCGGGCCCTTTTCCTCGGTCCAACTCCGTGAATCGCTCCACCAGCTCCACCGCGCGGTGCGCGTAGCCGAAGCCGGCGTCGTACCAGGCGATCGTCTTGCTCACCCGGTCGCCCATCACCATGGTGGCGAGCGAGTCGAAGATCGCCGAGTAAGAGCTCTGCGCCACATCGGTCGAAACGATGGGATCCTCCTCGTACTGCACGATACGCCGCCAGCGTTCGGAGGCCGCCGCCGTTCGCACGACTTCGTTGATCGCCGTCTTAGTGACGGGCTTCTCGAACCAGCACGTCAGATCCACGAGCGAGCCGTTTCTCACCGGCACGTTCATTGCGAAACCGGTGAGCCTGCCCGCGAGCTCGGGGATCACCTCCACGACCATGCGCGGCGAGCGCGATTCCTGCGGAATGATGTTCTCGGCCGCTGCCCGCCCGAGACGCTTGTCCTTCGCCGGCACGTCGGCCAGACGGTGCTGGCTCGTGTAGGAGTGGACCGTCGTGAAGATCGCCCGGCGGATGCCGAAGGCTTCGTGGAGGATCTTCGCGACCGGCGCGACGCAATGGACAGTCGAGGAGGCGTTCGAAACGACGCGGTGCTCGGGCTTCAAGATCTCGTCGTTGACTCCCATGACCGCGAGCGCGTCGACCGAGTCGCCCGGGGGCGCGAGCGAAATGACGCGCTTCGCTCCGGCAGAGAGGTGCTTTTCCAGCTCCGCGCGCGTGCGGACCTTCGCCGTCGCCTCGAGAACGGTTTCCACTCCCAGGTCTCCCCAGTTGATCTGCTCCGTGTCGGGGCCGGTCCGGATCGGAATCTGCTTGCCGATCGCATAGAGGTTTCCCTCTTTGATCGAGATCTCGTCGGGGAAGCGACCCAGGACCGTGTCGAATCGCAGCAGGTACTCGAGGCCGGCCGGATCCGCCAGGTCCGAGATTCCGCCGATCCGGATATCGTCCCTCTTATAGAGGATACGGAACAGGTTCCGCCCGATCCGCCCGAACCCGACCAGCCCGATCGTAACGGCCATAGCCCTCCCCGGGCCGTTCGACGGCCCGAAGCGAAGCTACCACAGAGGTTTCCGGCATACCGACGCCCTCGAGCCTCCCGAACCGAGCAACTTTTTCAAGAATCCTTGCGCCCGATGTCAAAGAAGCGCCTTCTGGCGACACTACATATATAGAGGAAGTCGGTTGGAAGATCGGCTCCCGGCCGGCCGTATGCTGCGGCGGTTGGGTAGGAGAGGAACTGGAGGAGCCATGGAAGCGAACCTTGTGCCTCGCTGGACTCACTCAGACCGCGCGGTCTTCGATCGGGACGGTACCTTAGTCGGACAGGTCCGAACCGCGGAGGAAGCCCGGCGTATCGCCGCAGCCGTCACGTTCGCCGAATGCGTCCCGACCGAAACGCTGGAAGCCTGGACGACCGGCGTCACTTCGGATTCGGCCAGCGGCCTCGCTGCCGAACTCGAGTCTTTATTCGCAGCCCCGGTGATCGGGCGACCGTCCACAGAGAACGAGCGCCGGGGTGGGGAGCGTCGCCTCGCCGATCGCCGCCGGCCTTCTCCACGCGCCGAGGTTGCTCAAACCGGCTGATCCGCGCGGAGCCGATTCTCCAGCGACATTCTTGCAGCTTCCGCGGAAGGCTTTCGCGTTGGACGCGGCCCCGCTGCTCGCACCGTCGATTTCTTCTCTGATCCTCACCGAAACCCTCCTCCCGGAGGTGCTCCGCGCAGTGGTAGAACTGACGCGATCAGACAGGAGGAGTTCCATGGAGCGTTCGGTTTCCACCTATCAGGACGCGCAACTGATTCTGAAGCTCTACGAGCTGCGGAGGGATGAGAAGCTGCGCGCCGCCAGGGAGTGGTTCGTTCAGAGGTTCTTCCCGACGAAGGTCGAGGACGTGCAAGCGGTCACGGGCTCGGCTGGATCGGACAACATCTCGTTCCGCATGGTCACGTCCTACTGGGAGATGGCGGCTTCCTTCGTCGCGAGGGGAATCTTGAACGCCGATCTCTTCCTCGACTCGAGCGGAGAGATACTGGTCGTCTGGGCGAAGGTCGAGCCCTTCCTCCCGCAATTGCGGCAGACGATGAACAACCCGACGTTCTTGAGGAGCATGCAGACAGTTGTGGAGTCCTCGCCGCGGGCGAAAGAGCGAATCGTGGCCGTCCGCCAGCGCGTCAATCAGATGCGCGAGCGTCACGCCGCCAGCGGAGGGAAGCCTTAGTCACGTCGCTTTCGCTTGTTCGGGACCTCCCCTCCGGGAGACTTCGCGCGCCGTGACCGGGACTGTTAGCGGGTCGGCACGCTAAGAGACTAGCGCCGCGAACTGGGCATCGGTCTTGGGATAGGGCAGGTTCGCGCCGCGCGACGACTATTTGGGCTTGAACGCCTTTTCGACTGCGGCAGTCAGGCGCGCCGAGGTCGTCGCGGAATAGCCCCGCAGAACGTAGGTCACGACTCCTTCGCCGTCCAGGACGAAATAAGACGGAAAGGTGGCGACGCCGAACGTTTCCTTGGCGACGCGATAGCCCTCGTCGAAGTACTGCGGCCACGTCATCTCGTTGGCCTTGACGAAGTCCTCGAGCTTTCTCTTCTCCCGGTCCACGCTGATGCTGATCAACTCGAAGGGACGGTTCGCGAACTTCTTGCGAATCTCCTTGAGCTCCGGGAGCGCCTGGATGCAGGGGCCGCACCAGGTCGCCCAGAAGTCGAGCAGCACGACCTTCCCTCGAAGACTCTGGAGACTGATCGTTTTTCCATCCAGGGTCGTCAGATGGAAATCGGGCGCGAACAGACCGGTTACGCGCCGATGGTCGGCCTTCAAGGCCTTCGCCTGGTCCGCGAGCGCCGGCGTTTGCTCTCGCCTGATGTAGTCGTCGAGAAGAGCATCCGCATCTCTGTCTCGTCGCAGCCGGATCAGGACCTTCGCAAGGTGGAAGCGCGCCGCATTGAGGTTGGAGTCTGCGTCGAGGGCCGTGCGAAAAGCGCGTGCCGCCTCCGCGAGGTGCTGCGTGTCGCGGTCATCGTTTTTCGCCTGGGCCGCGTAAGCGAGCCCGATCTGGTTGTAGGCGCGAGCTTGTTGCTCCTTTGACGGCCCAATCTTCAACGCCTCTTTGGCATCGGCAATCGCGGCCTCGGGCTCGTTCAACCGGATGTGGGCTGCCGCCAGCGTCTCCAGGCAGATAAAGCATTTTCCGCCGGCGAGCTTGTTGGCTTTCTGGAGGGCCTCGACGGCCTCGCGAAAGCGTTGGTTCCCGATCAGGAGATTGGCCCGCGTCAGCTCGGCCTGCGCCTCGGGCGGAAATGGGGCCCTAGTCGGAGATTGCGCACTCGGTGTCGGTCCCGGATTCGGCAGGGGAAAGAAGCTCAACGCGATGAGAAGAATGTGCATCGGAGCCTTAAGAGTATAGCGGGCGCCGAAGTTCTCAGTTCTCAGTCTCCGTTCTCGCAAACGCGTAAACAATATATATATTGTTTCTGAATTGATTACAGATAACTGATTACTGACAACTCTTTCAGAACCTCCCCAGCAGCGTCCTCTTTCCTGAATCCTTCAGCAGCGTTCGCGCCTCGTCCTCCGCGATCCACGGATGCGGCAGTGTCAGAGGCGGCGCGGGGGTGGGGTAGAGCTGGGGCAGGTGGCGGCGGATGGCGGCCTCGGCGAGCGTGTATCCGTGGTTTTCGAGGATCGCTCGTTCCGCGTCGGAGAACGCGTCGAGGTCCGTTCGTATCTGCGCGAGAACCGTCGAGGCGAAAACCTTCGAATACGCCGGCGAGACGTCGACCTCGAAGTTCTCGACGGCGCTCCCGACGCCCCAATAAGTTCCTTCGAACTCGCCGGCGATAAAACCGCCGATGAGCCAGCGCTTGCGCAGCGCGAGCGCTTGATGGCCGCTGATCGCGAGGTAGCGCTTGAGTCTCCAGAAGAGTCCGCGGTCCGGCTGAAAATCGAAGACCGCTCCGCCGTCGGAGCAGAGGATCGTCGCATGGCTCTTCCAGACGGGCTCGAGGCCGAGGTTGTCGTAGTTGCCTCCGTCCGTCAGGCGCAGTCCCTGGACCAGCCGGTCGCGCTCGGGTCCCTTCGGCGCGCTTCCGCCGACGAGGTCTTTCGGTTGGAGTCCAACGGGCAGAGGATTGAAGACCGGCGGAAAGCAGGAGGAGGCGGCGACGGCTCGGGCGAGCGGATACCCGGGACGCGGGGTCGCGTAGCCGACCTGGTAATCGCCCATCCGCCGCCGCTCGAAGATCCAGTTCACTCCGTACGCCATGTCGGTCGCCGAGAACAAGAAATTGGGGGCTTCCGGGAGTCCCGCGATGGAAAGGGACGTCAGCTGGTCTCGATACGTCTGCGCGAGAGCCTCGACGCCTGTCGATTCCCGGAACCAATTCCACGGGAGCAGGCGGCGCAGGATCGCGGGCGTTCGGATGTTGCGAGCGGTGAAGGCGCGAAGGGGAGCCGCGACCTCCCGGTCCCAGGCCGGCTTGGGCGTGGGAACCGAGAGAGGATGAAACGAAGCCGAGGCCAGCCGAGCGGACAGAATGCTCCCGCCGGACACTGCCGAGATTGTGCGCAGCCGGGGAAGGATCGCGAGCTCGTTTAAACGAGTGATCGCGCCCAGGTGAAAGAGAAGGGCCCGGTAACCTCCCCCCGAAAGAGACAGCGCGATTCCCTGCCGGACGGTCTCGGGCGGGGGAACATAGCGCTCGACGGCGTGCTGGGTCGGCGGAGGGATTTCGCCGGTCGATGGGATATTCACGGGGCTGTCTCAGAAGGCGGCCGGCAGTATACAGAGTCGCCGCCGATATACTCGGGCGCAGCACGCGTCGGACACCGAGGAAGCGATGACGTCCCTTGTGCGCCTTCCCGAGATGTTGCCCGTAACGATCGAAAAACCAGTCATGGCAACTCCGCCTCCAGCTATTGAGAGGAGCGCTCGATGAAGCTTGTGTCGGCACTCGGATTGGCCTTCCTGCTCGCGCTGTCCGTCGATCCGCCGCGCGCGGAAGCGCCCGCAGGTTTCGACGACAAGAGCAACGGCATGGTCGATGAGGCAACCCACCAGATCGACCGGGAGAAGTTCGACGAAGTCGAGTCCCTCGCCGATGGGCTCGGGCCTCTCTACAACGCGCAATCCTGCCGCGAGTGTCATCAGAACCCGACGTCGGGCGGCGCGAGCCAGATCGCCGAATTGCGGGTGGGCCATCGCGGTCCGGACGGGCTGTTTCACAATCCCGAGATCCCGATCGCCCGGGGAACCGTGATCATTTCCGGCCGAACGCTCGTCAACGACCGCGCGATCTGCCCCAACGCGGCGTTTCCGAACAACGAGATCCAGGAACGCGTCCCCGAAACGGAAAAGATCCGCACGTTTCGAATCTCCTTGAATCTCCTGGGAGACGGTTTCGTCGAGGCCGTGGCGGATCAGACGCTGGTCGATCTCGCCCGGAAGCAGTGTCAGAGCACCCAGAAGAGGATCTGCGGCCAGGTGTTGCATGTTCCGATCGTGGAAGCTTCCGGCGAGACCGGCGTCGGCCGTTTCGGCTGGAAGAACCAGCACGCCAGCCTGCAATCGTTTTCGGGAGACGCCTACTTGAACGAAATGGGGATCACCAGCCGACTCTTTCCCGACGAGGTGACGAGTCTCTGCAGCACCGCGCCCCAGCCCAACAGCCCGCCCGGGCCCGACGGGCTCGATGACGTGGACCACTTCGCGCGCTTCATTCGGTCGACGAAGGCCCCGGCCCGGGACATGGTTCTCGCGGAAACGGCGAAGGCCAAACGGGGCTCGGAGCTGTTCGACAAGATCGGGTGCGCGACGTGCCACGTGCGAACGCTGACGACCGCGCCGGCCGGCACGAAGATCAACGGCGGCACGTTCGCGATTCCCGAGGCGCTCGGGCAGAAATCGTTTCATCCTTTCGGCGATTTTCTGCTTCACGATGTCGGGACCGGCGATGGACTGGTGATCCCGGTGGAAGAACACTTCGGTCGGGCCATGGCCAGGGCGGAGTGGAAAAAAGTCTCCCCCATGAACTTCCAGAGTGGTCAGAACAAGGTCCGCACGGCACCGCTCTGGGGCCTCCGGCTGCGAACCCGATTGATGCACGACGGAGCCACCGTCACGCTCTCCGACGCGATCGGGCGCCATCGCGGGGAGGCGAAAAACACGACCCGGTCTTTCCAACGCCTGCCTGCGGCGGACCGCGAAGCCCTGCTGGAGTTCTTGAGATCGCTCTGACCCGACGGGGGCCCCTCGCGACCGACGGCCGGCGCATCGAGCCGGTGACCGGGTGAGACTCCGCCCGGCGCATTACTGGCGGCGGCGGGTGCTTCTCACGAGGCCGGAGCACTTCGCGGCGCTCGTTTGCGACCCGACCGGGACGATCAAGTTGCTCTCGCGCGCGCCTCAGAAAGCGCTGTCGTGGTTCTCTCGCTTTCTCGCGTTCCTGACGACTCCCTTCAAATTCCTCGGGATCTCGGGATGGAAGGAGACGGGCTGCGAGTCGGAAGGAAAGGGGCGCCCGGTGCGTGATGCGCAGCACTCGACGGACGGATTCTGGACGATCGACTTGGCGTTGGAGCAGATCACGATCGGAACGAATCCCGCCGACCTCCATCCTCCCCGATATCTGCGCCTCGAAGTCGAGCCGGAGACGGCCGCTCACGACGTCTGCGCGAAGAACCCGATCGGGCCGGCGACGGACCTGACCTTCGGCGGAGCCGTGGTCATCGACACCGACGGCCCGTTTCTGGAGGTCCATCCCGACGAGAATTTCCGGATCGGGCGCTGAGGCCGAGTCTCTCGCGCGAAGGGATCAGACCGACGGCGAGCGCATGCGGACCCGCGACCCCTGGCGCTCGACCTCGCGCCGCGCGTAGGCGATCACGCGCCCTCCGTAGTAAGAGCGGCTGCCCCGCGGGATCTTGAGCGCCCGGGCAGCCTCGGCGAGCGAATAACCGTTACGGATGAGCGTCAGGAGCTTGCGCTCCCGGTCGGGTAAGGCGGCGGAGACGCGATCGAGAACCTGCTTCGACTCGAGGCCCTTCGCCGGCTCGTCGAAGGGACGTTGCCCGGGGCTGACCAGGGCCGCGCGCTCCCGGACGCTCTGCCGGAAGCTGCGTCTCCAGAAACGCTTGATGTAGTTCTGAGCCACGGCGCCGAGCCAGGGGATCTCCTGGGCCAGCGCGACGTTGCCCGTCCGCAGCAGCCATTCCCAGATGTCCTGCGCGACGTCCTCCGCGTCGGCAGGCGTCAAACCGGCGTGAAGGCAGGCCCGCGTGATCCGGCGCGATATGGAGAGCGCCGCTTCCGCCGTCAGCGTCGCGTCCTCCGGCGCGGAGTCGATTCCGCGGTGAGAGCTCATGAAGATTTGGGAACGGGAAATCGCGATTCAATGAAACTGCCCGGAATTCTCTTCTAGCCTTTTCCTCCGCGTCAAGCGATTAGCAGAGGGATTCGAGCGTCATGAAGCAACAATCGCGCCGGCCGCGGCGGTTCTCCCTTCCGCGAGGGAATGCATGAAGCGGATCGAGTCACGCTACGTTCAGGCGCAGCCCGCCCGGCGCCCGCTCAAGATCTTCGCGTCCGACCCGATGCAGGGCCGCGCCGTCGGAAACCTGACCACGATCGAGGTGGGAAACGAGAAGCTGATGCCTGGCCCCTTCGGCTCCCGCATCGAAGTCGTGGATTACGACGGCTCGGTATCGGGCGGCCGCTATTACCAGCCGGTGAACCTGGACGATCCGGCCATTTTGATGATGGGTGGGCTCGATCCGACCGAATCCGACCCCCGTTTCCATCAACAGATGGTCTATGCCGTCGCGATGAAGGTCATCGAGAACTTCGAGCGGGCGCTGGGCCGGAGCATCTACTTCCGGGGCGGGAGGCGCCTGCGCCTGCTGCCCCACGCGTTTCGAGGCGCGAACGCGTTCTACGACCGGCGGCTGCTGGGTGTCCTGTTCGGCTATTTCCGCGCCGACAAGAAGAATCCGGGCCGCAACCTGCCGGGGCAGAACGTCTTCACCTGCCTCTCTCACGACATCATCGCCCACGAGGTCACGCATGCGCTCGTCGACCGCCTGAGGCGCCATTTCCTGGAGTTCTCCAATCGCGACGTCGCGGCCTTCCACGAAGGGTTCGCCGACATCGTCGCGATCTTCCAGCACTTCACCTTTCCGGACATCCTTCACGAGTACATCCGCGCGACGCGGACGGACCTGCGCTCGCCGACTCCTCTCGTTCAGCTCGCCCAGCAATTCGGCTACGCGACTGGAAAGGGTCGGGCCCTGCGCTCGGCGGTCGATCTCAACGTGGGGGGAGCGCTCCGGGCGCGCGCCCGCGGTGAAGAGGATCTTCCCCCCTCGCGGCTCTACGAGACCGTCTTCGAGCCCCATGAGCGAGGCAGCATTCTCGTCGCCGCGGTTTTCGACGGCTTCTTCGCCGTCTACCAGAGGCGGATCTCCGACCTGCTGCGCATCGCGACAGGCGGAACGGGGATGCTGCCGCAGGGCGATCCTCATCCGGACCTCGTCAGCCGCGTCGCGGGCGAGGCCTCGCGCACGGCGCAGTCGATTCTGACGATGTGCATCCGCGCGTTCGAGTACCTTCCGCCTGTCGACGTGACCTATGGCGACTACCTGCGGGCCCTCGTCACGGCGGACTACGAGTTGAACCCGAGCGACGACGTGGGGCAGCGCGGAAGCATGATCGAAGCCTTCCGTTCGCGGGGCATCTATCCCGACGGAGTCTGGTCGCTCGCCGAGGAGTCGCTCCTGTGGGAGAACGCTCCGTCCGGGATTCCGCGCTTTCCGGTGGCGCTCTTGGGCGACCTCTCGAGCCTCGCGCCGGGCGCATTCAGCCGCGCCTCGCCCGCCCAGGAAGAGTCGCCGACCTGGAAGCAGTATCGCGAGACGAGCGGCGAGCTCTCGGAGGTCGTGGAGTCGGTTCTGCGGCCCTATGCGGAAGACAACGCCGCGGCCCTCGGCCTTGAACCCGGCCGCCCGATCGACGTCCAGGGCTTCCACTCGGTGTTTCGGATCGGCCAGGATGGACAGCTCGTCATCGAGATCGTCACGCAGCTCGCCCAAGAGGACGACTCCCAGACGAAGAGCCTCGGCGGCCTTCCCATTCGCGGCGGCTCCACGGTCATCGCCGGCGCCGACGGAACCATTCGCTACGTGATCGCCAAGCCGCTCTCGGCCGCGCGGCTGGAAAAGCAGCGGGAGTGGGTCGAGCTCTGCGACGCGACCGACCCGGCGCTCACCTACCTGCCCGACTCCAAGAGCGGTCAGCGCATGCAGGCGCTCAATTTCGAGACGATCCATCAGGGAATCGTGCGATGAGCCCGGCCGCCCAGAAGGTCACGATTCGAATGTACAACGTCGGCTTCGGCGACGCGTTTGTCATTCGGATTCCCGGCAAGACCTCCGATCGGAAGATCCTGATGGATTGCGGCTCGATCAAGGAGGGGGACGGCGGATCGATCGACGATGTGGTCGATTCCATCATCGAGGACGTGAAAGACAAGGATGGAACTCCGCGCATCGACGTCGTGGTCGCGACGCACCGGCACCGGGATCATGTGTCCGGATTCGCCAGCTCCGCCTGGGCAGACGTCGAGGTCAAGGAGGTCTGGATGCCCTGGACGGAGGACCCGGCGGATCCCGAGGCCCGTCGCATCCGGGAGCTTCAGAGCAAGCTCGCTCTCACGCTCCACGCGGAGCTCACGCGATTGGGCGCGGACGAGAGCCTGATCGATCTCGCTGCCAATGCGCTGTCCAACGAAGCGGCCATGCAAACGCTTCACAGCGGGTTCGCGGGCAACGCGGCGCGAAAGTTCCTCCCGCCGCGCGATCGGCAGAAGTGCACGTTCGCCGTCGACTCTCTTCCGGGCGTGACCGTCCACGCGATGGGCCCCTCCTTCGACGAGGACGTGATCGCGAACATGGAGCCTCCGAAAGGAAAGAGCTACCTCCAGCTGGTGGAATCCGCCGCAGCCGAGAGGGAGGACCCGCGACCGCCGTTTCCCGGGGACTGGACGGTCGACCCGCCCGCGGGACTCCAGTTGACGGCGGAAGAGAGCAAGATCGTCGAAGGAGTGGGAGAGGACGACGAGAGCGTCGTCGCCGCGGCGCTCGACGGCGCGGTCAACGGGACGAGCCTCGTGCTGATGTTCCAGGTCGGGAAGATTTCGCTTCTTTTTCCCGGCGACGCTCAGTGGGGAACCTGGAACATGATTCTGGAAGACTCGGAGTGGCCGACGCTGCTCGCCAAGACCACATTCCTCAAGGTCGGGCACCACGGGAGCCACAACGCGACACCCAAGCAGTTCGTCGAGGACATCCTTCCCAAGCCTCCGGCTGATCTGTGGGCGATGGTCTCGACGATCAAACGCGGCAGCTGGCCGATTCCGAAAAAGGAGCTGATGGCCGCGCTTTCCAAGCGCACCAAGAAGCTCGTCCGCAGCGACGAGATCCCACAGGCGCAGCAGGGCGTCTTTGCCTCGAAGGCGAAGCTCTACGTGGAGACCGAAATCCCGTTCTGACCAGCCTTCCTCAGGAGGCTGAGTTCCGTATCGACCCTAGACTTGGCCGTTACCGGAAACGGGTGTCCTTCAATATCCTGGCTCGATAGAATACCCCTCGGAATCGACCACACGGGCCGGAGACTGATCGGCGCGAAAACTGATGTTTGAGCTGCCTGTTCGTGAATGGTTGGAATCGGATTACCTCCGCTACCTTCGCAGGGTGGCGCGTCGGGTAGCCTTCACGTACCGCCTTTCCGAAGCCGACGTTCCGGACCTCTACCAGGAGATTTGCCTCGCACTCTGGAAAGCGGGGCCTGAGCGAATGGTCAACGCAACCTGGATCTTCCACACCGCAAATCACCGAGCGATCGAGCTGTACAACCGACACCGGCGGGCCGGCCGATTCGCCGCAGCCGTCGGCGCCGAAGGCATCGAGCTTGGGCCGTCCATCGACCCCGAGAAAGCTCTTCTCGTCCGCGCGCGGGCGGATGGCCTGCCCCGCGTCCTGCGCCGGTTCTATCGACTGCGCTTCCAGGAGGGTTACACGCAGAGCGAACTGATGCGTCGGGCGCATCTGACCCGGGGATCCATTCGCGGACTGGAGAAGCAGTGCATCCGGCGGCTCCTGGGGCGCCACTGCTAGATCTGATCCTCCGCCTTCTTTTTCTAACCCAAAGACCGAAAAAATCAGATTGCAAGATCAGGCATTGCTGTCGACGGTGGAGGTGTATCGAGCGATGCCCGCTCTGGGAGGCGTACGGATCATGGGAAAGGACGAGGAGGTCCGCTTTCGGCCGATCTTCGTCGGCAGAGCCGGGATCACACCGGTTCGGGACCGAGAGTCGGTAAGGGCCTTTTGGGGAACTTCTCCCGCCAGGTCGCGATGAGCGCCGAGCCGAGCGAGCTCCGCCGCGGCTTCCTTCTCGTGGACCAGCACACAACTGTCGAGGAGGTGCGCAATCGGATCGCGTCCCTCGGGAACGTTTGGATGTATGTCGTGGTCGCGCTTGCCGACGAGCAATTCGCCCTCTTTCGGCTGGGCGAGCTCATCGAGATCCTGAAATCAACCAGCCCCACGTTTCGCCCGGAGTTTCTGCGCCTGCCTTTGGAGGGCGTTCCGAACCTCCTCACGCCGCGGGCGGTGAGCACAGTGGAGGAGGTGGGCCTGACCCCGGGCAGGGTCCGAGCGCTCCTGAAGGATGCGCCGCGCAGGCGCTGGGTCGTGTTAAAGGCCGGGCAGGTGACGGGCGTGCTGGCGGCAGAGACGCGCAGCGGGTCCGCGAACGTGGACCTGCAGTGGTTGAACCCGATTTCCGTTCCTTCCGATGCCCGCCCTGGAATGGACTCTCTGGAACCGCCGGCTCCGGCTCCCTCTCTCGCGTCCGGGGAGGCGAGGCCGAGCGCTGCGGAACGCGCCGAAGCGCCGACCCCATCGCCGAAGTCCGCGCCGTCTCCGCGACCGACGGGAGCGGGAATCTCTCGGGGTGGGCGGGGCCGCATGAGGAGAGCGGAACCCCCGCCCGCGCGTCCCGGAACGTTGGCCGCCGATTCGGCTCCCGCCGCGGAGGCGCCGCCGGCACCGGCTGCCGAAGTTGAGGAGGAAAAGCGATGGATCAACGCCGGATTCGAGGGGCACGCCGCGAGTGATCCGCTCCGAGTGGGTGAGACTTACACGATCGCGTTCGATGTGGATCTCGAAAGCCGACCGGATTCGGTCGCGGCGGAGCCCCTTCTCCCCACGAAGAGGCTGTTTTCCGACGAGGAAGAGGCGGTCGATTTGACCGTGCAGCTCGCGAGCGAGGACCTGGAGATCTTTACGGAGCCTCAGAAGCTTCGAGTTCCCCGCCGCGGGAAGTCCCGGAACAAGGCGCGATTCGATATTTCTCCGAAACAGGAGGGCGCCTGCGTCCTGAACGCCCTGTTCCTGAAGAACGGGAATTTCATTCAGCTCATGACGCTCAAGCTCCAGACCGGCAAGCCGCTCCATCAGGCGGTCTCCTCTTCCGCAACTCTGGGACGCAGTCTGGATGCGACGTTCGAGATGAAGCCGCGCGATGTGACGCTGGTTCTCACGAAGACCGCCGACGGCTTCCAGGCGATCCTTTCGAAGGCGGTCGCCGCTATCGCGACTCTTCCGATCACCGAACCGCAGCTCGACGAGATGATCGCAAGAGCACGCGAAGAGCTGCTCGGTGTGGTCCACTGGGAAAAAGGATCCGGCGGCGCCGTTTATCAGGCCGGAATCGACATCCCGCCGGAAGTGAACGCGGCGACTCTGCGGGCGATGGCCAGGGCAGGCTTCCGACTTTTTCAGAGAATCTTCTACGGTCCCGCGGCCGACGCGCAGTCCCGCCTGCTCGGCGACAGGCTCCGCCAGATGGCCCAAAGGGAAAAGCTGAAGATCCAGATCTTCTCGCAGAAGTTTCTCCTGCCCTGGGGGATCCTCTACATGGCCGATTCCCTGGATGAGAATCACATCGATCCAGAGCTCTTTCTGGGCTTCAAGCACATCATCGAGCACATTCCGCTTCAGCCGCCGATGGACGTGATCACCGACACCATCGACAGCCGGCCGCTCTTGAACATCGGCGTGAACGTCAATGCCGACATCGACGAGCAGATGGGCATTCAGGTCATTGCCGAGCAGCTCGAGTACTGGAAGGGCTTCTCGAGCACGGCGGCGAAGGTCATCGTGCGCAAAACTCGCGAAGAGGTTCAGAAGGCGCTGGCGGACGCGTCTTCGCCCGACCAGCTTCTCTATTTCTATTGCCATGCTGTCTCCCAACCGCTGTCGGGTCCGGGCGGCCCCGATGCAGCCGCGATCGTCTTGAGCGGGAGCGGGCGGTTGACGCTGGAGGATCTGAACGTCTCAGCGCCAACCGGCAAGGCACTCTCGGGCGCTCCTCTGGTGTTCATCAACGCCTGCGAGTCCGCCGAGATGTCTCCGCTCTTCTACGACGGCTTCGTCCCCTACTTCATGGCCAAGGGAGCGCGCGGAGTGATCGGGACGGAATGCGAGACTCCCGCTCTCTTCGCCGCCGAATGGGCTCGCCGATTCTTCGATCGGTTCCTGGCGGGAAAGCCGGTGGGAGAGACGTTTCTCGAGTTGCGGCGCGAGTTCTACCAGCGCCACAACAATCTCCTGGGCCTCCTCTACGCCCTCTATTGCGACGGGGATACCCAGATCGTGCCCGGCGTCGCAAAGACCGGAGGATCCGATGTCGAACGACCCGATGCCTGAAGAACCGGATCCGGGGGCGCCCGGTGATCCCGCAATGAGCCGATTCCGGGAACGCGTGGCGGCGCTCATTGCCGTCGTGATCATCATCGCCTCGCTCGTGATGCTCGCCCTGGCCTTCCACTCCCTCGATGACAAGGAGAAGTTCGCCCGCGCCAAGGACCTGTTGTTGATCATCAACCCTGTCCTCGGGGTGGTCATCGGGTACTACTTCAATCGGGTCAGCACGGAAGGTCGCGCCGAGAGCGCCGAGAGTGTTGCGAGAACCACCGCCGCCGACGCGCGACGGGCCATGGAATCGCGCGACAAGGCGGAGCGGATCGCGGATGTTGCGAGAGCCGATGCGCAGGAGACGCGGACGCACCTGGAGGACGTGAGCCAGGCCGCCGAGAAGATGCTCGCTCAGACACCCGGGCGGATCCCGAGCACGCTCGGAGTCAGCGAGACGGCGAGGCCAGCCGACGGCGGTCGGTCGGAGCTGGAAGCCGCGCTGGCACGGGCCAGAAGGATCCGGGGAGGGGCTCGGGTCTCGACGCCCGGAGAGGCGACTTAGCCGGAGGAGATCGATGCCCGGAGTTGGAAGACGAGCCGGATGAAGTACCTCGACTTCGATCTGGTCCTGGCCCCCGCGGAGCAGGGCTATCGGGTGCAGGTCTCCAACTCGCCGGCCGGAAACGGCACGGCCGATATCCAGCTGCCGTTCTCCGAGCAGGACCTGAAGATCTTTCGTCTCGAAACGGTCAGGACACGCGGCGTTCGCCGGATGGAGTCCGCGGAGATGCGAGCGGCCAGAGAATTCGGAGGACGACTCTTCCAGGCGGTGTTCGCCGGCGATGTTGGGTGTCGTCTCCAGGAAAGCCTCGACCGTGTGGAAAGCGAAGGGTCACGGCTGCGTTTGCGGGTTCACCTTTCCAAGACCCCCGAGCTGGCGAATCTGCCCTGGGAGTACCTGTACGAATCCGCCCTTGGCCGGTTTCTCGCGCTGTCGGTCCAGACTCCGGTCGTCCGCTACCTGGAACTGCCGGAGCGCATCAAGCCGCTGCCGGTCAAGCCTCCGGTCAGAGTTCTGGTGATGATCGCCAGCCCGAAAGACAAACCGCCGCTCGATGTGGAGGGGGAGTGGTCAAAACTCACTGCGGCCCTCGCCGGCCTGACGAAGCAGGGGCTGGTCGAGGTGGATCGGCTCGCGGAACCGACTTTTGAGGCGCTCCAGAAGAAACTGCGGCGAAAGACTTTTCACATCTTTCATTTTGTCGGCCACGGGGAATTCGACGAAGAATGTCGGGAGGGAATGCTCCTCTTCGAGGACGAAGACCGACAGGGCGCGCCGGTGACGGCACAGGCGCTCGGAATGCTTCTTCACGACGAGACGGCGTTGCGCCTGGCGATCTTGAACGCCTGCGAAGGAGCGCGCGCCTCGAGCGGCGACCCATTCGCGGGCACCGCCCAGACCCTGCTGCAGCAGGGCATTCCTGCTGTGATCGCCATGCAGTCCGAGATCACCGACGAGGCCGCCCAGACTCTCGCCCGGACCTTCTACGAATCGGTGGCGGACGGCTATCCCGTGGATGCCGCGCTGACGGAGGCGCGCAAGAGCATCTACGGCGAGGGCAGCGCCGAATGGGGAACGCCGGTCTTGTACATGCGCTCTCCGGACGGGCGCATTTTCGACATCGAACAGCGCTTGAGCGAGGAGGTCCGACATCGCCAGCAGGTGGCGGTGGTCTCGCATGAGGCCGAGGAGGCGATCGCGGCTCAGAACTGGGCGGTTGCCGTCGAGAGACTCCAAAGACTCGCCTTCTGGGATCCCGCAGACTCGGAAACGGCGGCGAGGCTTCAACACGCGCGCCTGAAACTGTCGGCAGCGGCCGACGACCAGAGCAGGGGAAAGACAGCGTCGGAACCTCCGCCGGCAGTTGCTTCGAGGCCTTCCTCCGGCCGCCCGAAGAATTGGGCCGGCGTCGTTCAGATCGCCGATCTCTACCACGAGGCGGATCAGGCGCTGGCGGCGCACAACTGGCCGGCCGCGATCGAGAAGCTACAGAGGGTGCTGGAAATGGATCCGGCGCATCCGCAGGCGAAGGCCAGCCTGGATCACGCGCTCCAGCAACGGGAGCTCGCGGAACTCTACGCGCTGGCGCGGAGGCATACGGATGAGAAAAACTGGCGGGAAGCTGTCGAGGAGCTCCGCAGAGTCCGCGAGACTGACCCGAATTTCCAGGATGTGAAGGCCCTGCTCGAGAGGGCCCGGCGCGAGCTCGACAGAGAAGAGCGAGAGCGCGACAAAGCGAAGTCGGAGGTCCAACCTCCGGCGCCCGCTTCCCGGAAGATCTCCACCTCCTTGAAGGTCGGAGGCTGCGCTGTCGCCGCCACGGTGACTCTCTGCAGCGTGCTCGTTGTCGGCGTGATGCTGCGTCAGCAGGGTTCCTCGCGAGCGACGGCGGCCGGCCGGCCGCCCGTCGCCGATCGCGCCTCGGAGCCGTCCGTTTCGGACCCCAAGGTGGCCGTCGCGCCACCACAGAAAGAAGAACCCGCCGAATCGGCCGAACCCAAGCCCTCTCCCGAAGAGAGGGCGCTCCTCTCGGTGATTCGGGAAGCCGCAAACGCCGAGATCCAAGCCGGCAGCTCCTGGAATCCCGCCCCGCTCTCGCGTGTCTACACGGGCGCGGCTTTGCTGTCGGAGCTCGCCAGTCTGCAGTTCCTCCAATCGAACGGGATGCACGCCGTCGCCCGTCTGGGCGCGCAGAAGATCGATTCGTTTCGGCTGAGTCCCGACGGCCGCCGCGCCGAGGTTGAAGCAACCGAGACGTGGACGGTTCGTTTCGTCTCGGCCCTCAACGGGGCCTGTGTCGGTGAGTGGCCGACCTATCAGATCTCCCACACCTACTTTCTCGGCCGGGGCGGGACAGGCTGGATGATCGACGCCATCCAGCATCACAACCAGCCTCCCGCGATGCAGCCGTGCGGCGGTTGAGACGCGCCGGATCACCGTCCTTCGAGGGCAATGATCGTCGCGACGCGTTCCGCGAGCGCTCCAATCGTGCGTGAGGGGTTGACCCCCAGGGCCTCCGGGATGATCGCGGCGTCGGCGACGTAGAGATTCCTGTAACCAAAGACCTCCCCCCTGTGGTCGACAACTCCGCTGGCGCGTCCCTCCCCCATGTTGCAGCCGCCGAGGGGATGGGGGGTGACGAGATCGTGCGCGAAAAACCAGCCCGGCGGGACCATCGTGATTCCTCGCGTCGCCGCGGTCAGTCGCTGGTGCATCCTCACGACGGCGTTGACGGCCTGTTGGGATTGCGTGACATCCCAGGAGAGGTCGAGGCAATAACCCCCGTCGACCGGCTTCAAGCGGAGCACTCCGTTAGCCGCGTCGACTGCCTGAGCAAACCAGGGCATCACGCCTCGTAGGGACTCGCTGCGCCAAAGCAGGCTTCGGACCGAATCCAGGAACAGCTGGGCGCGAAGGCCATTCGGCCGCTCTTGCTCGCAGCGCCGCCAGTAATCCGCCAGGAGATCGGGAAAGCCTCCATCCTCGATCCAGAAAGCCTGCCCTTCTTCGCTGCGATCGAGAAAGTCGATTGCGCTGGAGATGGTGGGACCGCGCGTCGGGGAGACGGATCTGTCCACGTAGAGGGCGGGCGTCAGGAAGTCTCCGTTGCTGCTCCAATTCTGCCCCAGCCGCGGGCTGATCGTGGGAAGGCTGCCGGTGACGTCGCGGCACCGGAGGAGCAGCTCGGTCGAGCCCAGCGATCCCGCTGCCAGGATCACGATGCGCGCCGTCTCGCTTCCGGGCTCTCGCCTTCCCTCCTTGAGCTCGTCATACCAGACTCGAAACCCGCCGCTGATCGCTTCGACGTTGGTGACCAGGTGCAGGGCTCGCACCTGCGCGCCATGCTTTTCCGCCCACGGGATGTAGTTCCGATCGAGAGTGTTGCGAGCATCCACGTCGCATCCGATGTCGCAGTTGCCCAGATGCACGCAAGTCCCCTGCTCCACCCCCTGGGCGTTGACGAACGTCTTCGACTTCGCGAGGTTGTGCGGATCTTCCTGCTCGTAGCTCCACTCGGGATCAAAAGAAACAGCCAGGTCGAGCGGCTTGAAGCGATTGCCGTGGCCGATGGCTTGCGCGGCCTCCTTCATCAGTTTCATTCGGGACGTCCACTGATTGGCGGGGATCTTTCGCACGTTCATGAACGCCGCGACCGCGTCGTAGTAGGGCTTGAGCTCTTCGTACGTGATTTCAGGCGGCCAACCGGCGGCGAAGGCCCCCTTCGGGGCTTCGCAGGAGATGTTCGCGTAGATGAGCGATCCTCCTCCCACGGCGGCGCCCTGGGCGACCGTCATATGAGGAAAGCAGCGGAGGTCGAGCCACCCGTTTTGGCGCTCGGGGTGCGTGTCGCTCCAGGTCCAGGGGTCTTCGGGTTTCCGCGGATAGTTGGTCTTGTCCCACCGCCGGCCGCGCTCGAGGATGAGCACCTTGTATCCAGCCTCGGCGAGACGGCAGGCCGTGATCGCGCCGCCGAACCCGCTCCCGATGACGATGACGTCGAAGCTCATCGGCGAGTCCGACGTCAGATTCGCGGGGTCGCAGTCTGACCGCCGCCGGAAGGGCCCTGGTTCAAATAGGAGTCGGCGAGCTCTCCCAGGAAGAATCGGGTGAACTCACCGATCGCCTCGGTTTTCTCCTTCAAGCTCTCCGCGTTGGTGACGCGGATCGTGGTCACCAGTTTGATCAGATCCTCCGGACCGAGCGTCAGAACTCCCGCGCCGACGACGGGCCCGGTCTTGTCGGTGCCCTGATGCAACCGGGTGTAGAGCGTGGTCGTGTCCTTCCAGAGGTCGAAACCCGGGTCGTTTCGGACCTCCTTTCTCCCCGCGAGGTAGTAGTCCTGCCCGTCCCGTTCGAAGGGGAGCTCGTAGACCATCAGCTTGAGGTTTGGCTGATCGCCCGGGGAAAACAGATTGAAGACACCGTTCTTGCCGGGGATCTGACCGCCGAAGGGACGGAAGTCGATGTGCCCCGTCAGGCGCCCCGCGTGCGCCGGCTCCTCGCGGAAGCGCTTGATGTCGACGATCTCGACCGCCGCGTGCAGCGACAGGATGTTGCCCGCGGCCTTGCCTTTTCGTTGACCCTCCTCCGGATCCGATTCCTGCAGGGAGAATCCGCCAGCCATCGTTTCGCGAAATGCGATCCCGAGCGTGCCGTCCTTCATTTTCGTTGTCTCCGGTTCAAAAAGAAGTCCTTCATCGGTCCTGTTGTTCAGATATTCCTTGCCGGTTCCGCGCGGGTCCGATTCGGAGGCGCCAACCAGTCTTGCCCCATGCCCAGATTCACGACCGACTCGAGCCCCTCGAGAGGCGCAGCGAGCGGCGCCGGAAAGCTCAAGAACCAGGACTCGAAGTAGTCGTCGAGCAGGCCACTGGCCGCGGGAATGAATGCCGTCACGATCGGGTCCGGCTCGATCTCCAGATCCTGTAAGAACTGAATCCGACGGTGGCTTCCAAGCGTGAGGCGGGCGGAGCCTTTCCGAAAAATGGAAAGGCCAACCTTTCCGCGAAAATGGACGTAAGACCTCATCAGCATCCCCCGAAACTGGCAGTAGTTGGCAGCGTCTGCAGAAAAGTAGAGCCAAGCCTTCGCGGGCCGATCGATTTCGATCTTCATGCAGAGCTGGCCGTCCAAGTCGTACTGACTGCTGACGGTTCTTTCGTTGATGATGTAGTCGAGGTTCGCCTGATGTTTGGGCATGCCCCAGATGCCCTTTCCACCCTTTACCGAGATCTCAGTCGACACCGGCAGGTCGAGGACGAACTGGCCGGTGCCGTATAGCTTCTGAAAGAGCGCAGGCAGCAGAAGGGGAGCGGGCCGGGCGCCATGAGTGCAGGCGACCGCGATACTGAACTCGATGTACTTGCCGATGTCTGTCACACGGTAGTCGATGACGCTGACGACCAAGAGGCCTTTTCTCCAGAGCCGCAAGGGATGGATCTCATTGCCCGGC
>JBKPDV010000202.1:0-28703 GCA_046728075.1 Acidobacteriota bacterium | reverse complement strand
ACTGTCAGCTGTCGACTTCTTTCTTCACTCCACCACCAGCTGCCGATACTCCTCATTGGCGTAACTGTCCGTCATCCCCGCAATGTGGTCGGCGATCGCGCGGTAGAACTCGGGCCTCGGAAAGTATCTCTCTTCGGCTTCCCGATCCACGTCCCGCAAGGCCACTTCGCGCAGGAACCGGACCTGGAGCTGGTCCCGCAACGTCATCAAGACATAGTCGGGCAGGAGACGGGGATTCTCCCGGTAGGCGCGGAAGAGGCCTGCCAGCACCCGCCGGGCGTGGCCGTCGTAGCGCGAGACGGGGAAGGAATGAATGATGTGGCGGTAGACGAAGTCCTTCAACTCCCGATAGTAGCCGCGTCCCTTTTCGGAAAAGGTCACCAGGTCTCCGGGCAATCTCTCCCTCCAGGAGTAGAAGTCGTCGGACGTCGAGATCCGACTCGCCTCGAGCCACTGTTCGATCCGAGCGCGAGAGGCTTCTACGAGATCCGCGGTCAGGACCGCGATCATCCCGCGGATGAGCGAGGTGCGACGGACGGTGCGATCGCGCCCCGCCGGGCGAGCGGCACGGACGATCCGCGAGATCTCCAGCGCTTCGATCGACTCCTCTTCCGTCAGGGGCAGCCCGTCTTCGAGATCGTGCGTCTGTTGCGCGATCTCGTCGCACCAGTTGACCGTCTGGGCTTCCAGCGATCCCCCGGACTCGAGGTGGAGGCCCTCGGGCCAGTCGAGAGGGAAGGGATAAGAGCGTTTCCAGAGCGTGTGCTTGAAGATCCCCTCGCGCACGTCGTGGGTCAGATCGAGGCCCGGCTCCTCGTATCGCTTTTCCAGCCGATCCACGACTCGAACGGACTGGTAGTTGTGCTTGAACCCGCCCGCCCCTGGGTGGCTTTCCCGAAGGAGTCGATCGAGAACGCGTTCGCCGGAGTGTCCGAAGGGAGTGTGTCCGAGGTCGTGGCCAAGCGCGATTGCCTCGGTCAGGTCTTCGTTCAGGTTCAGGAAGCGCGCGGCGCTGCGAGCGATCTGCGAGACTTCGATCGTGTGCGTCAGGCGGGTGCGGAAGTGATCCCCTTCGTAAGGGACGAAGACCTGGGTCTTGTGCTTCAGGCGGCGGAAGGCCCGCGAGTGAATGATCCGGTCGCGGTCATGAGCGTACTGGGTCCGCGCGTCCCCTTCCATCGGGAGGACGAAGCCCCGCGCCCGCTTCGAGCGTGAGCTCTTCGAGGCGTACACCGCGAGCCGCTCCTCTTCCAGGCGCTCGAAGTGCTCCCGGGTGAGCTCTTCCACGGCGATCTTCACGGGCGACCTTCTCCGATCTGCCCGCCGGCCAGGAGCGAGCGCGCCTGCCCGACGAGATAGAGAGAACCGGCGACGATTATAGGTTTCTCCCCGGGCCGGGACAGAAATTCTTCGAGAGCCTCCCCGAGGCTTCCCGACTCGATGGCATCGGAGCGCCAGGGCGCGACGCGCCGGCGGAGCTCGATCGGAGTCTCCGACCGAGGAGAAGAAATGGGAACCAGGCGGATCTCCCGGACTGTCCCGAAAAGCGCCGCCGCCATGGACTCGATGTCCTTGTCCGCCATCGCGCCGAAGATCAAGTCCGCCTCGAGTCCCGTCTCGGCAAGGAAACGGGCGAGGCTGCCGGCGCCGTCCGGATTGTGACAACCGTCGAGCAGCACCGGGTGCCCGCGGACGATCAACTGCTCCAGCCGGCCCGGCCAGCGGACGGCGGAGACGCCGCGCGCGACCGCGGCGGCGTCGATCTCCAGACTTGCGGGGAGCATCTCCGCCGATCGGACGGCGGTTGCCGCGTTCCACGCCTGGTGCGCACCCAGAAGTGGAGTCGCGAGCTCGTAGGCGCGCCGGGGCGTCCGCAAGCGAAATCGCGTCTCTCGGAGAGACGGTCTTTCAACTTCCATCGTCACCTCGGCTCGCAACTCGTGAAGAAGGGCGCCGCTCGCCGCGGCGGCTTCCCGGAAGCTCTGGAGCGCCTCTTCGAGGGGACTCTCGACGAGGGCCGGCTTGCCCCGTCGAAAGATCCCCGCCTTCTCCCGTGCGATCGCGCCGATCGTATGCCCGAGCTCTTCTGTGTGATCGAGCGAGACGGACGTGACGACCGAGAGCTCAGGCGAAGCGACGTTGGTCGCGTCGAAACGGCCGCCCAGCCCGACCTCCAGAATCGCGAGATCGAGCCGCCGGTCGGCAAAGAGAAGAAACGCGGCGGCCGTCATCGCTTCGAAATAGGTCACCGGGATTCCGGGTGTCTCGTCGGAGGCTCGAAAGACTCTCGTGAGCGCTTCCTCGAGCTCAACGTCCGTGGCGTCGACGTCTTGGATCCTCACGCGCTCGGTCACGCGCACGAGATGCGGCGAGGTGTAGAGGCCGGAGCGCAAGCCGGCGCAAGTGGCAATGGCGGAAAGGGTGGCCGCGGTCGAGCCCTTGCCGTTGGTCCCGGCGAGCAGGACGGAGGGAACCCGCGCTTGCGGCCGATCCAGGCGCTGGCAAAGAGAGTCGATCGCCGCGAGGCCGAGCTTCATGCCCCGAAGGGAAAGCGATTCGAGGCGCTCAAGCGCCGGGAATCGGGACTCGGAAATCGGAAATCGATCCATCGCAAAAGTTTTGGCTTCGATTCCCGGTTCCCGATTTCCGATTACCGGCCTCCGTCCCACAGGAGCTTCAGGCACCTCACGACCGTCGCCTTCATTTCCGAGCGCGGGACGACCATGTCGAGCATCCCGTGTTCCAGAAGAAACTCGGAGCGTTGGAACCCGTCCGGGAGCGTCTGGCGGATCGTCTGTTCGATCACGCGAGGGCCTGCGAATCCGATTAGCGCCTGAGGCTCCGCGAGATTCAGGTCCCCGAGCATGGCATAGGAGGCCGTCACGCCTCCCGTGGTCGGATCGGTCATGATCGAAATGTAGGGAATCCGTCCTTCGGAAAGGCGCGACAGTGCGGCCGCGATCTTTCCCATCTGCATGAGCGACAGAATCCCCTCCTGCATGCGGGCTCCGCCCGATGTCGAGACGAGCACGAGGGGCTTGCGCTCGTGGAGCGCGCGTTCGGCGGCGCGCGCCACCTTCTCCCCGACAACGGAGCCCATCGAACCACCGAGGAACGAGAATTCCATCGCGCCGATGATCACCGGGATGCCGCCCATCGTGCCGGTGGCGGTGCGGATGGCCTCGCTCGCCCCGGCGCTCTCCTCGTACTGCCGCAGCCGGTCGCGATAGCGCTTGGTGTCCCGAAACTTCAGCGGGTCGGCCGAGCGCAGCTCCCCATCCAGCTCGACGTATTGCTCTTCGTCGAAGAGCATCTGGAGGCGTTCCAGCGCGGAAAGGCGAAAGTGGAACTGGCACTTGGGGCAGATCTTGAAGTTGCGGGCGAGCTCCTTGTTGTAAAGGATCTCGCGACAGTTGTCGCACTTGACCCAGAGCCCCTCGGGAACCTTGCTGGGACGCCGTTCCCTCGGCTCTTTGGGAGCCTTGTCTTTCTTGAACCACATGAGAGCCGACGATCGTAACAGCAGGTGTCCGGTCGTTGGAAATCATTCATGCGCCACCAGTTACGACCCGCGTGGGAGCCACCGGCACGAAGTGCCGCCGGCCGGTCGTGTCCACTTCGATCCGAACCTCGACCTCGAAGGCCCGGGCGAGCGTCTCGGCCGTGATCGCTTCGCCGGCCGGCCCCTCCGCCAGCTCGCGGCCGCGCTTCAAGAGGATCACACGGTCCGCGAGCGCCGCCGCCAGATCGATCTCGTGGGTGACGAAGAGAACCGTCGTCAACCGCTCGCGATGGACGCGCGCGAGCGTTTCCAGAAACTCGAGTCGGTGGCGCGGGTCCAGCCCCGAGGTCGGCTCATCCAGCAACCAGATGTCCGCCTGCTGCGCGAGCGCTCGGGCGAGGAAGACCCGGCGTTTCTCGCCGCCCGAAAGGGTGGAGGCGTCGCGCGAAGCGAGGGCCTCCACGTCGCAGGACCGCATCGCTTCCAGCGCGAGGGCGCGATCGATCGGGGAGTCGGTCGAGAAGCCCGGATTGTGCGGGGCGCGGCCCTGCAGGACCAGATCCAGAGATCGGATCGGGAAAACCAGCTCCGTGCTCTGCGGAACGTAAGCGATGCGGCGCGCCGTTTCGCGCCGAGGGATCTGCGACAGAGGCCGGCCCTCCAGCAGCAGGTCGCCGCCAGCCGGCGGAAGGATCCTCGCAATCACTTTCAGCAACGTCGACTTGCCTGAACCGTTCTCACCCAGAAGCGCCACGATCGCTCCTCCGGGCACCATTGCGCTCAGGCCGTCGAGCGCCCGCGTCTTGCCGTAGGCGGCGGACAGAGCGCGGGCCTCCAGTGCGATCGCTGTCATGGGTTCTTGAGGAGCAGCCACGCGAAGAGGGGCGCGCCTACGGCGGCCGTCACCGCGCCGATAGGCAGCTCCGCCGGGGAGAACACGGTCCGCGAAAGGGTGTCCGCGGCGACGAGTAGGGTCGCTCCGGAGATCGCGGCGACGGGAAGCAGGAGTCGCTGGTCGTTTCCCACGACGGCGCGCGCCGCGTGCGGCACCAGGAGGCCCACGAAACCGATGACGCCGGCGAAGGCGACCGCGGCACCCGTGGTCAGCGACGCGGCAAGGAAGACCAGCCGCTTGGATCGTTCGGTGTCGACGCCGAGCGCCGCGGCATTCTCCTCTCCGACGGCAAACAGGTTCAGGCGCGACGCCGAGAGGAGCAGGACAGCGCCGCCGGCCGCGGCATAGGGAAGAAGCGCCGCGACTGAAGAAAACGAGGCATCGGACAGGCTTCCCATCATCCAGAAAAGCATCGTCCGGGCCGCCTGAGAGGAAGCCACCGAGAAGATTCCCAGGAGCACGGCGGAGAAAAACGCGTTGGCGATCAATCCCGCGAGCAGCAGCCGGTGCAGGTCCAGCCGGCCGCCCCGCCGCGCGAGCGCCGCGACGGCGAGCGACGAACCCACCGCTCCGACGAAGGCCGCACCGGGAGAGACGAGAGGGGAGGCTCCCGCGAGGGACGCGATCGCCGCGCCCGTCGCGGCTCCGCCAGAGGTTCCCAGAAGGAAGGGATCGGCCAGCGGGTTCTTGAGCAGGGCCTGCATCGCCGCGCCGGCCAGAGCGAGACAAGCTCCCACCAAAGCAGCCAGCGCCACGCGCGGCAATCGCAGTCCGGCGATTCTGCGCGCCGTTTCCCCGGCCTCTCCGGTTCCCGCCCAGAGATCCGGCAGCGACAGATGGACTCCGCCAATCGCCAGGCCAACCGAGATCGCGGCGAGAAGAAGAAGGAGAGCAATCGCGAGGGAGGGCGAAGCCCTCATCGGGCCTCCCCTTTCCCTTCCCGTCTGCTGTTTCCCGTTCCCTGTGGTTGAGCAAGCTCTCTCTCCAGGGTTTCCAGCGCGTCGAAGACACGCGGCCCGGGGCGCGTCAAAACGGATTCCGGGATGCGGATCACGCGCGCGCGTGAAACGGTCCCGCGCGAGAGAGGCCCAGAGGCAAAAGCATGTTCATAGGCGGAGCGAGTCTCCGCGGAATCGGGAATGACCAGCACGTCGATGGGCTCGCTCGCAAGCCACTCCGGCGACAGGACTGGCCAGCCCGGCCGATCGCCCAGGAGATTTCGGGCGCCCGCCTCCGTGAGAACGTCGTCGAGAAAGGTGCTGCCGCCGGCGGCCTGAGCGGGATCGGGCCAGATCAGCAGCACGCTCGCAGGTCGGGGAGGTCCGCTGCCTCGGGCCCGAACCTCCCGCCGCCGCGAGTCGAGCTTCCGAGCAAGAGCTTCCCCCTCCCGCGCGTGGCCCAACCTCCGGCCGACGAGCCGTATGCCCTGGAGCACTTCGTTCAGAGAGCTTCCCGGCACGATGAGGACGGGCACGCCGACGGCCTCGAGAGCCCGCACAGGACCTTTTGCGTTGCCTTCCGGAGTCGCGAGAACCAGATCGGGCGAGAGCGAAGCGATGCGCTCCGCGCTGACCTCCAGGCCTCCCACTCGTGGAAGCGACCGC
The DNA here is from genome assembly GCA_046728075.1 of Acidobacteriota bacterium. Classification (GTDB taxonomy): domain Bacteria; phylum Acidobacteriota; class Thermoanaerobaculia; order UBA5066; family Gp7-AA6; genus JBKPDV01. The sequence goes on along the minus strand of JBKPDV010000202.1, from coordinate 22,702 downwards.
GCCGCCTCCGGATAGTCGGAGTAATCCGAGACGCCGATCAATCGATCGCCGGCACCGACGGCGAAGACGATCTCGGTCAGATTCGGCGCGAGCGACACAACTCGCCGCGGAAGAATTTCCGACGAGGACTCGGACCGGGCCGAACAGACGGTGCAAGCGATCGCGAGAAGGACCGCGGCAAACGATGCCGCGCCGGGCAATGAGCCGCGGTGATGCGGAGCCCCTGCTCCGTGGTCCCTGGTCCTTAGTCCGAAGGCTCGAGTGATTCGACCAAGCACAAGGGAGACTAGGGACTAAGCACTAAGCACCAAGCACGAAGGACCCGCCTCTCAGCCCTGCGCTTCGGCTTCTTCCAGGTCGTTGGCGATGCCCAGACGCATGCAGGCCGCGTCATACATCTGGCGCGCCGCCTTCTGGGCGTTCTGAAGCTCTGCCAGACGGTCTTTGACTTTCGCGAGCTCCTGCTGGATCAGCTCCTCGAGCTCCGCGATCTCTCGCTTGGTGACCTGGAGCGTGTTCTCGTAAAACTTTTTCTGGTCCGGAGAGAGACTCATGATTCGGATGCCCTCCTACGAGTCCAGGTTCGAGAGTCTTGAAGCCTAGAGTCTAGAGTCTCGGGGACCGAGTCGAAAGCCCAAAAACGCGCGGGGTTCTCAAATCCGGCTTTCGGCCCGGTCACGGTTTCACATCGACGACGAGGGTGCGCCACATCCGCACCGGAATGCCGTTCTTGGTGGCAGGGCGGAAGCGTGCCGAGCGAACCCCGTCCAGGACGGCTTCGTTGACCCCGGTCCGGGACGGAATTCCCTGTTGCAGCCGCGATTCGGCGACGCCGCCTTCTTCGTCCACCAGGACCAGAACGATCACCTTGCCAGTGACCCGCTGCTGGCGCGCCAGCGGGGGATACGTGACCTTCGGAGAGGAGATCAGGGAGGGCTCGACGACGCCGGGTCCGGGCCCGACCAGGTCACCCCGGGTGACCTCCGGAGGTTCGTTGCGCACCGGCGCCGGGCGCACGGGCACCGCCGTGGGTGAAACCTCGACGACAGGAGGCGAGGTGGGAGCAACCTTGACGACCGGAATCGGTATCGGAGTCGGGACGACCTCCGCCTCGGCCTCGCGGGCGGGAGCGGTCGCCGGCGCCGGAGCCTCCGCTTTCTTCGCCGGTGCTTCTTTCGCCTTGGCGCTCGCCTCGAGGGCCTTCTGGAACTCCTTCTTGCGGGCCGCGAGCTGACGCGCGACCTCGTCATCGATCGCTCTCGGATCCAGGCCCGCAGTCGGGGCAGGTGACGGAAGGGCTGCCGCCGGAGCGGGAGTGGGCTGAGACACGGGCAGCGGCGTCGCGCGGCTGGCAGGGACGGGAACGGCGACCGAAGGCTTGCGCAGAGTCCACCAGGTTGCTGCCGCCAGAATCACGACGGCCGCGGCGATCATCGCGTACAGCGGTTTGCGGCTTTGCTTCTCGGCCTCGATTCGTTTGGTGGAGAACGCGCCGAAGACGCCGGAGCCGGTCGAGGATTTGCGCGGAGGAGCCCCGGCGGGCAGGGGCGCGACCGCAACGGCGGGTGGCGTCTCCGGCGGAGGCGGCGGCACCAGCTTGGGTGTGCTCCCCGTTCGGCGGGTGACCGGGGCTCCCTTCGACTTGCGCTTCTTCTCGGGCTCGACCGGGGCGGGCCGCGAAGACTCCCGAGCCTTGGCCTCGGCGATGGCCTGTTCCTCCGCCTGCAGGCGATGGAGGAAGATGGCGAGGTCCGCGCTGCCGGGAGCGGGAGTATACGAATAGAGCACGGCCTCGAGGTCGCGCAACATGTCCGAAGCGTTGCCGTACCGATCCTCCGGCTCTCGAGCCAGGGCCTTCATGACGATGCCCTCGAGACTCTTGGAGATTTCGGGGTTGATCGAAGAGGGACCGACGACGTCCGCCGCGCGCACTTTTTCGAGCACCGTCAAGTCGGAATCGCCGCGGAAGAGCTTCTGCTCCGTCAGCATCTCGAAGAGCACCGCTCCCAACGAGAAGAGATCGCTGCGGCGGTCGAGCGCCTTGCCCCAGGCCTGCTCGGGAGACATGTACTGAACTTTGCCTTTCAGGGCCCCGGACTGAGTCTGAGATGCCTTCGAAGCCGCTTTGGCGATGCCGAAATCGCAGAGCTTGATGTCGCCTTCATAGGAAATGAGAATGTTCTGGGGCGAAACGTCGCGGTGCACGATTGTCAGCTCATGGCCCTCGGCGTCGCGCCGCCGGTGGGCGTAGTCGAGGGCGGCAGCGACTTTCGAGGCGACGTACACGGCCAGCGGAATGGGCAGCGGCGTGCCGACCTCGCGAGCGCTCTGAAGGATCGCCCGCAGGTCCCGGCCGTCGACATGCTCCATCGCGATGAAGTAGCCGCCCGCCTCGATCTTTCCGAGGTCGAAGATGTGGACGATGTTGGGATGATTCAGCTGGGCCGCGAGCTTGGCCTCGTCGGCAAACATCGTGATGAACTCTTCGTTGTCCGCCAGATGGGGAAGGATCTTCTTGATCGCGACGATTTTCTGGAACCCCTCGACGCCGCTGCGGCGCGCGCGGTAGAGCTCGGCCATGCCTCCGGTCGCGATGCGTTCCAGAATCTCGTACTGACCGAAGCGGTCGGGACCCGAGCTGGAGACCGAGACTCCGGGCTCGCCCGAGCGACCGATCCCGGAAGAAAGCGGCGGCGGCGCCGCGGCCGCGGTGGACGGCTTCGGGCGAGCCGACATCTTGATGCCGGAAAGCGTGTCCGAGATCATCTTGTCGATCTCGAAGTCGGTCGAAAAGCGGGCGGGAGTCGCGGGCGGCGGAGTTTCCGTTGCCGAGGCCGGCGAAGCAGCCGAGCCTCGAGAAGAGGGACGCGAGAGAATCCCGGAAAGGGTGTCGCGCAGCCGCTTCTCGACCTCCTGTTCCGTGTTCTGCGACGTAAACCGGGCGGACGCATGCGCCATCGGCGCCGGAGCCGGAACCGACGTCGCCGGCGCCTGACCTCCGACATCCTCCAGGACATCGGAAAAGATGTCCGACGATGTCAGTGCGGCGGTCCCCTGCAGCTCAGCCGTCGAGAGTCGCAACGTTCGGGCGGAGAGATCGGTCGACTCGATCGCCGACTGGACACACGACCGGAAGTCCTCGTCGGTAAACGGCCGGACGACCAGGTCGAAAGCTCCCACGCGCTGCGCGTCCGCCTTTCGGTTGGTCCCCTTGTAGCCGGAGACCATCAGAAGGATCGGAGGCGCCGTGGCTCCCCCCTTCCGGCGGATCTCCCGAATGACCTCGGCGGAGGGAAGTCGGGGAAGCATTCCCGAGAGGATCACCAGGTCGAACTGGCCCGACGTGAACGCCGCCAGGCCTTCCTCTCCGTCGTGGGACTCGGCGATCGTGTACTGATCGGACGGGAGTAACGAACGGACGCGCTCGCGAGAACGCGGCTCGTAGTCGATCAGGAGAACCCGCTTTGACATGAGTAGTTAGAGGTGATCCCTCTCGAGAAATCATACAGGAGGCAGAGAGCCGCCGCACATATAATCCGGGCGAACTCGCGACGGGAGACTCCGATGTCCGGACACAGCAAGTGGGCCACGATCAAGCACAAGAAGGGTGCGCTCGACGCCAAGCGCGGCCGCCTCTTCACGAAGCTCATCAAAGAAATCACCATGGCCGCCCGACTCGGCGGCGGGGATCCCGGCGGCAACCCGAGACTGCGCAAGGCGGTCGATGACGCGAAAGCGGTCAACATGCCGGCGGAAAACATCAAGCGCGGAATCCAGCGCGGAACCGGAGAGCTCCCCGGAGTCACCTACGAGGAAGTCACGTACGAAGGCTACGGTCCCGGTGGTGCCGCGGTTCTGATCGAGGCGATGACGGACAACAAGAACCGGACGCTTCCGGAGATCCGGACGATCTTCTCCAAGCACGGCGGAAACCTGGGCGAGACCGGCTCCGTCCGTTTTCTCTTTCAGAAGAAGGGATACATCACGATCGAACGGGAAAGAGCGACCGAAGACGCGGTCATGGAGGCGGCAATCGAAGCCGGGGCGGACGACGTCCGCACGACCGATCAGGCTCACGAGATCGTGACCGATCCCGAAGCCCTGGCGGCCGTCAAGGCTCACCTCGAGCAGAAAGGTCTCCCCCTCACGGTGGCGGAGGTGGAAATGATTCCGACCACCGAGGTGACGCTCGACGCACGGAAGGCCGATCAGATGGTCAAGCTCATGGAGGCCCTTGAAGACCACGACGACGTTCAGCACGTGTGGGCGAACTTCGACTTCGAGGAGGCGAGCTGACGCTCGCCGGTAATCGGGCGAAGGGCGAAGGGCGAACGGCGGAAGAACGGGAAGCAACAACTCCGCTCATCTGGCTTCGCCCGTCGCCTTTCGCCAGTCGCCTTTCGCCGCGCGCAAAGCGCCCATGAGGGTTCTCGGCTTCGATCCCGGCACCACGGCAACCGGCTACGGCGTCGTGCTTTTCGAGCTCGGCCGCCTTCAGCTCGAGGGATGCGGCGTGCTGCGGCCCCCGGCGGCGCTGGATTTTCCGGGACGACTCGATTTTCTTTTCATGGGCGCGACCCGCTTGCTCGAAGAGCGCTGCCCCGCGGCCGTGTCGGTCGAGACCGTCTTTGCCGCCCGCAACATCGCGTCCAGCCTGAAGTTGGCGCAAGCTCGGGGAGTCCTTCTCGCGGCCGCTGCCCATGCCGGGGTGCCGGTCTACGAATACGAGCCACGGCTGGTGAAAAAGGCGTTGGTGGGCTACGGAAACGCGGAGAAGACCCAGGTGCGCAGTATGGTTCTTTCGCTTCTGGCCCGGCAGCGCGCGCGGGTTCCGCTGGACGCCGCCGATGCGCTCGCCGTCGCCATCTGCCACATCCATGCGGGACCGGGCGTATGGCGAAAGGCGAAAGCCGAAGGACCCGCCTAGTCAGTTGGCGGCTACGTTATCGTCGCCATTCGCCATTCGCCCTTCGCCCTTCGCCGTTCGCCTGCAGGTTGTTATCATTCCCGCCTCATGTCGTTTCAAGGCTCCATCCAGGAATTGCCCGTTCCTGACATCATCCAGCTCGTCTCGGTCTCCGGAAAGACGGGCATGTTCACGCTGATCCGAGGCGTGGAGCGCGGGTACATCTATCTCAAGAACGGGCAGATGGTTCACGCCAAACTGGGCGAGCTGACGGGTGAGGAAGCGATTTACGCCCTGGCGATCTGGTCCTCGGGAGACTTCCAATTCACGCCGGCCGAGGAGCCCGACACGGTCTCGATCGAGAAGTCCAACACGAGCCTGCTGATGGAAGCGGCTCGGCGGCTGGACGAGTGGAAAGTCCTTTCGCGGAAGATCCCCGGTGTCGACCACGTGCCGGTCCTGCTGCCGCGGGAGGTCTCAGAACCCGTGACGCTCTCCCCTCCCGAATGGAACATGGCCATCAAGATCGACGGCAAGAAAACCATCGAGGAGCTGGCGCGATCCATCGGTCTCTCCTCCTTCGAAGCGGCGAAGATCCTGTACGGACTGGTCACCGGTGGCCTGGTCGAGATGCGCACGCGAGACTCGGCCCGGCCGACCTCGACGGCTCCCGGCCCCTCGCCCTCCCCCGCCGTACTGGGCGATGAGAAGAAAATCCTGATGATCCTTTGTACCCGGGTCAAGCAGGAGGCCGAGCTCGCGCTGGGAGAGGCGAACTTGCCGGGAATCGACCGGCCATACAAACAGGCCCTCGCTGAGATCGATCGCGGCCGCGGGGTCGAGGCGGTTCGCGACCTGATCCGCTTGACCGAGAAAGCCATCGCTTCGATTCGGGGGCCCGCCAGGATGAAAGCCTTCCAGGACAAGATGTCGCTGGTCATGCAGCCAAAGGCTTAGGAGCGGGACTCGGGACTCGACAAAACAAAAAAAGAGTCCCGGACCGTCGGATCTGGAGCCCTTCCATACCGAGAAAACCCCGAAAAATTGAGTCTCCGGCGGCAGCGCCAGGTGCCTCGAGGGGCCTTTGCCGAGCGCCTGAGGCCTTCGGCGCCGCACCTTCCGTAAAGTTGTTTGGCAATCGGGCTTTTTTGGCTTATTCTATTCGGCAGAAATCTCGGTTCCCCGGCACTCGCGAAAGGAGAATGCATGAAGGCTAACCGCAAGGCGCTCCTCGGGTTGTTGGTGTGCCTCGGGAGCGCAGTCGCTTCCGCTCAGGTCGCCCCGAACAACCAGGGCGACATCGGCCTCTTCACGATGCCGACTGCGGACATGCCCCGACCGGACCAGTTGACGCTTGGGTTGTACGGCTGGAAAGAGCAGCTCGTGGCGGGCAACCTCGCCTTCACGGATTCTCCCGATCGCAGCCGGCTCTTCAGTCACTGGGCGGGTGAGGGATCGATCGGCCTCGGTTTGACGCGAGGGTGGGCTGTCTTTATCAGCGCGGGCGAAGACCGTTTCGAAAGCCGCGGTGGGTGGCAGGGCGGCGCGATAAACAGCATTCCCTTCCCGACCAGCTTTCGCGCCGACGAGCCTCGGAAGGTGCGCATCGGCACGAAGGTGCGGCTGATCTCGGAGACGGACTCCCGCTTACAAGTCGGGCTTTTTCTTTCCGGCCAGGTGCCGGTCGGCCACGCCAACATCCATGTCGACGAACCGCTGGTCACCGGCACGGACACGGATCGCGTGAAGTCGCGCCGGGCGGACTGGGAATGGGGCGGCGTCATCACGAAGGGTATCTTCACGGGCATGGCGTCCTACCAGCTCTCCGGGAAGCACGACCAGGACATTCGGGTCGCGAACCTGTTCCGGGTAGCCCTGGGCGTCGACGTCCCGGTGCTCCCCTATATCCATGTCATCGGGGAGCTCGATCGCACGATGCCGGACGGGGGGGACCTGCCGCCGGACAGCTACTCCATGCTTGTGACCGGTGCCCGCGTGTTCATCGGCCGGACCGGGCTCGCCGTTTCGGGGGCTTTAAACGCCAATGTCGATCAGCTCTTCCGCCATGGGTTCTCGCCTTCTCCGGTGGGCGGCCTCATCGGATTCACTTATGCCGCCTGGCCGCCGCTTCCTCCACCCCCGGTCGTGATTCCGCCCCCGGCGCCTCCCGCCCCGATCGTCGAGGAAAAGGTCCAGCAGGAGACGGTCACGACCACGACCACGCCTCCCCCGCCCACGCCGCGAACGACGCGCGATGAGATCTTCTTCGACGCGGGAAGCGCGCGTCTGACCAACATCGCCAAGGCGGTTCTGGACGGAATCGCGTTGCGGATGAAGAACGACCTGAATGCCACGGCCGTGATCACGGGCTATTCCGACAAGGCGGGCTCCGAAGAGGCCAACATCGCCATCTCGGCCAAGCGGGCCGACGCCGCCAAGGAGTACCTCGTCACGCGCCACGGCATCGATCCCAACCGGATCACGACTGCGGCCAAGGGATCGGCGGAGCCCGGATACGACAACGCGACGGCGGAGGGGCGCGCCAAGAACCGGCGCGCGGTCATCGTCGTGACCCTGATGTCCGGAAGTTGAGCCGGGAAGAGAACGATCGCGGAATCGAGCCCCCTCCCACAAAGGGGGCTTTTTATTCTCCCCCGTCTTCTCCTTCCCCCGCGTCGTCGGCCACCGGCCTGAGCTTCGTCTCGCTTGCCGCCCTGGTGGCCCTCCTCTACTACGGCCGCAGCATCTTCATTACCCTCGCTTTCGCTCTCTTCCTCGCCTTTGCGATGCGGCCGTTCGTCTCGCTGCTGGAGAGGGCAAGGGTGCCCCGCGTCATCGCGATCCTCCTCCTGCTTTTCGTTTTGATCGGAGCGGTCACCCTGATGGTGATCAACGTGACCGCTCAGCTGAATCAGTTTTATGTGGATTTCCCCCGCTACCAGAACCGGATCCGCGACCTCCTGACCCGCATCACCGAGTTCGTCAACCGGCTCCGGGAGTACATGGGAAACATTCTGCCGGAGGAGTCGCGGTCGGTGCGGGAGGTCAAGATCACCGAATCCCCGCTCGCCACGACCAAGGCGATGCTGACCCAGGTCGGAGCCACGCTCGAGCTCGTCCTCTACATCGCGGCCGTGCCTTTCCTCACCTTCTTCATGCTGAAGGACCGGGAGAAGTTCGGACGCGTGATCGACGGAATCCTGGCACGGAACCGGAAGGTCGGAGCAGGCGACGTCACCGGAGCGATCTCGCGGACGATGACCGGCTACGCTCTCGGCCTCGCGTTCGTGATGATGATCATGGCCGCCGCAACGACGATCGCGCTGATGGTGATCGGCATCAACTACTACTACATCCTGGGTCCGCTGGCCGGAGTGGCGATCATGCTCCCCTACGTCGGCGTGATCTTCTCGACGGTGCCCGCCGTCGCCGTCGCCTATTTTCAGTATGGAGGAGGAAAGGCGGGCGCGGTTCTGCTCGTCTACCTGTTTCTCCAATTCCTCGAGGGGAACGTCCTCACGCCCTTCATCGTCGGAGGCAAGGTGCGTCTTTTCCCCCTGACGGTGATGGTCGCGTTCCTCTTCTGGGGCCTGATCTGGGGGCTGCCGGGGGCGGTCCTGGCCGTTCCGCTGACCTCCGCCGTCAAGGTGGTTTGCGAAAACGTCCAGGGATGGGGAGGCCTCGCGCGGCTGCTGGGAGAGCCGGATCCGCAGCAGTAGTTTTCCGTTCTCAGCGATCCGTCCTCAGTTCGAATACAATCTCTATATTGTTGGCGTTTGTCTGAAAACTGATAACTGAAAACGGATAACTGAAAACTTCTCCCTACTTCGTACTCTTTTTTCCCAGGGACAGGAGACTGCCCAGAAAACCGGCGACCAGGCCGATGACCGGCACCAGCAGCGCCAGCTGCCAGTCGAGAAAACGCGACCAGAGCAGCCCCATGACCGGGTGAGGGTGGCGGGCGAGGAACCGGTCGCCGAGCTCCCAGGTCCCCCACAGCATCAGCAGCGCAAGTCCTCCCCCGATCAGACCCTCCGCCGACGCGTAGATCCAGAACGGAGCGCGAACGGCGGTTTCCGTCGCCCCCATCAGCCGCATGATCTCGATCTCGTCGGAGTGAAGGTCGAGCGCGAGGCGAATGGCCGATCCGACCGACAGGATGGCCGCGAGCGTGAGCACGACACCGAGAAAGAGCGCCGCGGCGCGCAGGAGGCGCACGCCGTCGCGGAATCGCCGGTCGAAGCCTTCCTCGGAATCGGCGGCTTCGACTCCCGGCCACGAACGGGCGGCCGCCGCGATCTCCGCGCCTGCCCGCGCGGGCGCCTGCTTGCGCAGGAAGACTTCGAGCGTCGGGGGGAAGGGGGCCTCCTTCAGGTTGGCCAGAGCGGCGGCGAGGTCCGGATAGGTTCGCCGAAACCTTTCCAGTGCGGCGTCGCTGGAAACGATCACGATCCGGGCCACGCGCCCGTCGGTCGCCACCCGGTTCGCGATCGCGCGGGCGTCCGCGGCGGCCTCGAGCGTCACGACGACGGCCGGCGATTCTCCCGCCGAGGTCACGACGCGGGAGAGATTCCTCGAGAGGAGAGCGAGCAGGCCCGGAACGTAGAGCGAAAGAGCGATCAGAGCGATGGCCATCGCCGTCTGCCGCGGCCCGCTTCGGGCCACCGACCAGGCTTCGCCGAAAACGTAACGGGGTTTTAAAGCCATCAGCTCTCAGCTTTCAGCTTTCAGCTCGAACCTCTCTGATCGGAGACTCTGGCTGAGAGCTGACAGCTGATAGCTGATAGCTCATCCCAACGGCAGGAACGGCGCCTCGCGCATTACCCCCGCGGGTTTCTCGGTGCTCGGGGCGCTTTCCAGGACGTGACCGCGCTCGAGCGTGAGAACGCGCTTGCCCATGCGGCGCACGAGGTCGAAGTCGTGCGTCGCGACGAGCACGGTCGTGCCGCGGATGTTGATCTCGGCGAAGAGCCGCATGGTCTCTTCCGAGAGGACCGGATCCAGGTTTCCGGTGGGCTCATCGGCCAGAAGCAGGGTCGGTTCATTCACGATCGCCCGCGCGATCGCGATGCGCTGCTGTTCGCCGCCGGAGAGCTCCGCCGGCAAGGCGTTCATCTGGTGATGGAGACCGACGCGCTTCAAGACCTGATAGGCGCGGCGCTTCTGCTCGGCCCGGGGAAGGCCGAGCACGCTCTGAACGAAGGCGATGTTCTCGAACACCGTTTTCCGCGCGATCAGCTTGAAGTCCTGAAAGACGACGCCGATCGTGCGGCGAAAGTAGGGGACCTGGGAGTCGGGCAGCACGGCGATGTTCCGGCCGTTGACGAGGATCTGTCCCGCGGTCGGCGGTTCGGCGCGAAACAGCAGCTTCAGGAAGGTGGACTTGCCCGCGCCGGACGGCCCGGTCAAGAAAACGAACTCCCCCCGGTCGATCGAGCAGGTGACGTCGACCAGGGCGTGCCGAAACCGGCCGTACTCTTTGGAGACCCGAAAGAGCTGGATCACGGGGAGCCGCCCGCCAGAGCGCGCTCGAGCGCGTCCCGAACTTCTGCCGGGTCGGCGCGTCCCGCGGTCTTCTTCCTGACCTGGCCGACGAACCAGCCGAACGTCTGGGTCTTGCCGGACCGGTAGAGCGCGACCTGCGAGGGGCTATCGGCAATGACCTCGGCGATCGCCTGCTCCAGGGCGCTCGAATCGCGAAGGCGGCCCAACCCCTTTCGCGACACGATGTCCGAGGCGCCGGACTCCGATCCGATCATTTCGGCGAAAACCTCTTTGGCCGAAGCGACGGAGATCTCTCCCTTGTCGAGCAGCGCGAGCAGCTCCGCGAGCCTTTTTGGCGAGACCGGAAAAGACAACGCCTCCTCCGCCGAGATCCGTTTCTCCCTCATCCAACGAAGGACTTCGCCCGTGACCCAATTGGCCGCCAGCTTCGGCGGCGCTTCGCGCGCGAGCTGCTCGAAGTACTCGGCGAGCTCGCGGGCTCCCGTGATCGTCTCCGCGTCGGACGCGGAGATCCCGTACTGGGCGACCAGCCGGGCGCGCCGCGCCCGAGGCAACTCGGGCAGCGCCGACGCGGCCTCGGCGATCCACGCTTCGTCGACCTGGAGCGCTCCCAGATCCGGCTCGGGGAAATAGCGGTAGTCGTGGGCTTCTTCCTTGCCGCGCATGGAGACTGTTCTGCCCGCCGCCGCGTCCCAGAGCCGCGTCTCGAGCACCACCCGCTCTCCGGCTTCCAGCGCCCGGGCCTGCCGCTCGATTTCGTGTTCGAGCGCCCGGGCGACGAACCGGATCGAGTTGAGATTCTTGATTTCCACACGCGTCCCATATGGAGCGTCGGGCGAGAGGCGCACCGACACATTCGCGTCGCACCTCAGGTTTCCCTTCTCCATGTCGGCATCGGAGACTTTCGTGAAACGCAGGAGGCGCCGCAGCTCCGTCAGGTAGGCCGCGGCCTCGTCGGGAGTGCGGATGTCCGGTTCCCCGACGATCTCGACCAGCGGGACGCCCGCTCGATTCCAATCGACGAGCGAGACGGAGGGGGGCACATCGGTGTAGGGAGTGTCGTGAAGAAGCTTGCCCGCGTCCTCCTCGAGATGGATCCGAACGAGCCGAACCGATTTGGTCCCCTCGTTCGTATCGATGTCGATCGTTCCGCCGGTGGCGAGCGGCCGGTCGTACTGGGAGATCTGGTATCCCTTCGGCAGGTCGGGATAGAAGTAGTTCTTGCGCGCAAACCGCGAGTCGCGGTCGATCCGGGAGCCCACGGACAGCGCGAGCCGCATCGCCAGTGTCACGGCACGCCGGTTCAGCACGGGAAGCGTTCCCGGAAAGCCCAGGCAGACAGGACACGTGGCAGAGTTGGCCGGGGCCCCGACCGTGACCGGACAAGGACAGAACATCTTGGACCGCGTCAGGAGCTGGGCATGCACCTCGAGCCCGATGACGGGGAAAACCCGCGTCCTGTCAGCGGTTTCGAGCGAGGACACTGCGGAATTCTAACACCGAAGCGGACGGCTCTCCGCTTTCAGCTCTCGCCACCCGGCCACCTACAATGGCATCCATGGCGGGCGGCGACTGGCTGGAAGAGACGAAGGACGGCATGACGGCCTTCCGGCCGATGGGCGCACCCGCCGGAGTCCTGGTCGCGTTCTCGGGCCGTGGAGCTGCGCCGGAGGGCGAGCCTTCCCCAACCGGCTTCCTGGGCCGCCGCTTTGCCGCCGCGCTCGGGCTTCCGAGAATCCCGCTCGTGCGCGCGACACAGGTCCATGGTGACCGCGCGGTGGCAATCCGGGAGACGCCCGCCGAAGGAGAAGTCCAGGATGCGGGCGAGTGCGATGCACTGGCCACGGACCTGGCCGGCATCGGTCTGATCGTGCAAACGGCCGACTGCGTTCCGATCGTCCTGGCCGGGCAGCAGGCCGTCGGAATCGTCCATGCGGGCTGGCGCGGCTCCGCGAAAAATGCCGCGGCGGCGGGCGTGGCCGCCCTGACCGGGTTCGGCGAGCGGCTGGAGGATGTCAGGGCCTGGCTCGGCCCCTCGATCGGAGCCTGCTGCTACGAAGTGGGCGGAGAGGTCGCGGCGCAGTTTGCCGGCGAGCTCGTCCGCGGCCGCTGCGGCGGCGGATTCCTTCTCGACCTTCGGGCGGCCAACCGCGCACAGCTGGAAGCGGCGGGCGTCCCCGCCGAAAACATCTCCGCCCATCCCGCCTGCACGAAGTGCGGCGGCGAACGATTCGCGAGCTACCGGCGAGACGGACCGCGCGCCGGACGAATGATCGCTCTGGTGGCCAGGCTGTAGCGTTGAAGCTCTCAGCTTTCAGCCAGACAGGGAACTTAAGCGATGGCTGTGACCTGTGAGCTGTGAGCTGATAGCTACGCCGGCTGCAGATCCGCGTACCGTGCAATGAACTTCTTCTTCCCCGCCCGGTCGAAATACACCGTCAGCCGCGTCTCGTCTCCCGAGCCCTCCTGCGAGAGGATCACGCCGTAGCCGTAACGCGGATGGCGGACGCGGCGGCCGCGTTTGAGCGCCGTCGTTTCTTCCTCCTCCGGCTCTCCTTCGAAGGCTTTCTCGAAGATCCGAGGCTGGAGCGTCCGGCGCTCCTCCCGCACCTCCAGATCCTCGGCGGGGATCTCGTCCAAGAACCGGGAGGCGTTGCGCATCTGCACCTTCCCGTAGACAAGGCGGCGGCCGGCTGTTGTCAGGGTCAGCTCGTCCCTGGCGCGCGTCATCCCGACGTACAGGAGGCGCCGCTCTTCCTCCAGCTCCTCGGGATCTTCGGCAGACTGCCCGTGCGGCAAGTACCCTTCTTCGAGCCCGACGACGAACACGACCGGAAACTCGAGCCCCTTGGCGGCGTGGAGAGTCGAAAGCGTCACGGCCCCTCCGCTTTGCGCCACTTCTTCATTGGTCGCGAGCGACACCGTGTCGAGATACTCCGCGACGCCGGCTCCCTCGGCATTCGACCGTTCGAACTCCCGCGCCGAATTGACCAGCTCCTGGAGGTTCTCGCTGCGGGCCTGGTCCTCCCGCTCTTCCGAACGGGCATAGATGGCGGCGTAGCCGGTCGTCTCGAGAAGGTGCTCCAGCAGCGCGGAGGGGGACCAGGTCGTGGCCTTCTCATGGAGGTCCTCGACCAGCGCCCGGAAACGGCCGATCGCGAGGCGTGCTCGTTCCGGTATCCCCGGAAGCGGGGCGGCGGCCACCTCCCAATAGGACTGCCCGGCCTCCCGTGCGGCCTGGCCGAGGCGCTCGAGCGTTGTGGAGCCGATGCCGCGAGCGGGGACGTTGACCACCCGCCGGAACGCGAGATCGTCTTCCGGACGGAGCGCCAGACGCAGGTAGGCCAGCGCGTCCTTGACTTCCGCCCGCTCGTAGAACTTCATGCCTCCGACTACCACGTAGGAGAGCCCCCGCCGCAGCAATTCTTCTTCGAACGGCCTCGACTGCGCATTGGTCCGGTAGAGAATCGCGATCTCCGCGGGCGCGCGCCCGGAGTCGGCGGCCGACCGGACGACGGCCTCCGTTTCGCGGCGATCTTCGTCGAAGCGCCAGAGCCGGACCGCCGTTCCCTTCCCGCGATCCGCCAGCAGTTTCTTCTCGCGGCGGCGGCGGTTGTTCGAGACGAGCGCGGAGGCCGCCCGCAGAATCCCGTCTGTCGAGCGGTAGTTCCTCTCGAGCGCGACCACGCGCGCCCCTGGAAAGTCGGTGTCGAATCGCAGGATGTGCTCGACCTCCGCTCCGCGCCAGCGGTAGATGGCCTGGTCTTCGTCGCCGACCGCGCAGAGCGATTCGGCGCCTTCGCCCAGAAGCTTGACCAGCGCATCCTGCGAGGTGTTGGTGTCCTGATACTCGTCGATCAGCAGATGCCGGACCCGGCGCCGTTCCGCTTCGAGCAGGTCCGGCCGGGCGCGCAGGAGCCGGACCGGGCGCACGATCAGGTCGTCGAAGTCGACGGCGCCAGCCTCCGCGAGCTTCCTGGCGTAGAGGCGATAGACCCGTGCGATCCGCTCGCCCGCGAAATCCGTCTGCGCCGCCTCGAACTCCTCGGGGGAGACGAGAGCGCTCTTGGCGTGGGAGAGACGGGAACGGACCGAGCTCGGCAGCAGCATCTGCTCGGAGATCGAGAGCTCTCCCATCGCCTCCTTCACCAGCGCCAGCTGATCGCCCGTATCGGCGATCGCGAACCGCGGCGGAAGTTGCGCGGCGGCGGCAGAGCGGCGGAGGAAGCGCAATCCCCAGGCGTGGAAAGTGCCGACGAAGGACTGAAGCCGCTCGGTTCCGAGCAGGCGGCGCGCCCGCTCCCGCATTTCTTCCGCGGCCTTGTTGGTAAAAGTGACGGCCACGACCGTGCGGGGATCCGCCCCCGTTTCGATCAGCCGAGCCAGCCGGTGAGTGATCACTCGGGTCTTGCCCGAGCCCGCGCCGGCGAGCACCAGCAGAGGGCCTCTTTCGTGGAGGACGGCCTCCGTCTGCTCCGGGTTCAAGCCGATCAGGGAGGGAGAGTTGGGCATCTCAGGACGAAGTTATCAGTTGTCGAGGAACGCAGCGGGAACGCCGGGAACGCAACGAGAACGCCGAGAAGTGAAGTGTGAACGGATGAGGTTGGGGGCCAAAGTTCAGACTTCGAACTTGACTTCACCCGTTCTCGGCGTTCCCGCTGCGTTCATGTTGCGTTTCCAGCTCAACCGAGAGGAAAACCCTACTCGACGGTCACGGATTTGGCCAGATTGCGGGGTTGATCGACATCACATCCCCGTCGCACCGCGATGTGGTACGCGAGAAGCTGCAAGGGGATGACGGAGAGGATGGGCTGCAGCTCGGGAATCGACTCCGGCAGCACGAGGACGTGATTGGCGGCGGCTGACATCTCCGGATCCTCGCGTGTGGTGACGACGATGGAGATCCCATCGCGGGATTGGACTTGCTGGAGGTTCGAGAGCGTCTTGTCGCGCCATCCGTCCCTGGGGGCGAGGACGACCACCGGGAGGTTCTCGTCCACCAGAGCGATGGGCCCGTGCTTCATCTCTCCGGCCGGGTAGCCCTCCGCATGGATGTAAGAGATCTCTTTGAGCTTGAGCGCCCCTTCCAGAGCGATCGGGTAGTGCGGCCCGCGCCCGAGAAAGAGGAAGTCGCGGGCGGCATGGAACTCGCGCGCCAGCCGCTCGACCGCGGGCTCGAGCGCGAGCGTCTCGTCGATCGCGGTTGCCAGATGCCCGAGCGCGCGGCGCTCGACGTCTGTCACTCCGACACCCAGACCGCGGGACTCCCGAAGCTTTGCCGCCAACAGATAGAGCACCGCGAGTTGAGTCGTGAAGGCCTTGGTCGAGGCTACGCCGATCTCGGGTCCCGCGTGTGTCGGGAGCACGGCGTCGGCCATCCGCGCGATCTCGCTGCCCGCCGCGTTGACGATCGCGGCCACCGGCGATCCCGAACGCCGCGCCTCCCAGAGCGCCGCCAGAGTATCGGCGGTCTCCCCCGACTGCGAGATGCCGACCGTCAGGGTGCGGCCGTCCACGACCGGCCGGCGGTAGCGGAACTCGCTGCCGTAATCGACCTCCACGGGAATCCGCGCCATCCCCTCGATCAAGAACTTTCCGACCAGCGCCGCATGCCACGAGGTCCCGCAAGCCAGAAGGAGAACGCGGTCGAACTTGGCCACTCGATCGGGGGCGAACAGGGGCTCGTCGATGAGAAGCTCCCCCGTCTCGAGTGAGACCTTGCCCCCGAGCGTCTCGGCCACCGCGGTCGGCTGCTCGTGGATCTCCTTTTCCATGAAGTGGCGGTACTCCCCCTTTTCTGCCGCAACCGCGTCCCAGAGGATGTGATGACGCACGCGCTCCTGGGGCCGCCCCTTCGCGTCGGAGATCCGGGCGCTCGCCGCGTCCACCCGGGCGATGTCCCCGTCTTCGAGAAACACCACATCCCGGGTCCAGGGAACCAGCGCGACGGGATCCGACGCCACGTAGTTCTCCCCTTGCCCGAGCCCCAGCACCATCGGCGGCCCGCTGCGGGTGGCCACGAGCACTCCGGGCTCCGAGCTGGAGGAAACGACCACCGCGTAAGAACCGGTCAGCGTCTGCGAGGCCGTCCGAACGGCCTCCTCGAGGTTGCCGCGGTAGGCTTCCTCGACCTCGTGCGCGAAGACCTCCGTGTCGGTCTCGCTGACGAAGCGGTGGCCGCGGGCGGTGAGCGCCTGCCTACGTTCGGCGAAGTTTTCGAAGATGCCGTTGTGGACGACGACGATCCGTCTCTGGCAATCCCACTGGGGATGAGCGTTGGCCTCCGTCGGCCGGCCGTGCGTCGCCCACCGAGTGTGCCCAATGCCGAGCGTTCCGGGCGAGGTGGATCCCGCCAGCCGATCGATCAGGCGCGAAAGCTTGCCCGGGCTTCGATGGACCGCGAAGCCTCCATTGGACAGGGTGGCGATCCCCGCCGAGTCGTACCCCCGGTACTCGAGACGTCGGAGCCCCTCGATCAGGAGAGGGGCTGCCTGTTGAGTGCCGACGTAGCCGACGATGCCGCACATAGGCGCTGATTATGACCGATCCCCTTCGCCCCGTCGCCCCGTCCCCCCGTCCGGCGGCGCGCGACGCGCGCGCCGCTTCTCCGCCCACCCCTCGATGTTCTTCTGGGGCACTCGGGAGACCGCAAGCGCGCCGGGGGGCACGTCCTGGGTGATCGTGGAGCCGGCACCGACATACGCGCCCTCGCCGATGGTCACCGGCGCGATGAGCTGACTGTCGCTGCCCAGGAAGACCCCGCTTCCCACGGTCGTCCTGTTCTTCTTCACCCCATCGTAATTGCAGGTGATGATTCCTGCGCCGACGTTCGTCTCGGCTCCGATTTCCGCGTCTCCGAGGTAGGAAAGATGCAACGCCTTTACTCCGCGGCGCAGGGTGGCCTTCTTGGTCTCGACGAAGTTGCCGACCCGCACGTCCTCTTCGAGCACGGTCTCGGGACGCAGGCGCGAATAGGGCCCGACCCGCGACCGCGCGCCGATCACCGCTCCCTCGACGTCGCAGTGCGGACCAATCACGGTGTCCGGCGCGATCTCCGAGTCCGCGATTCGTGTGAAAGGCAGGACTTCGCATCGCTCGCGCAGAACGGTCCTGCCCTCCAGCGAGACGAAGGGATGGATCACGACGTCGGGCTCGAGCCGGACGTCCGGTCCGATGCGAGTCGTCGCTGGATCGATGAGAGTTACGCCGGCCTCGAGGGCCGCTTCGAGCGCCCGGCGCCTCATGATCTCCTCGGCGGCGGCGAGATCCGTCCGTGTGTTGATCCCCCAGGCCTCCCGCCAGTCGGCGGACTCCGCTGTCTCGACTCGATTCCGCGCCGAAGTGAGGATTTCGACGGCGTCGGTAAGGTAGATCTCGCGTGAGACGGGGTCTTCGCGCAGGCGGGCCGCCGCGCGCGCGAGCGCCGGCGCCTGGAAGGCATAGATCCCGGCGTTCACCTCGCCAATGGATCTCTCCCGAGCCGTCGCGTTCCGAGACTCGACGATTCGCTGCACGTGTCCGCGCCGGTCGCGAACGACCCGGCCGAAGACGCCTGGCTCGGGCGGACGAAAAGTCAGCAACGCGAGATCGGCTCCTTCCCCGAGCTTGTCGAGCAGCCCGGCGAGAGTCTCGGGCCGGATCAGAGGCACGTCTCCGGAAAGGATCATCACGGGTCCGTCTCCGTCCGACAGAGCAGCCAGCGCCTGAACGACCGCGTCCCCGGTTCCTCGAGGGGGATCCTGGACGACGACGGTCACGCCTCGTCCCGCCAGGAGAGGTTCCACCGCCGCGCGGGACGCCCCGAGGACGACCACGATCCGCGATGGGCGAAGGCTCTCCGCTGACCGAAGAACCGATTCCAGCATCGGGACTCCGCCGACCCGGTGCAGGACCTTGGGAAGGGTCGAGCGCATTCGCGAGCCGATCCCCGCGGCCAGAATGACAACGCGGGGAGCCGAAAGCTTTTGCGCTTTCGCCCGTGACGGACGCGGCCTGCGGGGCGCTTTCCTCACGCCGGGAGTATAGGGCGAGCTATCAGCTATCAGCTATCAGCTATCAGCCAGACGACTCCAAGCTGAGAGCTGACAGCTGATAGCTTCACTATGAGGCGAGAAGCTCCTGAAATGCCGGCGTGTCGCGCACCGGATCAAAGTCCCTGTCGTGCCGGGCGAGGATTCGGTTGCGATGATCCTCTTCGATCGCCTTTCGTAGGTGCTCGACCGCGGTGTCGGCCTCGCCGGACAGGGCGTAGCAGCAGGCGAGGAGGAAGTCGACCTTCCCGCCGCCATTCTTCTTGGCGGCTCGTTTGGCGTGCTCGATCGCCTCCGTAACGTTGCCGCGATTTTTTTCCAGAAGTGCCACATAGTAGAAGTCTTCCGGCTCGACGAGCGCCGCGCGCGCCGCGTTCTTCTGGCGCTCACAGACGGCCAGGTAGACTCGAGCGCGATCCACGAGCTCCTTTTCATCGGGGTACTTCTGAATCAGGTCGAGCAGGTGGCGCTCGGCCTCATCCGGTTTCTTTCTCTGGAGAGCCGTGACACCCCGATCGAAGTCTTTCCGGGCGTTCTCGGTGTGGCGGGACAGCTCCTTCAAAGTCTGGGCCTTGCGAGCGGCCACTTCCGGCCCGGCGCCGTTGAGACCCAACTTTTCCACCCTTTTCTCGACGTCATCGATGCGCGCCGACAGAGCGTCGGCGAGAGCCTGGACGCTCATCTT
Source organism: Acidobacteriota bacterium (assembly GCA_046728075.1). Classification (GTDB taxonomy): domain Bacteria; phylum Acidobacteriota; class Thermoanaerobaculia; order UBA5066; family Gp7-AA6; genus JBKPDV01. The sequence continues at coordinate 3,576 of JBKPDV010000202.1, read as the reverse complement.
GCCCGCGTTGTCCTTCAAGAATCGAATCTCGGCTTCCGTCCAGCGTTTGGCCATAGTGACGGGACCTCCGGAAGATTTGCGAAAAACGGCGTATTTTAGGGACAGCCCTCCCGCCTGTCAAATGGAGCTGCCTGCGGGCGGAATGGCAGGGATCAAGGGACTGTTTTCCGAAAACAGGAGGAGTCATGTCAAACCCCCGAAAAGCGATCGCCGGCGCAGCTCTGGTCCTGATGCTGAGCCTGGGCGCTGCCGCTGCCGCACCTTCGCCCGACAAGATGCAGACCCTGACGGGCACCGTTTCGAAGCTGCAGGCCGCCGACCGGACCCTGGTCGTCAACCAGGCGGACGGGTCCGCAATCCAGCTCGTCTGGACCTCCGACACCAAGATCAACGGCACCCTTTCCCAAGGAGCCAAAGTCACGGTGCGTTACACGACCCTGACGGACGGCCAGAATCTCGCTCATCAAATCAGCGTCGGACGCTAACCGTCGCTTCCGCTTGCTCCGGACCTGCGCCTTCGGCGCACCGGCGCTCGGCTCGCCCAAAGGGGCTCGACCGAGCGCCTGGTCCCTCGCGCGCTCTCGCTCCCGCGGCGCGCGCCTCCTCCCCTCTGGGAGACTTCGCGCGCCGCGACCCAAACTGTTACGTGGCCGGCGAACCAAGAGGTTCCTTCCTCTATTGTTCTTCCTGCTAGAATGCGCCCACTCTAGGAGGAGATAGACCGATGGGGATGTACATCATCGCGGAACCCTGCATCGGCACGAAGGACACGGCTTGTGTCGATGTTTGCCCGGTCGACTGTATCCATCCGCGCAAAGATGAGGCGGACTTCGCCGCCGCGCAGATGCTGTATATCGATCCGAACGTCTGCATCCAGTGCGGCAACTGTGAGCCGGCCTGTCCGGTGACCGCCATCTTCACCGAGGAGACGATCCCGGAGAAGTGGAAACAGTACCTCCAGATCAACGCGGACTGGTACAAGAATAGGGCGTAGGGCGAAAGGCGTAAGGCGAAGGGCGCCGGGGTCCTGCACTCGTTCGCCGTTCGCCGTTCGCCGACGCGCTACTTCCCCTTCAGTCTCGTCTCGAAGAAACCTTCCGTCCGTTTGTCGGCGTCCTTTGAGTCGTTTGGATGAGAGCTGTCGAAGCTGGCGAAGCCGTGGCCGGACTCCGGATAGATCTTGAAGTCCACGTTCTTGCCCGCCGCCTTGGCCTTCTTCTCGAACTCGCGGACACTCTCCGGCGAAATCCCCTTGTCCTGGCCTCCGAAGTTGCCCAGGAGCGGCACCTGGAGTGATCGAATGGCCGCATCGTCGGTCACCAGCCGCCCGTAATAGATGACGGCACCCGCGAGAGTCGGTTCGGCCAGGGCGAGCGCCAGAGAGTATCCGCCCCCCATGCACCAGCCCACGGACCCGACTCTTTTCGGGTCCACGTCCGGACGGGACCGCAGGAAGGCGACGGCGCCTTTCAGATCGCGAATCGCCCGGTCCTCCGGGAGCCCACGCATCAGCTGGTGCGCGGCGTCGTCGTCCGTCGCCAGCTTCCCTCGGTAGAGGTCCAGCGCCAGAGCGACATAACCTTCTTTGGCAAAGTGATCCGCCTTCGCCTTCGCGAAGTCGTTCAGTCCATACCACTCGTGGATCACGACGATCGCCCCGCGCTTGGCCCCTCCCTCGGGCGCCGACAGATATCCGGAACCTGTTTCCGAGCCGCTGGGAAAGGAAACCATCTTGCCCGCCGACTGCGCCGACAGAGCCGTGGTGAGAAGCAAGGCACCCATCGAGAGAAACGAAAGCCTTCGCCGCATCGGAACCTCCAAAATAATAGGCGGGCGACATCGAGCGGGCCCGCGAGGCTGCTAATCTTATTTCGAGTTGGAACTGCTCTTCCCGATTCCGCCGGCCGACCCCGAGCAACGCTTGCAACTTCTCTACGACCGCCTCGCGGGGCGTTTTCACTTCGGCCCGGCGCTCGTCCGGCTCTCCACGCGCAAGCTGACCGGCGGCGAGATTCAGTACGGGACTCCTCACCGCATCACGATCTCAGCCCACCTGTCTGAGAGCGAGCAGGAGGACACGCTGCGGCACGAAGCCGCCCACGCCTGGGCGTTCGCGTCGGCTGGATCGCGCGTGGCGCACGGACCGGTCTTCCGGCGGCTGGCGCGTCTTCTCGGAGCAAAGCCCGGCCATGCGCCTGAAACACCCGCGCTTCGAGACTTCCGGCGCCACCGCGAGATCCTTTATCGATGCGAGGGTTGCCGGCGGGTCTTTCGCCGCGTGCGCCCCTTTCGCCGGCGGACGGACTGCCTGAATTGTTGGCGCTCCGGAGCGCCGTCGCGCTTGAGGAGGGTTCAAGGTTCAACGTTCAAGGTTCAAAGTTAGGTCTCTCATGTCGCACCTTGAACCTTGAACTGTGAACTTTGAACGGCGCCTAGAATCTCCCCTATGCCTTCCTTCCCCACCGGCTACCGGATCGGCCATGCAACGGATCCGGTCGGCCGCACGGGTTGCACTGTCCTGCTCCCTCCCGCGGGCACGATCGCTGCCGTCGACGTCCGCGGCGGAGCGCCGGGGACGCGGGAAACCGGCGTCTTCACTCCGGGTAATCTCGTTTCGGAGATCCATGGATTGCTCTTCACTGGGGGCAGCGCCTTTGGACTGGCCGCTGCCGACGGCGTCGTCGCATGGCTCGCTCGGGGCGGCGTGGGCTTTGAGGTTGGTCCCGCGCGGGTCCCGATCGTCGCGGCGGCGGTGCTTTTCGATCTGGCCATCGGCGACCCGGGCGCCCACCCGGACCCGGCGATGGGGGAAGCCGCCTGCGCGGCCGCGCGCGAGGGAGAAATCGAGACGGGCGGTCTGGGCGCGGGGACCGGGGCGACCGTGGGCAAGCTGCTCGGCGTGGCCCACGCGAGCCCCGGCGGCGTCGGCGCGGCGGCGGTCGAGCTTCCCGAGGGAGAGCGCGTCTGCGCTCTTGCAGTCGTCAATGCCTTCGGCGACGTCGTCGAGCCCGAAAGCGGGCGCATCTTCGCGGGCGCTCATCGAGAGGGGCGGCTGCTCGGGACGGCGCGAGCGCTCACACAGGATCCCCTCCCGGACCACGCCCTGGCAGGCACGAACACCACGCTCGTCTGCGTGGCGACGACCGTGGGCTTCGAGCCCGGCTCGCTCAAAAGAGTGGCGATCGAGGCGCATGACGGGATCGCGCGGGCGGTGCGGCCCGCTCATACGATCGTCGACGGCGATGTTGTCTTCGCTCTCGCGCCGGGCGGCTCGGTCCCGCCCCTCTCCCTGCGCCTGCGTCTCGGAGCCGCCGCGGCGCAGGCGGTGGCGGAGGCGATCCTTCGGGCCGTCGAGAGATGAGGCGGGCGCGTCCGGGGGCGCTTTTCGTCCTCGGGGCCGCGGTGCTCTGGTCGACGGGCGGCGTCGCGATCAAGGCGGTGTCCGAGGCGCCGCTGAAGGTGGCCTTCTACCGATCCGCCTTCGCCGCGATCGCGTTGCTCCTAGTCCTGCGGCCGCGCCTTCCCCGGCTCGGTCTCCCCTTCCTGGCCGGTTTGGTCAGCTACGCGGTCTGCCTG
>JBKPDV010000201.1:0-20394 GCA_046728075.1 Acidobacteriota bacterium | reverse complement strand
GATCTGAGGACCGTCCCCGGAGGCGGGACGCTGCCTCTCGTGTCGACGATGAACTGGCGCGCCGGCCAGAGCCGCGCCAACAACTCGATCGTCACGCTCGGCCCCGCCGGCGACATCGCCGTCCACGTCGACCAGACCTCGGGCACCGTCCACCTCATCATCGACGTCAACGGCTATTTCCAGTAGCGCAGGGCGGCCGACCGTTGTCTTCAAAGCCGGTCGCCCTAGGCCGTCGCCGGGAAAAGACTCCTAGCAGAAGGGGGAACGCCCTCGTCCGGCGAGCTGTGAGTCAGTAGTTTACGGTGCCCGATCGCAGGCCCGCCGAATGCGCTTGACCAGCAATTGCGGCGGGGACTAGTCTTGTACGCAAGCTCCGCACTCCAATGAAAAAACTCGCATCACGTTTTCGCCCGTGGATGCTTGTCGGCATTGTGCTTTCGGCGGGCGGGCTGTACGCCGATCGCACGATCCCTTCCGTTCCAGCGGCGCTTTTCGTCGCCGGTGCGGACAACAACGAAGAGGCGGACGCCGATCTACCTCCGCGACTGCGCGGAACGATCGACAAGGAAACGTATCTGCGCCTGCGCGCCGAGCACATCGGGCGGCTCCGCGGGCTCGAACCTGGATTTCCCCTCGATCCGTCCCGGCGAGTCCAGGCAATCCAACAGATGCAAACCCAGCTCGCTTTCCGCCCGAACTCACCGTCCGTGGTCTCGTGGACGGCCCTCGGGCCCTCGCCGCTGCCCAACGGCCAGACGCAGCAGTCCGGGGCCACGGCTCCAGTGAGCGGCCGCGCCACCGCCATCGTTGTCGACCCGACGAACTCGAACAACGTGTACCTCGGAACCGCGCAGGGCGGCGTCTGGCGCTCGACCAACGGCGGCTCCAGCTGGACCCCGATCTTCGACACGGCCGACTCGCTTTCGATCGGCGCGCTCGCGCTTGCGCCCTCGGATCCGACCAAGCTCTACGTGGGAACTGGCGAGTCGAACAACTCGGCGGACTGTTTTTTCGGAGTCGGCGTCTACCGCATCGACAGCGTGAACACCGCGCCCGTCCTCGTGGGCCCGATCAATCCGTTGATCACGACCGGCTCCGGCGGCGGGGCCATCACGACCAACTGCTTCACGGGGCGCGCGATCTCGAAGATCCTCGTGCACCCGACAGACCCGGCGACGATCTTCGTATCCACGGCGGCGGGCGTCGCGGGGATCAGCGGGAATGCGCTCTCGAACCTCGTCCCGCCGCTCGGCCTCCGCGGGGTCTATCGGTCGACGAACGCCACGCTGGCCGCGGGCTCGGTGACGTTCTCCAAGCTCATTGTCAACACCGACGGCAGCCTCGACAGCGGCCCGGCCACGGGCAACACGTCGATCTTTGACATGGTCTTGGAGCCGGGCAACCCGGACAACCTCCTGGTTTCCACATCCGGGGCCGTCACCGGCGGCGCCATCTACCGCTCGACGAACGCCAACGCCGCGACACCGACGTTCACGCAGACGCTTGCCCCCGGTTTCAACGGTCTTGTCATGAGGCTCGCGATCAACAAGGTCGGCTCGACCGTCACCGCGTACGTCGCCTCGAACGAGCCATCGGTGGGTGCCGGCTGCGGGTCGCAGGCCGGCAGAGTGCGGAAGTCGGCGGACGGCGGCGTCACGTGGAGCGTTCCGCTCACGGCCGCCGAAGGCTACTGCGGCGGACAGTGCTCCTATGACAACCCGATCGCTGTCGATCCGAACAACGCGTCGATCGTGTACCTCGGCGGCAACGGCCGGGGCAGCTGTTCGGATGTCCTGAAGCGTTCTTCCGACGGCGGGACGACGTTCACTCGCGACGACACGGGCTTGCACGCCGACTCGCACGGCTTCGCGATGGACACTCTGACGGTTCCCACCACGGTGTGGTTCGTGAACGACGGCGGCGTCTGGAAGCGTCCGGACGCGGCCGCCGGAACGGCCTGGATCGACGCGAACACCGCGCCGCTCAACACGATTCAGTTCCAGAGCGTGGCGGTTCACCCCACGGACGGAGTCCTGACGATCGGCGGCACACAAGACAACGGCACGGAGGCTCAGACGCCGACGAGCGGCACCTGGGCTTCCGCCGAGAGCGGCGATGGCGGCTTCGCGCTGATCGACCAGAGCGCGACCGATACGGGCGCGAATATCCAAGCGATGTACCACACGTTCTTCAACCAGACGAACAACTTCATCGGGTTCGACAGGACGGAGAATGGGGCATGCCTTGGCGTCAAGGACTCCTGGGAGTTTCGAGGCGGCGGATTTGGCAATGACCCGACGCCGGCCTGCGACGGGACGGCATTTACTGTGGCGAACGGCATCAACGTCGCCGACACCGTTCAGTTCTACGCACCGATGGCCCTCGGCCCGGGCACCCCGAACACCGTCTACTTCGGTACGAACAGGCTCTATCGCTCAACGGACCGGGGCGACACGATGACCGATGTGAGCGGGGTGCTCGTGGCGGGGGTAGCGGTCAGTGCGATCGGAATCTCGCCTGTGAACGACAATGTCCGGGTCGTCGGCTTGCGAAACGGTAATGTCTTCGGCACGACGACTGGGGCGAATCCGTTGGTCAACCTATCGTTCCCGTTCCCGACCAATGCCAATGGCAGCGCGGCGAACAGGTACGTCTCCCGCATCGTGATCGATCCCAATAACCCGAATACCGCGTACCTCTCCCTCGCGTATTACACGAGCCCGTCCACGGCGGGGCAGGTCTGGAAGACCACGAACTTGAACGCGGCGCCGCCGACCTGGACCTCGGTCAGCAACGGAATCCCGAACATCCCCGTGAACGCTCTCGTCATCGACCCATGCGCGGCTCACCCGAACCACCTCTGGGCGGGCACCGACATCGGCGTCTACGAGACGACGGACGGAGGAACGAGCTGGGCGCCGTTTGGCACCGGTCTTCCGAGAAGCGCTGTCTTCGATCTCGCGTTGCAGCCGACGAGCAGGATCCTTCGCGCCGCGACGCACGGCCGCGGAATGTGGGAGGCCATTCTGGGCACGACCTGCGGGGCGACACCGGGCGTGAGCTTCTACACGCTCACTCCCTGCCGCGTCGCCGACACGCGCGGCCCGTCCGGCCCCTACGGCGGTCCCGCGCTGGCGGCCAACGCCGATCGGACCTTCGTCGTCGCGGGGCAATGCGGCATACCATCGGGCGCCGTGGCAGTCGCGTTCAACTTCACCGTCACGCAGCCGACCGCCCTGGGGGATCTGCGGATCGTCCCGGCGGGCGTGGGACTTCCCCTCGTCTCGGTCATGAACTGGCGCCCCGGCCAGACCCGCGCCAACAACGCGATCATCCCGCTCGGTCCCGCCGGCGACATCGTCGCTCACGTCGACCAGGGCTCGGGCGCAGTCCACTTCATCATCGACGTCAACGGCTATTTCCAGTAGCGCCGGGGCCCAGCGCCAAGAGATCGGCTGAGCTGGAAAGCTATCTGTCGAGGCGCGCCTCCTGGCGCGGCAGAACGGCTTGCGACTCGACCCGAAGGGGCCTTGCCAAAGCCGGGGCTGGGACTTCTACCGGATGGGTTATCATCCGTCTCAAGCTTTCTGAAAACGATGTTCGCTGTTACGTTCCTTCTCGGAGCGCCCATCGCGACTGCCGCGTTCATGAATCCGGCTCCCGCGATGGCAACCGCGCTCACGCAAACGGCGAGAGAGGTCCCTGAGGGAGTCTGGGGCGGAGCGCACGTGCTGATGGAGATCACCGCTGCCGGCGCGGCTCTCACGTACGAGTGCGCGCACGGCACGATCGATCAGGGACTGGAACTGGACGGCAAGGGCCACTTCGACGTCCGGGGAACGCACACTCGGGAACGCGGGGGCCCGGTCAGGTCCGGTGAGACCCCCGACCGCGACACGGCTCGCTACACGGGTCGTGTTGACGGAAAGATCATGACTCTGGTCGTCACGCTCACCGACACGAAGGAGACCGTCGGTACGTTCTCTCTCACTTTTGGCGAGCGCCCGGAATTGCACAGATGCGCTTAACCGCAGATTGACCCAGGAGGCGATCTTGAAAAAAGCCAAGCACCTTCGCCGAAAAGCGCTCCTGAAGAGGGCGCGGCGAATCGGGTTTTGGATCGTCCTCGTGGCTGCCGGTCTCATTTTCATCTACCCCCTCCTCGGCGCGGAAGTGAAAAAACCGCGGGTCAACAAAGCGGCGGCCGGCGTTCAGATCAAGGGCGTGCCCGTGCAGGCCTCGCGTTCGGCCGTGGTCGACTTCCAGCAGCTGGCGAGGCGTCAACGATCGACGCCCTTGGTCCGCGCGGCCGTGCCCTTGGCTGTCCCAGAACCCGGTGAGTTCGAAGACAGCGTCAACGACGGCATCAAAGGCGAGCCGGCGCCGAATGTTCCTGTGGACATTCGCCAACCAAACGTTGCATCACCGAGCCCCTCCAACAACTTCGCCGGGTTGGATGACATCGCACAGGCGCCTCCCGGCACCGCTTTTTTCACCATTCCTCCTGACACCATGGGTGCCGTCGGCTCCGACGCGGTCAACAAAGTGATGGTGACGCTCAACAACAACTACCGCATCCTGAACAAGACGACAGGGGCGCAAATCGGCTCCGACGTGTCCATGCCTAACTTCTGGGCCCCGGTCGGGGCCACCAATCCATTCGATCCGCGCGTGCAATACGACCCCTACAACGACCGCTGGATCGTGGCGGCGGTGTCCGATGCCCAGTCCGCGACGACGTCTATTCTGGTCGGTGTGTCCACGACCAGCGATCCGGGGGGCACCTATTCCCTTTTCAAGGTCTCCGCTCGCGTTGCCGGAGACCCTGCGGCAAACAATTTCACCGACTTCCCCATGCTCGGCTTCAACAAGAACTGGGTGGTCGTCGGGATCAACATGTTCACTATGGCCGGCGCTTTCGTCGAGGGACGCTCACTGGTTATCGACTATCCGACACTCCGCACCGGCACGTTGAGCAGCATGTACTTCACCGGCACCAACTTCTGTACGCATCCGGCGACGACCTACTCGGCGTCCGAGGGCACCGAGTATCTGGTTGCTCACATCAGTAGCGCGAGCGCGACGTACGCTCTGAGTACGATCACGGGCACGCCAGCCGCTCCCGTATTCACTACCGGGGCGACGAAGACCCGGCCGGGAGGGGGATGGACACAGCCGGGCGGCAACATCCTGCCGCAATCCAAGACAGGAAGCCTGGGAACCTGCGCCACGGCGTCGGCGGCGCTGTCGAAGATGGACGTTGGCGATGCACAGGTCCGGACCAACGTCGTCTTTCGCAATAGCAGCATCTGGTATCCGCAAACGATTGGACTTCCAGCCGGCGGCGCGCTCACACACACCGCCGCTCAATGGACGCAGCTCGACACGGCGGGGAATGTCCTGCAGGGGGGCCGGGTCGAGGACCCGTCGGCCACGGCCACCAACGGAGGCCTCTGGTATGCCTACGCTTCGATAGCCGTGAACTCGAGCGACGACGTGCTGTTCGGCTTCGGGCAGTTCTCGTCGGCTCAGTTTGCGGCCGCCGGTTATACCTACCGCGACCATACTGACGCGGCAGGCACGATGCGCGACCCCTTCATTTTCAAGGCCGGCCAGGATTGCTACAGCAAGGATTTCGGCAGCGGCCGGAACCGTTGGGGAGACTACAGCCACACGATGGTCGATCCGACAGGAGATTGCAGTTTCTGGACCATCGACGAATACGCCAAGCTGTCAGCGTCGCCAACGGTTGGCGGCAGCGACAGCAAGTGGGGAACGTGGTGGGCCAAGGTGGATCCCCTGACTTGCGGAGCGGTGACACCGACGCCGACCTTCACGCCAACACTCACGCCGACGCCGACTGTGACGCCCCTCATCACTTCCACATTCACTCCGACGCCAACGATTACTCCGACACTCACTCGAACCTTCACGCCGACGATCACGCCGACCTTCACGCAGACTCCGACCGTGACGCCGACGTTCACGCCGACGATCACGGCGACGTTCACGTCGACTCCGACCGTCACGCCGACTTTCACCCCGACCCCGACTCTGACGCCAACCCTTACGGCGACTGCAACGCTGACTCCGACGCCGGGCGTGAGCTTCTACACGCTCAATCCCTGCCGCGTCGCCGACACGCGCGGCCCGTCCGGCCCCTACGGCGGTCCCGCGCTGGTGGCCAACGCCGACCGGACCTTCGTCGTCGCGGGGCAATGCGGCATACCATCGGGCGCCGTGGCAGTCGCGTTCAACTTCACCGTCACGCAACCGACCGCACTGGGTGATCTGAGGACCGTGCCGGGCGGCGGCCCGCTTCCGCTTGTCTCGACGATGAACTGGCGACCCGGCCAGACCCGCGCAAACAACGCCATTACCCCGCTCGGTCCCTCCGGCGACATCGTCGCCCACGTCGATCAGGCCAGCGGCTCCGTTCACTTGATCATCGACGTGAACGGGTACTTCCGATAGGAATCGACGCGGCCGTATAGAATGTCCCGTTCTATGCGGTACGCGTCGGTGCGAAGCCGGCTCGAGCCTCTCCTCCCGCACGTGGAGAGGCCGGGCCGTTACGTCGGCCTCGAGCGCAACGTCACGCGCAAGGACCTCTCCGCCTGCGCAGTGACCGTCGCCCTGGCCTTTCCCGACACCTACGAGATCGGGATGAGCCATACCGGCTTGAAGATCCTCTACGAGATCGTCAATCGCCGGGAGAACTTCGCCTGCGAGCGCGTTTACGCGCCGTGGGTGGATCTCGAGGCGAAAATGCGGGAGCAGGGCATTCCGCTCTTCACCGTCGAGTCCTTCGCCCCCGTGGCGGACTTCGACGTGCTGGGCTTTTCGCTCCAGGCGGAGGTCAACTACTCGAATATCCTGAATATGCTCGAGCTCGCCGGGCTGCCCGTCTGGCAGCGAGAGCGGCGGCAGACCGATCCGATTGTCCTGGGCGGAGGACCCTGCACCGCCAATCCCGAGCCGATCGCGGATTTCTTCGACGCGTTCCTGATTGGGGACGCGGAGGAGGCGCTGCCGCGGTTCCTCGAAGTCTTAGGCGATGCGCGAAGCGCCTGCGGCGGCTCCGGGGCGTCTCGCGAGGCTGGCCTCGCGAGCTGCGAGGCGCGGCAGAGCCGGGCCGAGCAAAGCCAGACCGAGCCTGTCAAGGGCGACAGACGGGAGATCCTCGCGGCGCTGGCTCAGATCGAAGGGATCTACGTTCCTTCTTTCTACGACGTCTCCTACGACGAACGCTGCAGAATCGCGTCCATCACTCGCAACGATCCGCGCGTCCCGGAACGGGCGAAGAGAACCTGGGTGCCCGTCCTGAAGCCCGACTACTACCCCGAAAAGCCCATGGTCCCCTCCGTCGAGATCGTTCAGGACCGCCTCGGGCTGGAGATCATGCGGGGCTGCACACAGGGTTGCCGTTTTTGTCAGGCGGGCTACTGGTACCGGCCCGTGCGGGAGCTCGACCCCGGCGACGTCGTCGAGATGACCAGGAAGTTCATCGCCGAGTCCGGCTGGAGCGAGGTGGGCCTGCTCTCCCTCTCGACCGCGGACTACTCGCAGATCGAGCCCCTCGTCTCGTGTCTGGCTCCGCAACTTTCGGATCGACGTGTCTCGATCTCGCTTCCGTCGCTTCGCGCGGAGGCCTTCTCCGTGGGCCTCGCGGATGCGGTGTCGGAGGTGCGCAAGTCCGGCTTCACCTTTGCGCCCGAGACCGGCTCGGACAGGCTGCGCCGGGTAATCAACAAGACCTTCACGAATGCCGACATGATCGCCGCGGCGGAGGTCGCGTTCTCCCGTGGCTGGAACCTGATCAAGGTCTATACGATGATCGGACTGCCCACGGAAACCTCATCCGATCTGGACGAGCTCGTCACTCTCGTCGAAGGCATTCTCGCCCAGGGAAAAAAGCAGGGCCGCCGCGTCGAGGTGAACGTTTCGGTCGGATCCTTCGTGCCGAAGTCCTGGACTCCCTTCCAGTGGGCGCCGTTCGACGGCGTCGAAATCCTCGAGCGCAAGCTCTCCTACCTGAAAGAGCAGTTTCGCCGGCTGCGCGGCGCGCGCATGAAATGGCACGAGCCGCGGGAGGCCGAGATCGAATGCGTTCTCTCGCGCGGCGACCGCCGGATGGGACGCGTCCTCCACACCGCGTGGAAGAGCGGCGTGAAGTTCGACGGCTGGAGCGAGCACTTCCGCTACGACCTCTGGATGAAGGCGTTCGAAGCCGAGCAGATCCCCAAGGAGTCGTACCTCCGCGATTACGACACCGAGGAGATCCTTCCGTGGGACGTGCTCGACGCCTCCATCACGAAGCGGTTTTTGAAGGTCGAGCTCGTCAAGGCGAAGAAGGAGATGCGGACAGAGGATTGCAAGTGGGGCCACTGCTATGCCTGCGGCGTGCCAGGTAATGGGCAAGACACGGTGTTGGCGCGGGCTTCGTTGAGTGGCGTAGCAATCGACCGGGCGCCAGGAGTTGAGGGAGTGAGGGGGCGAGGGGGTGAGGGGGCGATCGCAGATGTCTCGCCCTCTCCCAATCTCCCCATCTCCCCCTCTCCCACTCCCCCACTCGCCCCCTCCGGGCCGTCTGCCTACCGTGACGTGGCCAAGGGAGCGGCTTACCGTCAGAAGGCGATGCCGGACATCGCCTCGCCCACGCGCACCCGGACCTCCCAGCCCCAGCACGTGGTCCGGCACCGGGTGACCTTCCAGAAGATCGGAGACGCGCGTTTCCTCTCCCACCGCAACACGATGGACGCTTTCGAGCGCGCGATCCGGGCCGCGGGACTTCCCGCCCGGTACACGGAGGGCTTCAATCCTCACATGCGTCTCTCGATGGGCCCGGCACTTCCCCTGGGGCTCGAGAGCCTCCACGAGGTCTTCGACGTCGACGGCAACGCCACTTTCGAAGCGGCGGCGGCTGAGCGCATCAATGCGAAACTGCCCGAAGGCTTGCAAGTGCTGGAGGTGCGAGCGCTGTCTCCTGCCGAGCCAGCCCTCTCCAAGGCGGTCAGGGGCGCCCGCTACGCGGTGCGCCTCGACTCACCCGAGCACGTCGCTCGCGCCGGCGAGGCGGTCGCCAACAGCTGGAGCGAGACCATGCCCGCGCTGCGCGCATTCGCGCTGGAGGCCGATCCCGCTCAGACGCGACTCCGATTCGAGGTCAACCTGGACCAGTCCGCCGGACCGACGGCGACCGCCAGGAAGGTTCTCGAAACCTTGCTCGCGATCCCACCTGAGGCTCAGGTGGCGCTTTCGGTCACACGGGAGGCGACCCTTCTGGCTTGAGAGAACGCCGCGGCTACAAGGCGATCCGTTGGTAACGCTCCGGAAGGCACCACCCAGATGTTGCACCAGCACGACTTGCGGCCGACTTGGGAGGGTATCGGGAAACCGAGCGACGTATCGGTCGGCCGGAGAGCCGGACGCTCAGAGCCTCATTGACAACCTGTCTTTAGAGCCATAGCGTCGCGCCACCAACTCTCGGGAGGTGGAGCCCGATAACGCCACCGCGGCTGCCACGGAGATTTCTGTGCGCGATTCTGATCGCGGGGGCCGCGCTCGCGGCGGCTGACGCGCCCGCCGCCACGATCACCGTGACCGGCACCGGCGACACCATCGCCGTGGACGGCTCGGTGACTCTGCGCGAGGCGATCACGTCGATTAACAACGGCGCCAACGTCAACGCGGACGTCGTCGCGGTCGGGCCCTACGGCACGAACGACCAGATCGTCTTCAACATTCCGGGGACCGGACTCCATACCATCGCGCCCGCTTCGAACCTGCCGAACATCACGAAGCCGGTCGTCATCGACGGCTACACGCAGCCGGGGTCGACCCTCAACACCCTCCCGGTCGGAGACAACGCGGTCATCACGATCGAAATCTCCGGCATCAACTACGCCAGCAGTTGCGAGGGCGTCGCCGTCCGAGCGAGCAACACGACGATCCGCGGGCTCGCGATCCACGTGTGCCAAGGCCCCCTGGACATCCGGAGCGCGGACGGCTTCAAGGTCATCGGCAACTTCCTTGGGACGGATCCGGGCGGGTCGGTCGTCGACTGGCCGTCGATCGCTTACGGCCTGTACGTCGAAGATAGCTCCAATGGCACGATCGGCGGCACCTCTCCTGCGGATCGCATTCTCGTATCCGGCGGGGTCCTCGGCGGTGGCATCTTTCTCAACACGACCTCCGGAGCTGCGTCGCCGACGTCCAACAACGTCATCCAGGGCAATTACATCGGCACGGACCGAACTGGCACGGCAGCCCTCCCGAACATCAACGGAATCTTCGTGGGGTTGAACTGCACGAACAACCTGATCGGCGGTACCGCTTCCGGCTCGGGAAATCTGATCTCGGGGAACGGGAAGTTCGGTATCGGTATTTCCCTGAGCAGCTCCAGCACGGTTCAGGGCAATCTAATCGGCACGGATGCCACCGGATCCTCGCCCCTCCCCAACGGCAGCGCGCTCAATGGAGGAGCGGGCATTCTGATCCAGGGCAACGGCAACGTGATTGGAGGGGCGGCCGCGGGAGCGGGCAACGTCATCGCGTACAACATCGGTCCGCCGTACACGGCGTCGCCGCAGGGCCACGGCCAGGGCGGTCGTTCTCTACGCGGGGACCGGAAACACCATCCGCCGCAACTCGATCTATTCCAACAGCGGTCTCGGAATCGACCGGAAGGACGACGGTGTGACGCTCGCTGACCCGTGCGACGCCGACTTCGGCCCGTTTGCCCTGCAGAACTACCCCGTGCTGACCTCGGCCGTCATCCTGGGAGCGAGCACGCGGATCACGGGAACTTTGAACAGCAAACCGTCGGCGACGTACACGCTCGACTTCTACGCGAACGACGTGTGCGACCCGCGGGGCTATGGCCAGGGAAAGACCTGGCTCGGCTCGACCATGGTCACGACGGACGCCTCCTGCAACGGCAGCTTCGACGTCACACTCCCGGTCGCTTCCTCCGCGCAATCGAGCCTGACCGCGACGGCCACCGACTCCGCCGGAAACACCTCGGAATTCTCGGCTTGCCTCTCACTTGCGGCGCAGTACTACACCGTCACGCCGTGCCGGGTGGCCGACACCCGCGGCCCGAACGGCCCGTATGGCGGGCCGGCGCTCAACGCCAACGCCGATCGTTCGTTCGTCATTGTGGGCCAGTGCGGAATTCCGGCGACCGCCCGAGCCGTGGCATACAACTTCACCATCACTCAGCCGACCGCGCTGGGCGACATAAGGATGGTTCCGGGAGGGATTGCGCTGCCCCTGGTCTCGACGTTGAACTGGCGCGCCGGGCAGACTCGCGCCAACAACGCCATCGTGCCGGTCCCGCCCACCGGAGACATCAAAGCATGTAGATCAGGCGAGCGGCACCGTTCACCTCCTCATCGACGTCGTCGGGTACTTTCAGTAGGGGAGAAAGCCACGGCGGAAAAGCTTCCTCTGTTTGGGATTAGAGTCTCGCCGTGCCCTACCGCGTCACCGTCTCCGCCCGCTTCGAGGCCGCGCACAATCTGATCGATTACGAAGGCGGGCCGGAGCCGCTGCACGGGCACTCCTACAAGGTAGAGATTGTTCTCGAGATTGAGAAGCTGCAGCGCCACGACCTCGCCGTTGACTTCATCACGGCGAAACAAGCTCTCGACGCGATCGCGAAGGAGCTCGACTACACCTACATCAACGAGCACCCGGCCTTCGCGGGCCGCAACACTTCCGCCGAGAACCTCGCCCGCTACTTCGCGGAACGAATCGAGGCTTCCGGCGCGATCGGCTCGTCCCGCGTGGCCGAAGTAATCGTCTGGGAAGGCCCCGAGAACCGCGCGAGCTTCCGGCCGTCATAGATTCGGGGAAGATCGGCCGTCGCGCGCTTCGCCATCTTCTTCCGGTGCCTTCGCCCGGTGCCTTCGGTGGACGCTGGGTGACGCACCGCGCTCTCTGGTACAGTCCTCGGCCTCTCGGAGGCTCCGATGGCAATCTCCCGCCCGTCCCCCTTGGTGCTCGCCGCGCTTCTTTTCCTCTCCTCGACCGTCCGGGCCGCGACGTTCGTCGTGGAC
The DNA here is from genome assembly GCA_046728075.1 of Acidobacteriota bacterium. Taxonomy (GTDB): domain Bacteria; phylum Acidobacteriota; class Thermoanaerobaculia; order UBA5066; family Gp7-AA6; genus JBKPDV01. Next base: position 8,332 of record JBKPDV010000201.1, on the reverse strand, counting down.
AGTACCGGCGACGAGTCCGACGACAACCCCGGCAACGGGATCTGTCACACAGCGGCCGGAACGTGCACCCTGCGCGCGGCGATCGAAGAGGAGCGGTTGAATACCGGCCCGCACGTGATCCACTTCAACATTCCGGGAGCCGGAGTGCACACGATCCGGCCGACCTTCAGTTATCTCGTGATCACGCAGCCGGTCACCATCGACGGATATTCGCAGCCCGGTTCAAGCGTGAACACGCTGGCGGCGGGAGACAACGCCGTCCTGCTGATCGAGCTCGACGGCAGTCTGAACGGAGGCATCGCCAACGGTCTGACGATCCAGACGAACGGATGCACGATCAAGGGGCTCGTCATCAACCGGTTCACCAATCCCTCGATCGTGCTCGACTCGGTGCCCGGCGCCGGAGGCAACACCGTCCAGGGCAATTTCCTCGGGACCAACCCGGCGGGGACGGCTGCGGCGGGCAATGCCGGCATCGGACTCTGGGTGCGCTGCCCGAACAACACGATCGGGGGACCCAACCCGGCGGACCGCAACGTGATCTCCGCCACGCGGGAGAGCGCCGGCTTTCCTCCGCCTGATCCGTTCGCGGCGAACCTCCAGATCGACGGAACCTCGGGGATCCCTACCACGGGCAACCTCGTGCAGGGCAATTACATCGGGACCGATGCGAGCGGGATGCTCGCCCTCTCTTCGTCCAACGGGGCGGCGGGAATCGCCATCTCAACCGCGAATTCCGGCGGCTTCACGATCGGCGGCACGGCTGCGGGAGAAAGGAACGTGATCGCGGGCAACGCGTTCTTCGGGGTGGACATGGCGAGCTCGCCCTGCAGCTTCCCGACGACCAACGTCGTGATCGAAGGCAACTGGATCGGCGTCAATGCGGCCGGCGCGCCGCTCGGCAACGGGTATGGAGGCGTGCACATCGGGTGCAACTCTTCCAACAACACGGTCGGAGGCACCGTGGCAGGGTCCGGAAACGTGATTGCCTACAACGGCGCCAGTTTCGACGGCGCCGGCGTCCGGGTGGACATCCTCGGTCGGGTGGGCGCGTCGAGCGGTCCGGCCGGAGTCGGGAACCGCATCCTCGGTAACTCGATCTTCGCCAATACGAGCCGCCCATCGGCGCCGAACCAGGGGCTCGGGATCGATCTGATCGGCAACGGCCCGACTCCCAACGACGTCGGAGACGGAGACACCGGGCCGAACAACCTCCAGAACTTCCCGGTCCTCACGAACGTTACGGCGGGAGTCGGCACGACCACCATCCAGGGAACTTTGAACAGCAATGCGAGCCGTACGTACCGGATCGAGTTCTTCTCGAACACCGCCTGCGATCCGACCGGATTCGGGGAGGGTGAGACATTCCTTGGAACGATCGACACGACGACTGACGCCGGCGGCAATGCCTCGTTTTCCACCGTCTTACCGGTCACGCTCACAGGACCGGCCGTCACCGCTACGGCCACGGACCTGACCACCAACGACACCTCCGAGTTCTGTTCGTGCCGGACCGTGGCCGGCGCCGGCGCGAGCTTCTTCACGGTGACTCCCTGCAGAGTGGCCGACACGCGCAACCCGACCGGGCCTTATGGCGGGCCCGCGCTGGCGGCCAATGGCGATCGAGCTTTCGTCATCGCGGGGCAATGCGGCATTCCATCCGGCGCCGTGGCGGTCGCGTTCAACTTCACGGTGACGCAGTCCACGGCTCTGGGCGATCTGCGGACCGTCCCGGGCGGCGGCACACTTCCGCTCGTCTCGACGATGAACTGGCGACCCGGCCAGACCCGCGCGAACAACGCGATCCTCTCCCTCGGTCCCTCCGGCGACATCGTCGTCCATGTCGATCAGGCGAGCGGCAGCGTCCAGTTGATAATCGACGTGAACGGGTACTTCCAGTAGCTTTTCCTTTCTCGAAAACCTTGCGGGCACTGGCGCGCCGGAACATACTCGCGCTGTCGGGCCCGTTTGGACCGACGAGAGGAGTCCGGATGCGGCGTCTGCTGCGAAGCGGTCTCGTCTCCTGCTCACTTCTGGCGAGTAGCGCGAGTCCTCTCTTCGCCGCCGCCAGTTTCGTCAACCACCTGCAGACAACCAACAACGTCGGGGGACTCTGCGGCTCCTACGTGGACACGCTGGTGCCGACGAGCTCGCAGTCCTACACGCTGCGTTTCCGGATCGATTTTCAGACCTTCACGAATCGCGCCCGCGTTTACTTCACGACCGACGGAACGACTCCGTCGGGCGCGTTCGGCATCCCCTTCGGAACGACGCAGGTCCTGACGGCGAGCTACTCCTGCACCTTCATGGACCTCTCCCAGGGAGGGCAGGTCGTGGATGTCGTCGATGCGAGCATTCCGGCGCAACCGGGAGGCACGACCGTCAAGTACATCGTCAGCGCCTGGCTGACCAGCGGCGGTCCTGAGATCTTCGGCAACAGCGGGACCTGCGCCACTTGCACGGCTTGCACGATTTCGCCCTGCGCCGACCTGTTCCAGTACGTCGTTGCCCTCGACCCGACGCCCACGAGGACTCCGACTCCCACCATCACGAGGACTTTCACGCTGACTCCCACGCTGACGTCCACTATCACTCCCACTCCGACTCAGACTCTGACCCCCACGATTACTCCCACTCCGACTCCGACTCCGAGTCCCACGCCGACGTCAACGACGGCGACGGCCACGCCGACGGCGACAACCACCGTGACCATCACGCCCACGTTCACGCGGACTCCGACGCGCACTCCGACGCGCACTCCGACGGTAGTCGGCACGGTTACGAACACTCCGACTCCGACGGCGACGCGGACGCCGGCCCCACCATCGAGCTTTTTCTCCGTGGCGCCCTGCCGTGTCGCCGACACACGGGGCCCGTCGGGCCCCTATGGCGGGCCGGGGCTCGTCGCCAACGCCGACCGGAGCTTCGTCGTCGCGGGGCAGTGCGGCATTCCAGCCGGCGCCGCGGCAGTCGCGTTCAACTTCACCGTGACGCAGCCGACCGGACTCGGCGATCTGAGAACCGTCCCGGGCGGCGGAGCGCTCCCCCTCGTCTCGACGATGAACTGGCGACCCGGCCAGACCCGCGCCAACAACGCCATTGTCCCGCTCGGTCCCTCCGGCGACATCCTCGTCCACGTCGATCAGGCGAGCGGCTCCGTTCACTTGATCATCGACGTGAACGGGTACTTTCGGTAAAAGCCCCCAATTGGGGTCCCGTCGATCTCTGGGTTTCTGAGGCTCCCGTTAAGGCGATTCGAGAGTCGCGGCATCTCTTCTAGAATCGCCCGGCACCCAGTCGGCGGCCGGGAATTCTGAGGGAACGACACGATGCGGTCTTCGCGGGTCCGGGTGAGTCTCATTCTCCTGATCCTCAGCGCTGCTCCTGCCAGCCAGGGCACGACGTTTACGGTGCAAGTCGCGCCGGGAGGTTCCTTAGTCTTTTCTCCGGTCTCTCAGACGATCGGCGTCGGCGACACCGTGCACTGGGTCTGGGGGGCGAGCGGTCATTCGACCACCAGCGGCAATCCTTGCACGGCCAACGGCACCTGGGACAGCGGCGTGCAAGGTTCGGGCTTCACGTTCGACGTGACGTTCCCGACGGCGGGCACCTTCAACTATTACTGCAGCGTCCACTGTGCTCTGGGAATGACCGGAACGATCATCGTCGGTCCGCCTCCGACTCCGACCCCCACGGTGCCGGCTACTCCCACACCGACTCCCGTTGGCCCTCCGTCTCCGACGGCGACGCCGGGGCCCGGCGGGGGCCCGGCGGTGCCGGCCCTTTCGCCGCCGATCCTGACCGTTCTGGGGGTTCTACTGGCGATCGCCGCCCTGTTCTTGATCCGTCGGCACTGACGACGGCTGTCGCGCGGCTTCCGCCTCGCGTATCCTCGAAGGCCTGTCGGACGCAACGAACACCCGGACGAGCAAAGCCCCCAGAGTTGCTCTGGCTGTCCTGACCTTCGTCAACCTCTTCAACTACCTGGACCGCTTCGTGGTGTCGGCGGTGGCGGAAAGCCTGAAGACGCCGCCGCTCTCGCTCTCCGATACCCAGCTCGGATCCCTCTTCACCGGATTCATCGTCGTCTACATGCTGACCTCTCCCATCTTCGGGAGGCTGGGAGACAGGGCCAGGCGCCCGCGCCTTCTGGCAATCGGCGTCGCGATCTGGAGCGTCGCCACCGCGCTGGGCGGCTTCGCGCGGAACTTCGCGGCGCTCTTCGCGGCGCGCGCGGCAGTCGGCGTGGGGGAAGCGGCTTACGGCACGATCGCTCCGGCTCTCCTGGCCGATTCTTTTCCGCGCGAAAAGCGCGGACGGATCTTCGCGATCTTCTTCTCGGCGATCCCGATCGGCTCGGCCGCGGGTTACGTACTCGGGGGCGTGGTCGATCAGCGCTTCGGTTGGCGCGCGGCGTTCTTCGTCGCGGGAGTTCCGGGGCTCCTGCTCGCGCTCGCGTGCCTGGGTCTGAAGGATCCGCCGAGGGGGGGCACAGAGGATGTGGAGAGACTAAAGTTCTCCCCTCACCCCGCCCCTCTCCCGGAGGGAGGGGGAGTTCTTGCGGCGGCTCCTGCGGAGCCGCGATCGAACATGCCTCACTCCGCCCCTCTCCCGGACTCGTCCTTCGAAGCGCCAGGCGCGAAGAAGGAGAGAGAGGGCGTCGTTGCTGCGTATGCACGGCTGCTGCGCAATCGTTCCTACGCGCTGACGGTCGCGGGATATGCGGCTTATACCTTCGCCCTCGGAGGTCTCGCGTTCTGGATGCCTTCCTTTCTCGAGCGCGTTCGAGGCTTATCGAAGACCGAGGCGACGACCCAATTCGGTGCAATCGTCGTTGTCACGGGATTCGTGGGCACTTTTGCCGGAGGATGGCTCGGGGACTGGTATCTGAAGCGTTCCGCAAACGCCTACCTCCAGGTTTCCGGTTGGGCGACTCTGGCCGCCGCTCCCGCCGCGCTGGCCGCATTCGTTCTGCCGCAGAGAGCGGCTTACACGACCGCGATCGTGATCGCCGAGCTTCTGATGTTCGCCTCGACGGGCCTGATCAACTCCGCGATCGTCAACGTCGTCGCTCCCACGGAGCGCGCGACCGCCGTGGCGCTTTCGATTCTCGCGATCCACCTGCTGGGTGACGTGCCCTCGCCCTTTCTGATCGGCGTGATCTCCGACGCGACGTCTCTCTCCGTGGCGTTCCGAGTCGTACCCATCGCGATTCTGATCGCAGGCCTGATCTGGCTCTGGGGGACGCGCTCTGGAGCTGTTCAAAGTTCAAAGTTCAAAGTTCAAAGTTGAGAGGGAGGAACATGTTGGTCGTCAAACTTTTTCTCGATCACGAAGCTTGAACATTGAACATTGAACTGCCTTGATGCGCCGCTTCCTCCGCGCCCTCTTCCGTCTGGCCCTGCGGATTTTCTTTCGTCGAGTCGAGGTGGACGGCGTCGAGCGAGTCCCGCGCGAGGGAGCGGTGATCTTCGCGGTCAACCATCCCAATGCGCTGGTCGATCCCCTGCTGCTCCTCTGCTTTGCCCCACGCCCGGTCTCGGTCCTCGCCAAGGCGCCGCTCTTTTCGATGCCGGTCATCGGGTCCTTCGTGCGCGCCTTCGACTCGATACCCGTGTACCGCAGCCAGGATCCGGGCACGGATCTCTCGAAGAATCGCGAGACGTTCGAGGCGGCGCGGGGTCTGCTGTCTCGAGGCGGGAGCCTCGTCCTCTTCCCGGAAGGAGCCTCCCACGACGATCCGAAGCTGCGGAGGCTGAAAACGGGGGCGGCGCGAATCGCGCTCGGGGCCGCGGCGCTGTCGGGCTCGCCGCTCACAGTCGTGCCGGCGGGTCTCTACTACACGTGGAAGCAGCGGTTTCGCAGCTCGGCTCTCCTCTCGTTCGGCAAACCGATCACGGTCGCGCCGGCGCCTCTCGAAGCGGACGGCGAGCCGCCGGCCAACGCCGTACGCTCTCTGACCCGCCGCCTCGAAGAGGAGCTCTCCCAGCTCACGCTGCAGGCCGAAAGCCGGGAAGTCCTGGATCTCGTCCGGCGGGCGGAGCGGCTCTTTTCCGCGGGGGAAGACGATGCGAGCGCGTCTCTCTCCCGCGAGCTCGACCGGCGCCGGGAGCTGGCCGAAGGCCATCGTCGGCTCGCCGACCGCGATCCTGCCCGGCTCAACGTCATCGAAGACCGCATCGCCCGCTTCGAGGCGGAGCGTAAGGCGGCTGGCCTTCCCCTCGAAGACCTCACGCCGGCCCGACTCGGCGCCCGTGCGATCACGCGCCTGGTCGCCCGAAATCTCGCAGGCCTTCTCGTTCTTCCGTTCGCGGCGGTCGGCCTCCTCCTCCACTATCCCGCCTATCGACTCGCGGCATTTCTCTCGCGCCGCGTCGCGCGCTCGCAGGAGGACGTGCTGGCCACGATCAAGATCATGGCAGCCATGCTTTTCTTCCCGGCGACGTGGCTCGCTGCCGCCGCTCTTGCCTGGAAAGCCTGGGGGCCCGGACTCGGCCTCGCAGCGCTCCTGCTCGCGCCGATCTGCGGGTGGGCCGCTCTAGTCGCAGCCGAGAGGCTGGACGAGATCGCCGGACGCGCGCGAGCGCTGATCCACGTCTTTTCCTCCCGCTACGGGATGAAGCGCCTGATCGCAGAGCGCGCCGCGATCCGGGAACAGATCCTGCGCATCCGGGAAGAGCTGGAGCTGACGCCGAACCACTTTCGGCCGCCTTAGGTCACCGACGCGCCGGGGCGGGTTTTCGCGATGACGGAACTCCCGAGCCAGTCACCCCGGTGCGGGCCCGTTACTTCAGCTTGTCCAGCTCCTTGAGTAGCTCGTCGTCCGGCACGATATCCCCCGGTTTCTCCAGAACCTTCTTGTATCGGACGATGCCCGCCTTGTCGATGATCACGTAGGCGCGTTTGCCATACCGGTACAGCCGGTCCTTGGGATCGGTGTTCAAAAAGCCATACGCCTCGAGCGTCGTCCGCGGCACGTCGCTCAGCAAGGGGAACGTGAGCCCCATCTTCTCGCTCCACGCGACTTGGGCCGGGAGGAAATCCGAGCTGATGCCCACGACCTGGGCATTTCGGCTCTCGAACTTGGGCAGATCAAGCTGGAGAGCCGCGACCTCGCGGGTTCAGGTCGGGGTGAATGCCCCGATGAAGGAGAAGAGCAGGACGTTCTTCTTGCCGATGAGATCGCTCAAGGACCACTTCTCCTGGGTCGTCGCGGGCAGCGTGAAATCCGCCGCCTTCTCGCCGACCTCGAGCGCGATGACCGGCGTGATCGAGCCGATCACGAGGAGCGCGGCGAACATAAGGACTGCCTGATTGCCGATTCGTCTCATGATCCCTCTCCTTTCGACCAGCGAGGCATTCAACGACTGATTAACGATTGAATCAGATCCACCGCCTCCTTGCCGTCCCACTCGCGCGGCCCGATCGCGCGCCCGACCATGACCCCGTGTCGGTCAACGATCACCGTGACAGGGACCCAGCGGATGTCGTGCTTTCGCGCTACTGCCATCTGAGGATCGACCAGCGTCGGCAGCCGGAAGTCCTTCTTCTCCATGAACGGCTTGACGTCTTTCTCCCCACGCCCGTCGATGGCGATGAAGTAAACGACGACGTCCTTGGGAAAGCGCGCCTGCAGCCTCTCGAGGCTTCGGAGTTCGCTCACGCAGCTGGCACACCACGTGGCGCCGAAGGAGAGGACCTCTACCTTTCCCGCGAAATCCTTCGAGGCGACGGGCCGGCCGTCGAGGTTCGGCAGCGTAAACGCCGGGGCCGGCGTGTGCTCGGGAACGATGAAGACCGACGAATCCTGACCGGCGCAGACTGAGACGCCCAGACCCAGGAGACAAGCAGCGGAGAGGAGAGCGCGTCGCGCCATCGTGATCACTCCTCAGACGGAGCAAGACTCTGTCACGCAGTTCGCGGCCCGTCAATGCTCAGGACGGGAAAGCCAGACTCAATTCCCCCGGCCCGCGCTCTTTCTCTTGCTGTGGTCGAGGATGCGCTTGCGCACGCGGACGGCGGCGGGCGTGACCTCGACGAGCTCGTCATCGTTGATCCACTCGATGGCCTGCTCGATATTGAGCTCGCGGGGCGGCGTCAGCTTGATCGCCATGTCCGAGGTCGAGGCCCTCATGTTGGTCAGGTGCTTCTTCTCGCAGGGCTGGATGACCATCTCCCCTTCCTTGACCTGCTCGCCGACGATCTGACCGCCGTAGACCTTTTCCATAGGCTTGACGAAGAAGTCCCCGCGGTCTGCCAGGCGGTCCAGCGCATACGCCGTCACGTCGCCGGCTTCTTTGGCGATCATGGCCCCCTTGGAGCGGTTGGGCAG
>JBKPDV010000200.1:0-22441 GCA_046728075.1 Acidobacteriota bacterium | reverse complement strand
CTGGTGGATGTCGCCGACCTTCATGTCCTTCCCCGTCGCAGGCATCACCTGCATCACGCCGATGGCGCCGACCGGGCTCTTCGCGTTCTGATCGAGGCGCGACTCCTGGTAGCCCTGCGCGGCCATGAGCAGGTAGTCCATGTCGTAGCGGTCCGAGAAGTCCCGGAAGAGCTTGACCGTTCGCTCGAACTTGCGCATCTCCGCGACCGCCTCGGCGTTCTTGACGAACTTCGTGTGCTTCAGGTACTTCGCGAAGAGCACGGCGCGGGTCGTCGAGCCCTCCGGGTGCTTCGCGACGAACGCGTCGATCTCGGCCTTGAGCTGCGGGCTCCCTTTTCGAATGGCCCATCCGAGGTCCGCGTCGTGCCGAAGCACGATGCCCCGGTTCAGCCGCAGCTTCGGCAGGACTTTCGCCCAGAACCGAGCGAGGTAGTCGTTGGCGACGACGTATTTCACGAGCCCCGCGTTCAACATCTCGAGCAGGTCCTCGTCCTCCAGCTCCTCGGGAGCGAGCCGCAGTCGAACGGGAGGCTTGCCTCGCTGCTCCAGGTCGGAATTGAGCTTCTCGAGGCTCTCGTGGAAGACGGAGCTCTCGCGCACGAAGACCTCGCGTCCCGAGAGGTCGTCGACGGACGTGAGCGGCGGCGAGCCCGGGCCCGAGACCACGATCTCGTCCATGTCCGTCAAGATCGGGTCGCTGAAGTCCACGATCTTCTGGCGCTCGGGCGTGATCGTCAGCCCTGCCGACGCGACGTCGCCCTTGCCTGTCTGGAGCAGATCGAGGATGTCTTCCCGCCGGACGGGGATGAAGGCGACGTGGATCGGGAGCTTCCGGGTCTTGTATTTCCGGTTGACGTGCTCCTCGAACATCCGGAAGGCGTCGTAGGTGATCCCGCGCGGGGTCCCCTTGTCGATGAAGAAGTTCGTCTGGTTGTAGACGACGAGGACGCGGATCAGCCGCCGCTTGCGCATCCCGTCGAAGTCGCCCGTCCACGCCTCGTCCGGCAGCGGCAGCGTGTGCTTCTCCCGGCGCGGTTTCTTCGCGGGAGGAGCTTTCTGACCGGCCCACGCGGGGGGAGACGGCCCGAGAGCCCCGAGGAGCAGACCGATGGAGAGCATCCGGACGACGGTCAAACGGCGATTCACGGGTCCTCCTGAATTGTGAGCCCCGAATCTATATCGCCGTTGCCCAGGATGACACTACCAGCCGCCGGTCCGCCGGTTCGACCCGGACCTTGGTACAGCTCTCAGAACTTGTATCCCGCGGACACGACAGGGGCCCCAGTCGTTCCCGGCCGCGTCGGGGTTGGGCGGACGGTTGTCGTAGCTGTCGAAGACGCTGATCGAGACGTAGAAGTCGGTCACGATGTCGCGCGGAGTCTTCCGTCCGCCTGGATTGGCACGCGCCCGGCATCCGTCAGGCTGGGAAAGGCCGTTACGTCGATGCCGGACGAAAGCTCGGGGAAGTCGTACAGGAAGCGAGAGAGCAGAAGAAAGGCGAGCGCCGCCGCGAGATGCCCGCGGTCCGCAGATCCTCGGACACCACGCTGGCAGCCGCGCCGTTTCTCGGTGATCGGACCCTGGTGCAACGTGGTGTTCGGTCGGGGCCGGCTATCCGATGGAACTTTGGTCCGGGGTCCCTTTCCGTCAGCCGCGCAGTAGCGTCGGCGCCATGAAGCGCTTTGCGATTCTCCTCGCCGCCGCCCTGGTCGCCGGGGCCTGCGCCTCGACCGAAGTGCCTCCCCAATTCGCCTGGGACAAGCAGGCGAGCTTCACGAGCCTGAAGACGTACGCCTGGTACGAGGGCCCGCCTTTCCAGTATCCGCACGGCGGCGCGATGGTGGACGGCCGCTTCGTCGACGAGCACGTCCGCCGCGCGGTCGACAAGGAGCTCGCGAGCAAGGGGTTCAAGAAGATGGAGGGCGGCGCCCCGGATTTTTGGGTGACCTACGCCACGAGTCAGGACGCCATCCTGGACCACGACGTTTACGGCAGTTACGGGTGGTGGTCTCCCTACTACTACGCCGGGTCGAACAGACAGGTGCAGGGGTCGCTCGCGATCGACGTCCGAAATCCCGACAAGAAGCTCGTGTGGCGCGGCATGCTCTCCGGAGCTGTCGGCAAGACCCCCGAGCGGCTGGCCGAAAAAATCGACCGCTCCGTGGCCGAGCTGCTCGCAAAGTTCCCGCCGCCCCCCGAGACGCGGTAGCCCGAAGCCTCACTTCGAAGTCACGGCGGGCGCTCCGCGCCCGGCATTCGTCAGGCTGGGAAAGACCGTCACGTCGATGCCGTACGAGAGCTTGGGGAAGTCGTACATGAAGCGCGAGTACTGTTCTCAGGCAACAGCTAGCAGCCGCGTCGCGCTTCCGTGATCCGGACCTTGGTGCACATCGCGAGGAGCTTGCGACCGATCGACGATGGCACCTTCGTCCGGGGTTTCCTCGGCAAGAAGGGAATGTAGCGTTCCTCGGTAACCGACGACGAGCTAGCTCGCATGCCGTTCGCTCGTGTGAGGCGGCAGGGTCGTCGGCTCGATCGGCCGCAACGGAGGTGGGTCCGATGACACGAGTCGCTCTCGCGCGCACTCTCTTGACTCTCTTAACTCTCCCCTTACTCGTGGCGCTCCCCGCGGGTTGCGGCAAGAAAGAGGCGCCTCCTCCTCCGACGCCCTCGGTCGAGGTGGCGGCGGTCGTTCAGAGGGACGTGCCGGTCTTCCAGGAGTGGATCGGCTCGCTCGACGGCTTCGTCAACGCCGAGATCCGGCCGCAGATCGAGGGTTACCTGCAAAAACAGGTCTACAAGGAAGGTTCCCTCGTCCAGGCTGGCGATGTCATGTTCGAGATCGATCCCAGGCAGTTCCAGGCGACGTACGACCAGGCCAAGGGCTCCCTCTCCCAGTACCAGGCGACACTCGCGAACGCGAAAACGACAGCGGCGCGGTACAGACCGCTGGCGGCGCAGAAAGCCATCAGCCAGCAGGAGCTCGACGATGCCGAGACGCGGGAGCGCACGGCCCAGGCCAACGTGGAATCCGCGCAGGCGACGCTCGAGAAGGCGAAGCTCGACCTCGGCTGGACGAAGGTCCTCTCACCCATCAACGGCATCGCCGGCGTCTCGAAGTCCCAGGTGGGCGACCTCGTGAACCGTCAGATCGTCATGACCACCGTCTCGCAGGTCGATCCCATCAAGGTCTATTTCAACCCGAGCGAGCAGGAGTATCTGGCCTGGGTCGCCAAACACGGCCCGATCGAGAAGAACCTCCGGGCCCAGAATCTCGAGCAGGGCAACCTGCAGCTGATCCTGTCGAACGGCTCGGTTTTCCCGCACCGCGGCAAGCCGTTTCTGGTGGGACGCGAAGTGGACGTCAAGACCGGCACGATCCAGCTCGCCGGCGCGTTCACCAATCCGGGCAACGTCCTGCGCCCGGGCCAGTACGCCAAGGTGCGCGTCGCGATGGACGTCAAGAAGGGAGCCGTTCTCGTGCCGCAGCGGGCGGTTGCCGAGCTGCAGGGGAGCTACCAGGTCGCGGTCGTCGGCGCGGACAACAAGGTGACGATGAAGGTCGTCAAGACCGGGCCGCTCGAAGGGAACCTCTGGGTCATCGAGGAGGGCTTGAAGCCCGGTGACCGGGTCGTCGTGGAGGGGCTGCAGCGCGTGCGGTCCGGCATGACCGTCGTCCCGAAGGAAGCCGGAAGCGACTCGGCCGAAGCCGCCAAGGCCGAAGCCCCCAAGGCCGAAGCCTCCAAAGAGTCCGGGAAGTAGGCCGTGGGCGCCTTTTTCGTTCGCCGGCCGATAGTCGCCATCGTCATCGCGATCTTGATGACCATGGCAGGTGCCGTCGCGATGACCAAGCTCCCGACCGCGCAATACCCCGACATCGTGCCGCCCCAGATCAAGATCACGACGACCTACACCGGCGCCGACGCGATCACGATCGAGCAGTCGGTGGCGACGCCCCTCGAGCAGCAGATGAACGGCGTGGACAACATGATCTACATGCAGTCCACCAACGCCAACGACGGGACTCTGACGGAGAACGTCACGTTCGGCGTCGAGACGGACATCAACATCGACCAGGTCAACACGCAGAACCGCGTCTCGCAGGCACAGCCGAACTTCCCGTCCGACGTCAACCAGTTCGGCCTGACGGTCAAGAAGGCCACATCCAACCCCTTGCTCATCGTTTCTCTGTACTCACCGAAGGGGACCTACGACGCCCTGTTCCTCGGCAACTACGCCACGATCAACGTCAACGACGCGGTCTACCGCGTCCCCGGCGTCGGCCAGATCCAGAACTACGGCACCGCCGACTACGCCATGCGGATCTGGGTCAGGCCGGATCGCCTGGCGAGCCTCGGGCTCACTGTCCCCGACCTCTTGAACGCGGTCAATCAGCAAAGCACGGTCAATCCCTCCGGAGGCATCGGCACCGAGCCGGCGCCCAAGGGGCAGGAGTTCACCTACACGGTGCGCTCCCAGGGGCGTCTCGTCTCGACAGAGGAGTTTGGCAACGTCGTCGTGCGCTTGAACCCCGACGGATCGGTCGTGCGCTTGAAAGACGTGTCGCGGATCGAGCTCGGCGCCCTGAACTACCAGCAGCGCGCGCGGTTGAACGGCAAGCCTTCCTGCCCGATCGGGATTTTCCAGGTCCCGGGCTCCAACGCCATCGCGGTGGCCGAGGGCGTGAAGAAGACGATGAAGGAGCTGAAGGAGCGCTTCCCCGACGACCTCGATTACGTGATCTCTCTCGACACCACGCTGCCGATCACCGAAGGCATCAAGGAGATCGAGCACACGCTCTTCGAGGCGATCATCCTCGTCATCATCGTCGTCTTCCTGTTCCTCCAGGGGTGGCGGGCGACGCTCATTCCGCTGCTCGCCGTGCCGGTCTCGCTCGTCGGCACGTTCATGCTGTTCCCGTCGCTTGGATTCTCGATCAACACGCTCTCCCTGTTCGGCCTCGTGCTTGCGATCGGGCTCGTCGTGGACGACGCGATCGTCGTCGTCGAGGCGGTCGAGCATCACATCGAGCACGGCCTCTCGCCGAGGGACGCGACGCTGAAAGCGATGGAGGAGGTCACGCAGCCGGTCATCGGAATCGCTCTCGTCCTCTCCGCCGTGTTCATCCCGGTCGCCTTCATGGGCGGCATCCAGGGCCGGATGAACATGCAGTTCGCCATCACGATCGCCGTCTCGGTCCTGATCTCCGCGTTCAACGCCCTCTCGCTCTCGCCGGCGCTGTGCTCCCTGATCCTGAAGCCGAAGAAACAGTCGAAGGGACCTCTCGGGAAGTTCTTCGCGTGGTTCAACCGGGTCTTCAATAAGATGACCAACGGCTACGTCAACCTTTCCAGCCTCCTCATCCGCCGAGTGGTCGTCAGCCTCCTGATCCTCGGCGGGTTCATCGTTCTGTCGGGCCTTCTCGGCAAGAGGCTTCCCTCGGGCTTTCTCCCAAGCGAGGACCAGGGTTACTTCTTCTTGAACGTCCAGCTCCCCGACGCCTCCTCGCTCCAGCGGACCGACGCGGTGTGCCAGAAAGTCGAGAAGCTCCTCTCGGAGACGAAGGGCGTCAAGTACGTCACGACGGTCGCCGGATACAGCCTCCTCGCCGGAGCCTCGGCACCTTACACCGCCTTCTACTTCATCGGGCTCGACCCCTGGGATGAGCGAAAGGGCGACCAGATGCTGGCGAGCTCGATCGTCCGGCGCCTGAACGGAGAGTTCCGGTCCAAGATCCTCGAAGCGAGCGTCATCGCATTCGAGCCACCCGCCATCCAGGGCCTCTGCACCGGCGGCGGTTTCTCGTTCTGGCTCCAAGACCGCAGCGGCGGAACCGTCCAGTTCCTGGAGCAGAACCTCCAGAAGTTCCTGGAGGCCGCGAGGAAGCGCCCGGAGCTCGCCAACGTCAACAGCGTCTGGCGCGCCGCGGTGCCCCAGATCTACGCCGACATCAACCGCGACAAGGTCTTGAAGCAGGGCGTCCAGGTCCGCGACGTGTACCAGTCGCTCCAGGCTTTCCTCGGCGGCATCTACGTCAACCAGTTCAACCGCTTCGGCCGCCAGTGGAAGGTCTTCCTCCAAGCCGAGCCGGCCGGCCGCGTCAAGACCGAGGACATCAACCAGTTCTACGTGAGGAACAACGACGGCAGGATGACGCCTCTTTCGGCGGTCGTGACAACCAGGAGCGTCTCCGGACCGGAGTTCACCAACCGATTCAACCTCTTCCGGGCGGCCCAGGTCACGGGAATTCCCGCGCCGGGCTACAGCTCCGGACAGGCCACGGCCGCTCTTGAGGAGGTTTTCCGAGAGAGCATGCCACGCGAGATGGGCTACGACTGGGCCGACATGTCGTACCAGGAGGTCAAGGCCGCCGGCGCGGGAGCGCGGGTCTTCGTCCTCTCGATCATCTTCGTGTTCCTGATCCTCGCCGCGCTCTACGAGAGCTGGTCGCTCCCGTTCGGCGTTCTTCTCTCGGTGCCCGTGGCGGTGTTCGGGGCCTTCCTGGGCCTCCTGTTGCGCAAGTTCAATCTCGACGTCTACGGCCAGATCGGCCTCGTCATGCTGATCGGACTCGCCGCGAAGAACGCGATCCTGATCGTCGAGTTCGCCGTGCTCCAGCAGAAGGAAAAGGGCATGGGCCTCGTCGATGCGGCCCTGGAAGGGGCGAAGTTGCGGCTGCGGCCGATCCTGATGACGTCCTTCGCCTTCATCCTCGGCTGCGTTCCTCTCTGGACCGCATCCGGCTCGGGAGCCGAGTCGCGCAAGATCCTGGGAACCGTCGTCATCGTCGGCATGCTCGCTGCGACCGGCATCGCGATCTTCCTCATTCCCACGCTCTTCGTGTTGGTCGAGAAGATCGCCGGGAAGGGCAAGGCGAAGGTAGCCGCGCCCGCGGCGGCGCCGAGCCCCGCGGGTGGAGGGCACTGACGTGAAGAAGCTCGCCGCGACCCTCGTCGGCCTCGTCCTGCTCGCCGGTTGCGCCGTCGGTCCGAACTACAAGCAGCCTCCGGTCACCGTTCCCGATCAGTACCGCGAGGTGCAGGGGCCGCCGGCTCCCGCCGCATCCCTTGCCGACCAGCCCTGGTGGGAGGTCTTTCACGACCCGAAGCTCCAGGAGCTCATCGACGAGGCTCTTGCGAGCGGGTATGACGTCCAGCTCGCCGCGTGGCGGGTAGAAGAGGCGAGGGCGCGCGCGGGAATCGCGCGCTCCGAGTTCTGGCCGCAGATTTTCTACGGCGGACAGTGGTCGCGGGGACAGCAGTCGAGCTTCGCTCCGCCCTTCACCCACACGACTCAGGATCTCCACAGCGTCAACGTCAACTTCGGATGGGAGGTCGATCTCTGGGGCCGGGTCCGGCGATCGAACGAGGCCGCGAAGGCCCAGTACCTGGCCTCGGAAGAGGCGCGCAAAGGAGTCATGCTCTCTCTCGTCTCGGAGGTCGCGGTCACCTATTTCCAACTTCGCGAGCTCGACGAAGAGCTCGCGATATCGAAGAACACCGTCGATGCGTTCCAGCAGACCTTCGACTTGTTCCAGCGCAAGTTGAATGAGGGAGCGGCTTCGGCTCTGCAAACCTCCTACGCCTCGGCGGCGCGATACCAGGTCGCTTCCCAGATTCCGGATATCGAAAGACAGATCGAGGCGACGGAGAATCAGCTCAACTTCCTATTGGGACGAAACCCCGCCTCGATCCCACGCGGGCTGGACCTCGCCAGCCAGCCGATGCCGCCCGACGTGCCGGCGGGACTGCCGTCGACGCTGCTCCAGCGGCGGCCGGATGTCCGGCAGGCCGAACAACAGCTCATTTCCGCGAATGCGCTCGTCGGCGTAGCCACTGCGAATTTCTTCCCGACGATCAGCCTCACCGGACTCTTCGGCGGCGTGAGTCCCGAAGTGTCGAACCTCTTTCCCGAGGGAAGAACCTGGTCGATCGCCGCGGGACTCTTCGGTCCCCTGTTCCAGGGAGGACGGCTCATCAGCCAGTACGACGTGGCCTACGCTCAGTGGCAGCAGTCGAGGGTCGCCTACGAGCAGACGGTGACCGGCGCATTCTCGGAAACGACGACCGTCCTCTACGCGCGCGAGAAGCTCGCGTCGTCGGTCGCGGAGCTGGAACGCACCGTCGGTGACTATCGGGAAATGGTCCGCCTGACGAACTTGCGCTACGACAGCGGCCTCTCCAACTACTTCGAAGTCCTCTATGCCATGCAGCAGCTCTATCCCGCCGAGATCGTGCTCGCCCGCCAGCGTCTGAACCTGCTCGTCGACTACGTGAACATCTATAAGGCGCTGGGGGGCGGCTGGATGATCCCGAGCCCCGCGTGGCAGTCGCCGGCGGCTCCTGCTCCCGCCCCGAAGCCGACCCCGTCCGCTGCTCCTCCCGCCACAAAGCCGGCCGGGGCGGCTCCTCCGGCGTCGTGAAGCTCAAGCCGTCGATCTCCTGGCTCTTCGCGTTCATTCCTATCACGGTGATCCTCGAGCACGCGGGAGTGCCGGACCCTGTGCTCTTCTTCTCGGCGGCGCTCGCGATCGTGCCCATCGCCGGCCTCATCGTCCAGTCGACCGAGCAGATCGCCCATCGGACCGGCGACGCGATCGGAGGGCTCCTGAACGCCACGTTCGGCAACGCTCCCGAGCTCATCATTGCCCTCGTCGCGCTCAAGGCCGGCAATCACGAGCTCGTTCGCGCGTCGATCATCGGCGCGATCCTCGCCAACCTCCTCCTTGCGCTCGGGGTCGCGATGCTGGGGGGCGGGATCCGGTACCACACACAGGAGTACAACCCCGCGGCCGCGCGCACCTACAGCACGATGATGCTGCTCGCGGCGATCAGCCTCGCGATCCCGAGCGCGTTCTCGCGCTTCTTCTCGACCGGCGGCCCCATCCGCGAGGAGGGCCTGCTCAACACCGGGCTCGCCATCGTGCTCCTGCTCGCCTACGCGCTGTACCTCGTCTTCATGCTCCGGACGCACCCGGAGGAGTTCCGGAGCATGGGGGAGGCGGGAGGCGACGAGGACGAGGAGCCGGCGTGGAGCGTCGGCCGCGCGGCTGGGAGCCTCGTTGTCGCCTCCGTGCTGGCGGCCTGGATGAGCGAGATCCTCGTCGGCGCGGCGGAGGGCACGGGCAAGGCCCTGGGGATGTCGCAGACGTTCATCGGTCTCGTCTTCGTCGCGATCGTCGGCGGCGCCGCCGAGAGCGGCTCGTGCGTGGCAATGGGCCTGAAGAACAAGATGGACCTGTCTCTCGGAATCGCGTTCGGCAGCAGCATCCAGATCGTCCTGTTCGTCGCTCCCGCGCTCGTGCTCGCGAGCCACGTGCTGGGACCGGGGCCGATGACGCTCTCTTTCGGCAGGGCCGAGGTCGGCTCCCTCTTCTTCGCGGTGCTGATCGGGGCGATCGTCTCGGGAGACGGGCGGTCCAACTGGTTCAAGGGAGTGCAGCTCACGGCGCTCTACGTGATCGTGGCGCTCATGTTCTATTTCATCCCCGTCGCGTCGGCGGAGTAGGGCGTCTCAGTACCAGATGCGCTTCGTGCGGGCTCCGGTGACGAACGTCAAGCGGCCGTACTCGTTCCCATCCAACAGATTTTCCAGAGGTCGTGATGCCCCTCGGGAGCAGAAATCATGGGACCTAGGTCCAATGGTCGCGCTTCGGACCCCTTTGGTAGCGTGCCGAAAACGCGCCGGTCGACACACGGAGCGGGAGCGAGGAGTCGAGCCGTGGCCAAGAAGGAAGCCAATTCAGAGCATCCGAAGCTGAAGACGAAGGAGTACACGAAGGAGCTGCGAAGGCTCCAGGCGAAGCTCTGCCACCTGCAGGATTGGGTCAAGCAGGAGGGCAAGCGGATCATCGTCGTCTTCGAGGGCCGCGACGGGGCCGGCAAGGGCGGGACGATCCGGGCGCTCACCGAACGCGTGAGCCCCCGTGTGTTCCGCGTCGTCGCGCTGCCGGCGCCGTCGGACCGGCAGAAGACTCAGATGTACATGCAGCGCTACATGGAGCACTTCCCGGCGGCGGGGGAGATCGTGATCTTCGATCGCAGCTGGTACAACCGGGCGGGCGTCGAGCGGGTGATGGGCTTCTGCACGAAGGAGGAGTACCGCCGGTTCATGGAGCGCTGCCCCCCCGTCGAGAAGTACATCGTCGACGGCGGCGTCACGCTCGTGAAGTACTGGCTGGAGGTCGGCAACAAGGAACAGGCGCGGCGGTTCGAGGCGCGCATCACCGATCCTCTCCGGCAGTGGAAACTCTCCCCCATGGATCTGCCCGGACGCACGAAGTGGTACGAGTACTCGAAGGCGCGCGACGCGATGCTCGCCGCCACGGACACGCGGCACGCGCCGTGGTACATCGTCCGCTCGGATGACAAGAAGCGCGCGAGGCTCAACTGCCTCTCGCACTTCCTGTCGCTCATCCCGTACAAGAAGGTCCCGCGGGAGAAGATCCGTCTGCCGAAGCGCTCCAAGAAGGGGACGTACGACGACGAGGCCTCGATCGCACGCCGGCGCTTCGTCCCCGGGGTCTACTAGCGGTCCGGGGGAATCGTGGAAGCCGTCTCGGACCTGCATCCTCTGGCCGCGGCGCTCCTCGTCGCGGTGGTCATGAGCGCGTCGTGGCTCGTCGCGTGGGAGTGGGCCCGGAGGAGACGGCTGGACCGGCGGGCGATCCTCGAGGGCCCCGTGGAAGAAGCGGCGCTCGCCCTCCTCGGCCTGCTGCTCGCCTTCACTTTCTCGATGGCGCTCAACAAGTACGAGCGCCGCCGCGAGGCCCTCATCACAGACAGCAACGCGATCGGCGACTTCTACACCTGCGCGACGCTTCTCCCCGAGCCGGTCCGCGGCAGGCTCCAGGAGGTCATCCGCGACTACACGCAGCTGCGGCTGGAGGCCGCCAGGACCGGGTCGATCTCGGAGGCGAGAGACGCCCTGACCCGCTTCCCGCAGATGCACGGCCGGATGACGGACCTGGTCGGCGAAGCGATCGCCGCCGGGACTCCGATCGCCGTTCCGCTGACGCAGACACTGAACGCGCTCACGAGCAGCCACGCCTCACGCCTCGCCGCGGCGAGCGACCGCCTGCCGGCGACCACCCTCCTGCTGCTGCTCTTCTCCGCGGGCGTCGTCTCCGCTCTCGTGGGGCGAGACCAGGGCACGTCGTCGGGCACGTCGCTCGCGGGCACCGCGGTGTTCATCCTGATCATCGCGCTGACGGTCTCCGTGACCCTGGACCTGAACAATCCGTCGAAGGGACTCATCCGAGTCAGCCAGCAGCCGATCAAGCGGCTGCTCGAGACCATGGGAGGCCAGAAATGAGCAGCGAAGTCCGAGCCCTTCCCCCCGAGCCCAGCGGCCTGCGCCGCTACGAGCGCTATGCCGTCGGCGCCGCGATCGTGGCCCTCGTGGTCGGCTGCTTCCTCGTCGTGCGTCCGTTCCTGACCGCGGCGCTCTGGGGCGCCATCATCGCCGTCTCGACCCGCAAGCTCTACCACCGCGTCGTGCGGCTCATCGGCGGACGCCGCAAGCTCGCCGCCGTCGCGACGACGCTCCTCCTAACTCTCGTGCTCCTCGTTCCGATCGCCGCTCTCGCGGCCAACGTCGCGGCGGGCCTGCCCGAGCTCGGCGCGCGGTTCAACGGAATGCTCGAGGGCGGGCTCAAGGCCGCGCCGGCGTGGCTCGCCGCGGTGCCCCTCGTGGGGAAGGCGGCGGTCGCGAAGTGGGATTTCTACGCCAACAACCCCGAGGAGTTCCGCAAGGCGCTCCGCCCGTATCTCGGGCCCGTCAAGGACTTCCTCGTCGGCGCCGTCGCGGGCGTGAGCATCGGGATCCTGGAATTCCTGCTCGCGCTCTTCCTCGCGGCCTTCTTGTACATCCACGGGGAGGTCTTTGCCGCGAACGTCGACCGCGTCGCTTTCCGTCTCGCGGGCGAGACCGGTCGCCGCCAGGTCGCCGTCGTCCGATCCACTATCGTCGGAGTGTTCAAGGGGCTGCTGGGCACCTGTGTCGTGCAGGCGATCCTCGCGATGATCGGATTCTGGATCGCGAGCGTCCCGCAGGCGTTCCTCCTCGGCATGGCGACGTTCTTCCTTTCCGTCATCCCGGGCGGGCCGATCCTCCTGTGGCTGCCCGCCGCCCTGTGGTTGAACGCCAACGGGCACACGGGGTGGGCGATCTTCATGGGTCTCTGGGGCCTGATCGTCGTCAGCGGCTCCGACAACGTCGTCCGCCCGCTCCTCATCGGACGCGGCATCGAGGCGCCGCTCGCCGTCGTGTTCCTCGGAGTCGCCGGCGGCGTCCTCGCGTTCGGATTCCTGGGTCTCTTCATCGGTCCGGTGCTCCTCGTCGTCTTCTACAACCTGTTCCAGGAGTGGATGAGCGAGGAGGCGAAGGCGCCCGCGGTCCCGGCGTCGTCGCCGTGAGCTCCGCCGAAGCGCCCGACCGCGCGAGCGGGAACAGCCTCGTCGGCGACCGCAAGGCGTGGCTGCGCTTCGACGTCGTCGCCGGCCTCACGGCGGCGGCCGTCGTCATCCCGAAGGCGATGGCATACGCGACCGTCGCCGGCCTGCCCGTCCAGGTGGGCCTCTACACCGCCTTCCTGCCCATGCTCGTCTACGCGATGCTCGGGACGTCGCGCGTCCTCTCGGTCAGCACGACGACGACGCTCGCGATCCTGACGGGCGCCGGACTCGCTGAGGCTTTCCCGGGAAGCGATCCGGCCCTGCTTCTCAAGGGAGTCTCGACGCTGACGCTGCTCGTCGGAGGGATGCTCGTGGTCGCCGGTTTGTTCCGCCTCGGTTTCGTCGCGAACTTCATCTCTGAACCGGTGCTCGTCGGCTTCAAGGCTGGCATCGGCGTCGTCATCGTCTGCGATCAGATCCCCAAGCTGCTCGGTTTTCACGTCTCCGGCAAGACGTTTCTCCAGAAGCTCGCCGCAACCGTGGAGCACATCCCTCAGACCGCACTGCCGACGCTCGCGCTCTCACTCGCCATGATCGCGATCCTCGTTGCCCTCGAGCGTTTCGTCCCGCGTGTGCCCGCGCCGCTCGTCGCCGTCGCCCTGGGGATCGCCGGCGCGGGCCTTCTGGGATTCCAGGCGCGGGGGATCGAGCTCGTCGGCAAGATCCCCACCGGTCTTCCTCCGCTGACCGTCCCGGATCTCTCGCTCTCGGCGGTTCTCTGGTCCGCCGCCATCGGCATCGCCCTCATGTCGTTCACGGAGACGGTCGCGGCAGGGCGCGCGTTCGCCCGCGACGACGAGCCGCAGCCGAAGCCGAACCGGGAGCTCCTCGCGACGGGCCTCGCGAACGGCGCGGGCGCGTTCTTCGGGGCGATGCCCTCGGGCGGCGGAACGAGCCAGACCGCCGTGAACCGGCACGCGGGCGCCCGCAGCAGCTTCGCGCAGGTCGTCACGGCCGCGGCGACGCTCGCGACGATGCTGTTCCTCGCTTCGCTCATCGGTCTCATGCCGCAGGCGACGCTTGCGGCGGTCGTGGTCGTCTATTCGATCGGCCTCATCAAGCCGGCCGAGTTCCGCTCGATCCTCAAAATCCGCCGGACGGAGTTCGTCTGGGCGATTGCGGCGTTCGCCGGCGTGATGCTCTTCGGAACGCTCCGCGGGATCGTGGTCGCCATCATCCTCTCGCTCGTGGCGCTCGCCTACCAGGTGGCGGACCCGCCCGTCCAGGTCCTGGGCCGCAAGCCTGGGACCAACGTGTTCCGGCCACGCTCGGACGAGCATCCCGAGGACGAGACGTTTCCGGGACTTCTCATGCTGCGGCTCGAGGGCCGGATATTCTTCGCCAACGCGGAACGTGTCGGGCAGAAGATCGCCGCCCTGATCGCCGGAGCCGACACGAGGCCTAGGATCCTCGCGCTCGATCTCGGCGCCGTCTTCGACCTCGAATACACGGCTCTCAAGATGCTCATCGAGGGCGAGAAGCGGAGCCGCGAGGACGGCGTCACTCTGTGGCTCGTGGGCTTGAACCCGTCCGTCCTGTCCATGGTCCAGCGCTCCCCGCTCGGGGAGACGCTGGGGCGCGACCGGATGTTCTTCAACGAGGAGCTGGCCGTGGCACGCTACCAGAGCCAGGCGCCGGCAGCGGCTCCCGGCGGGCGGCGGCAGCCCGCCTAGTCCTCCGGCGCCTAAAGTCCGCGTCTACTCGGGCTTCTTCGCCTCTTCCCGGGCCTTGTTCCGCTCCGCCGCGGTTTCCATGACGAGCTTGTAGGCGATGTAGTACTTGTAGATGTTGGACACGTAGGTCACGGTCTCGCGGCCGATCCTCTGCGACGCGATGATCTCGACGTTGTTGAACCACTTGTTCGGGTCGTAGCCCTTCTTCGCGGCCTCCTTCCGGAGGCTCTGGACCCGGCCGGGGTCGCAGTTGTACGCGGCGAACGCGAAGAGGCCCTTGTTCAACCTGTCCATCGGCTCGTTCGCGAAGAACTGGTCAATCATGAACCGCATGTACTTGACCCCGGCGTGGATGTTCGGCTCCTCCTTCGAGATGTCCCCGACCTTGAGATCCTGTCCGGTAGCCGGCATCACCTGCATGACGCCGACCGCCCCGACGGGGCTCTTCGCGTTCTGATCCAGGCGGGATTCCTGATAGCCCTGCGCCGCCATGAGGACATAGTCCATGTCGTACTTGTCCGAGTAGGACTTGAAGAACTCCACGAGCCGCTGGAACTTCTTGATCTCTTGGCTCGCCGCTGCGTTCTTCACGAATTTCGTACTTCTGGAAGAGTTGGTTCCGGACGCTCGAACCCGCCGGGTACTTCGCGATGAAGGCGTCGAGCTCGGTCTTCAGGAGCGGGCTTCCCTTGCGCATCGCCAAGCCGATTCCGGCGTCCTTCCGGAGCGCGACCTCCGGATGGAGCTTCAACTTGGGCAGGACGCTCGCCCAGAACTTCGCCAGGAAGTCGTTCACCAGGACGTACTGGACGAGACCGGCGTTCGTCATCTCGAGCAGGTCTTCGTCCTCGAGCTCGTCGGGTGCGAACCGGAGCTTCACGGGCGCCTTGCCGCTCTTGGCGAAGTCGGCATTGAGCTTGTCGAGGCTCTCGTTGTAGATCGAGCCCTTCCTGACGAAGACTTCCCGCCCGGACAGGTCCTCCTTGGAGGCGATCGACTCGGAGGCGGGGCCCGAGACGATGATCTCGGACACGTTTTGGATAGTCGGGTTCGAGAAATCCACCTTCTCCAGCCGCTCCGGCGTCACCGTGATGCTCGCCGCGACGATGTCTCCCTTCCCGCCGAGGAGCAGCTCCCCGAGCTCGGTCCGGCGCACCGGAATCAAGACCACGTGGATTCGCAGGTTCTCCGTCTTGTACTTCTGGTTGATGGAGTCCTCGAACAGCTTGAACGCGTCGGCCGTGATGCCGCGAGGGGTGCCCTTGTCGATGAAGTAGTTGGTCTTGTTGTAGACGGTGAGCACGCGCACGAGGCGCCGCTTCTTCATCCCGTCGAAGTCGCCGGTCCACTCCTTGTCGGGAATCGCAACGCGCGCGTCTCTTTCGCGGTCTTCGGTTCGGCCTTCGGTTGCGCCTTTGGTTGAGCCTTCTGCCAGGCCAGGGAAGGCGCGGCGGGACTGAGAAGAAGGAGGAGCAGGGCGGCCGAGGCGGCCCGGAACAAAACTCGGGAGCGCATGAGACCCCTCCTTTGAAGAGGCGCCGGCAGCCACTGTATCGCCGGGCTCGACTGTCCGAAACCCAGATGACTCATGAGCCGCAGCCCGAAAGGGCAGACACGAATGCACCCGAGATCTCCGTTCGAATGTCAGAATCGAAAACGAGGTGGCTTCGAGTATTTCCGCGAAGGCATACGTGACGGCAACGCGGCGCCGCGTCCTCGAGCCGACGGAGCGGTTCTCAGAGATTCTCTTCGGCCTGATCATGGTCCTGACGTTCACCTGCTCTCTTTCCGCCGCCGAGAGCGGCCGGGCTCAGGTCCGCACGATGCTCATCGGGGCGATCGGCTGCAACCTCGCCTGGGGGATCGTCGACGCGATCATGTACGTCCTGAACTCGCTTGGCGACCGCGGGCGCGATCTGTTGACGCTCCGGCGCGTTCGGAGCGTTTCGAGCCCGGCGCAAGCGCGCGAGCTGATCGCCGGGGCGGTGCCCCCGGCCATCGCCGCCACCCTTCGGCCCGAAGACCTCGACCGGGTCCGGGAGGGACTTGCCGCGCTGCCGGAGCCGCCGCGGCGCGCGCCGCTGCGCGGCGAAGATTTCCGAGGGGCGCTCGCCTGCTTCCTGCTGGTGTTCCTGTCGACCTTTCCGGTCGTCATCCCGTTCCTGCTGATGCACGACGCGAAGCAGGCGCTCCGCGTCTCCAACGCCATCGCGATCGTCCTGCTGTTCGCCGCCGGCTACGAGCTGGCGAAGTCCTCGGGATTCCGCCCCTGGCGCACCGGACTCTTGATGGTCGCCATCGGAGCGGCGCTCGTCGGTCTCACGATCGCGCTCGGAGGATGAAGGCCGCCGGCCGTCTCGCTCTCGCGATTCTCCTCGCGGTGTCCGCCGCGGCCCGCGGGACGGCGCACGCCCAGGAGAAAGACCGGACGCCGGCTGGCGAGCCGGGGAAGACGGAGTGGGAGTTCAACGCCAGCATCTACGGCTACTTTCCTCCGGACGACCGTCACTACGCCCAGCCGACCGTGATCGCCAATCACGGTGCGCTTCACCTCGAGGCGCGCTACAACTACGAGGCGTTCCGGACGGGTTCCGCGTGGGTCGGGTGGAACGTGGGCGCCGGCGAGAAGCTGCGGCTGGACGCAACGCTCTTAGCCGGCGGGATCTTCGGCGACACGCGCGGGGTCGCCCCCGGCTACGAGATGACGGTCACCTACGGCCGTTTCGAGCTGTACAGCGAGGGCGAGTACGTCTTCGACGTGGACGATTCCGCCAACGACTTCTTCTACAACTGGGCACAGCTCGGCTATTCCCCCACGGAGTGGCTGACGGCGGGCCTCGCCTCGCAGCGCACCCGCGCGTACCACACGGGTCTCGACGTGCAGCGCGGTCTCTTCGTCGGGTTCACCTACAAGAAGTGGAAGCTGAACGTCTTCGTGTTCAACCTCGGCTGGGAGACCCCCACGGTTGTCGGCTCGCTCGCGTTCGCGTTCTAGTCGCGCTGCTCAACGCGCGTTTCCCGAGAGGAGGCAATGATGCAGCTCGGACTGATCGGCCTCGGGCGCATGGGCTCCAACCTGGTGCGGCGGCTCATCCTCCGGGCTATCCGCTCTTTCGAAGAACTCTTCAACTACGACCTGCTGTACATTGGCGGCGGCAACGCGAGGAGAATCACCGTCGACCTGCCCCGGCGAGTCAAGATCGTCCAGAACGTCGCGGGCCTCCTCGGGGGAATCGCTCTGTGGCGGGGCACGGAGGGAAGTGATGGAGTCTGAACCGGCGCCGGGCTCGGGCAACCGGACCGACGCCCTCGTTTTTTTCGGCGCCACGGGAGACCTTGCCTACAAGAAGATCTTCCCCGCCCTGCAGGGCATGATCCAACGAGGAAACCTGACGGTCCCCGTCATCGCCGTGGCGAAGTCGGGATGGACGATCGATCAGGTCCGGGACCGGGTCCGCGCGAGCCTGCGGGAGCACGGCGGCGGCGTCGATGAGGCGGCGTTCCGCCGGCTGGTCGAGATGCTCCACTACGTCGACGGTGACTACGCAGATCCGGCGACGTTCGCCGCGCTGCGAAAGGCTCTGGGAAGCGCCGCGCACCCGACACACTATCTGGCCATCCCCCCGAGCCTCTTCGCCAGGGTGGTCGAACAGCTCGGAGCCTCGGGATGCTCCCGCGGCGCGCGGGTGGTGGTGGAAAAGCCGTTCGGGCACGATCTCGCCTCGGCCCGGGCGCTGAACGCGACTCTCCACAAGGTGTTTCCGGAGGACTCCATCTTCCGCATCGATCACTACCTGGGTAAGGAGGCGGTCGAGAACCTCCTCTACTTCCGCTTCGCCAACACCTTTCTCGAGCCGATCTGGAACCGCAACTACGTGGACAGCGTCCAGATCACCATGGCCGAGGCCTTCGGCGTCGAAGGGCGCGGCAAGTTCTACGACGAGACCGGCGCGATCCGGGACGTGATCCAGAACCACCTCCTCCAGGTGGTCGCGTACCTGGCCATGGAGCCGCCCAACTCGGTGGAAGCCGACCGGATCCGCGACGAGCAAGTGAAGGTCTTCCGGGCGATCGCTCCCTTGAAGCCCGAGGACGTCGTGCGCGGCCAGGTCGAGGGCTACAAGAACGAGCCGGGCGTGAAGCCGGGCTCGACCACGGAGACCTACGCCGGGGTCCGGCTGGAGATCGATTCCTGGCGCTGGGCGGGGGTGCCTTTCCTGATCCGGGCCGGCAAGTCTCTTCCCGTGACAGCGACCGAGGTCTTCGTGGATCTCAAGCGGCCGCCTCTCTCCAGGCTTTCCCCGGACGAAAGCAACTACTTCCGCTTCCGGCTGGGGCCGAGCGTCTCCCTCTCTCTCGGCGCCCGCATCAAGCGCCCGGGTTCCGAGCCGGGATCGGTGGCCACGGAACTCGTCGCGGTACGCGACGCACGGGGCGACGAGATCGAAGCCTACGAGCGGCTCTTAACCGACGCGATAAAGGCAGATCCGACGCTCTTCGTGCGCGAAGACGCGGTCGAGGCGGCCTGGGCCGTCGTGGACGGAGTTCTCGACAATGTCACGCCGGTCCAGGCCTACAAGCCCGGAAGCTGGGGACCGCCGGAGGCGGATCGCCTGACGGACGGTCTCGAGGGCTGGCACGCGCCCGCGAGCTAGCGTGAAGCGCAAGCCCGGGGAGACGGCCGAAGGCCTGCGGCTCTCCGACAACGACCGCCGCCGCGTCTACTGGAGCCACTGGGGGCCTTACCTGTCGGCACGGGCCTGGGGCACCGTGCGCGAGGACTACAGCCCCGGGGGAACCGCCTGGGACTACCTGACTCACGACCAGGCGCGCTCGCGCGCTTACCGCTGGAACGAGGACGGCCTTGGCGGGCTGTGCGACCGACACCAGAGCATCTGTTTCGCCATCGCTCTCTGGAACGGGCGCGATCCCATCCTGAAGGAGCGCCCCTTCGGGCTCGCCAACTCCGAGGCCAACCACGGCGAGGACGTCAAGGATTACTGGTTCTATCTCGACGCCACACCCACCCAGTCCTATCTGAAGTACCTCTACAAGTACCCGCAGGCGGAGTTCCCCTACAGCAGGCTGGTGGAGGAAAACGCCCGGCGCACGATCGAGGAGCCCGAGTACGAGCTCGCCGATACCGGCGTCTTCGACGGTGGTCGCTACTTCGACGTCTTCGTCGAGTATGCCAAGGCGTCCCCCGAAGACATCCTCATTGCCATCACCGTCGCCAACCGCGGCCCGGAGCCGGCATCGCTCGACCTGCTGCCGACCATATGGTTCCGCAACACCTGGTCGTGGGAGCCGAAACGAACCCGGCCCGAGCTCCACGCGGGAACGCGTCCGGACGGCGGCCCGGTCATCGAGCTCACCGAAGCCCGGCTGGGCCGGCGGTTTCTGCACGCCGCCGCTGGAGCGGAGCTTCTCTTCACCGAGAACGACACGAATGCGGAGCGGGTCTCTTCACTCCCCAATCGTTCGCCGTACGTCAAGGACGCCTTTCACGAGTACGTGGTGAAGGGGCGCGCGGACACGGTCAACCCGGAGCGGCAGGGCACCAAGGCGGCGGCGCGATACCGGCTCACCCTCCCTGCCGGAGGAACTGCCGCCGTCCGCCTGCGCCTGACCGATGAAGCGCGGATCTCCGACGATCCCCTCGGGGACGGCTTCGTCGAGATCCTCGGCAAACGCAAGGCCGAGGCCGACGAGTTCTACGGCGCGGTCATTCCGGAAGGTCTCTCGGCGGTCGAGAAGAGCGTGATGCGCCAGGCTTTTGCCGGCATGATCTGGTCTCGCCAGTACTACCGCTACGACGTCCGGCGCTGGCTCCTGGGCGATCCCGGCCTCCCGCCCCCGCCCTCGGAGCGCCGGAGGGGCCGCAACGCCGACTGGACGCACCTCTACTCGGAAGACATCCTCTCGATGCCTGACACCTGGGAGTTCCCATGGTTTGCGGCGTGGGATCTGGCGTTCCATTGCGTCGTCTTCGCCCTGATCGATCCCCAGTTCGCCAAGGAGCAGCTCCTGCTCATGCTGCGCGAGTGGTACATGCACCCCAACGGCCAGATCCCCGCCTACGAGTGGAACTTTTCCGACGTCAATCCGCCCGTCCACGCTTGGGCCGCGCTGCGGGTCTTCCAGATCGAACAGACCAAGACCGGCCGGGGTGACCGGGCTTTCCTGGAGCGCGTGTTCCACAAGCTGCTTCTCAACTTCGACTGGTGGGTGAACCGCAAGGACGCGCTGGGGAACAACATCTTCCAGGGCGGGTTCCTGGGGCTGGACAACATCGGCATCTTCGACCGCAACCGACCGCTGCCCCCGGGATGGATCCTGGGTCAGGCCGACGGCACGAGCTGGATGGCGATGTACTGCCTCAACATGCTCGCCATCGCGCTCACGCTGGCGACCGAGGACCCGGTCTACGAAGACGTGGCCAGCAAGTTCTGGGAGCACTTCGTCTACATCGCGCACGCGATCCAGATGCCCGAAGATCCGGAAAAGGGGCTGTGGGACGAGCAGGACGGGTTCTTCTACGACGAGCTGCACGCGCCCGACAGCCCCGACATCCCCATCAAGGTCCGCTCCATCGTGGGGCTCATCCCCCTCTCCGCCGTCGCCACGGGGGACTCCAAACTCATCGAGCGATTTCCCGCTTTCAAGCGCCGCATGGAATGGTTCCTCGAGAACCGGCAGGACCTGACCGATTCCTGTGCCTCGATGCGAAGGCAGGGGCGCGACGAGCTGATTCTCCTCTCCGTCGTCAAGCCGAAGCAGCTGGTGCGCGTCCTCGCGCGGATGCTCGATGAGAACGAGTTCCTCTCACCTTACGGGATCCGGTCCGTCTCCCGTTTCCACCGCGACCAACCGTACGAGCTCCACGCGCACGACATGGTCTACCGTCTGGACTACCAGCCCGGGGAGTCGCGTACGAAGCTCTTCGGCGGCAACTCCAACTGGCGAGGTCCGGTCTGGTTCCCTCTCAACTACCTGATCATCGAGTCGCTGCACCGCTACCACAGCTACTTTGGCGATGAGTTCCAGGTCGAGTGCCCGACCGGCTCCGGCAAGAAGATGAATCTGCTCGAGGTGTCGCGCGAGCTGGCCCGGCGTCTCACCCGCATCTTCCTGCCTGACGGCAACGGCCGCCGGCCGGCGACCTCGGCTTCCGAGATCTTCCGCACCGACCCCCACTGGCGCGACCTCGTGCTCTTCCACGAGTACTTCCACGGCGATACGGGCGCCGGCCTCGGCGCCTCGCATCAGACCGGCTGGACCGGCCTCGTGGCCAAGCTCTTAGACGAGCTCGGCCAGCCGCCTGTCCCGGGACCTCACAACTGAGCGCCGGCCGTCTCAGCTGCGCCGGCGCGACTCGAGCTGCATCGAGACCGGTCGCGCACGCCATTCGGCCTCGGAACGTGGCAACGGGCGGCGCGAAGCGCACAGACGCCTCGCCCGCACCCGGACATTCTGATAAGTAATAGACTTGGCGACCAGATTTCGGATGCCATCCCGAAGGAGGAACCATGGAGCCCAATTCGTCTCGGCCACGAAGCTTGATCCCATCCTTTCGCAAGCTTCTTGCGCTCGTCTGCGTCGCGCTCCTCGCCTGCGGCGACGCGGCGCTACTCGCGCAGGCGCCTCCCCAGGAAGCGCCGGCGGCGGCCGCGGCCGAGCCGGCGGCCGAGAAGCTTTCTGCGGATCAACTCGATTCGCTGGTGGCTCCGATCGCGCTCTATCCCGATCCGCTGCTGGCCCAGACCCTCGCCGCGTCCACGTACCCGCTCGAGCTTGTCCAGCTTCAGCAGTGGCTCGAGAAGAACAAGAACCTGAAAGACAAGGCGCTCGCCGATGCGGTCGCCAAACAGCCGTGGGACCCGTCCATCCAGTCGATGGCGGCGGTTCCCGAGTTAGTCAAGCGGCTCGCGGACGACATCCAGTGGACCACGCAGCTCGGAGACGCCTTCCTCGACCAGCAGAGCGACGTCATGGAAGCGGTCCAGCGGATGCGCAAGAAAGCCGAGGGCAAAGGCGCCTTGAAGTCCAACGAGCAGCAGAAGGTCGAGACGAAGGTCATTGAAAGCAAGGAAACCATCATCATCCAGCAGGCAAACCCCGAGGTCGTCTACGTCCCTTCCTACAATCCGACGGTCGTCTACCCGCCGCCGGTCTACCCGTACCCGCCGGTCTACTACCCGCCCTAGACCCCGGGCGCCGCGCTCGTCACCTTCGGCGTCGGCATGGCGATGGGCGCGGCCATCTGGGGCGGCTCCTGCTGCGGCTGCGGCTGGGGCGGGGGCGGCAACAACA
>JBKPDV010000199.1:0-9190 GCA_046728075.1 Acidobacteriota bacterium | reverse complement strand
ATTCGGGATCCTGCCCCGCCTGAGTCGCCGGAACCTGTGGGCTCGCACAGGTTCCTTGACGGTAAGAAACTCGCTCGCTCCTCTTCTGGCCTCTTCTGGGCCGGCGAAAGTGGCGGAATTGGTAGAAGCGCAGGCCCGGGGCGCGGGGGTCTCCCCCCGATCACATAAGCCGGAACCTGTGGCCCACAGGTTCCTTGACGCTCATTGACTCAATCCTGGTTCGACAGGATCAGACCCGGAACTCTTCCCGCTCGCTTTCGTTCTTGACTGGTTGCCTCCTATGGCCGGCCCACGAAATCGCTGGGCAGGGGCGGCGCGCTCGCCGGCGGCTGCCGGTGCTTCGTCGCCTGTTCGAACGCGTAGGCGAGGCCGATCAGGCGGGGCTCGCTGAACGCGCGGCCTGAAAACGTCACGCCGGTCGGCCCTGGCTTCGCATTGAAACCGTCGGGGAACGGCGGGGTCGGCGCGTTGACGAAAAAGCCGCCGGGTACCACGATGCTGGGGTACCCCGCCTTGGCCGGAGTGGCCGCGCCGCTGTTGGCGGAGAAAAGAATCGCATCAAAGTCGTCGCTCGTACCCGTTATACCGTCGGGACCGTCGTAGACCGCATTGAGAGCGCCCCTGGAGCGTGAAAGATCCTCCGCGCGATCGGCGAGATATCGGATCGTGTCGGCACTGCCCGGAGTGATGTCGAACTTCTGGGAGAACAAGGCGAGTGCCTGGCCATACTTGATCGAAGCCGGCGCGTGCGCGTTGTTGTAATCGATCACGTCCTGCAGGCTCTTGACCGGTGCAGCCGGGCTGACGTGCGCCGCGAAATACCCGTTGAGGTCGCGCTTGAAGCCGTAGTTCAGCACGGTCGAGCAGCGGAGAGTCTGCGGCGGCGTGGGACCCGGTGGAGGCGGGTACACGCTCGGGTCGCAGCTCGGCAGCTGCGGCGCCAGCGCGGGAATCAGCTCCACGTGGGCACCCCGGCTGCGCAAAACGTCGATCGCGGCGTTCATGACGTCCGCGCGGTTGTCCGGAAACGGAGGCACGGCGATACGCGCACCCACCAGCGCATCCTCGTCGAGGAACTGCGTGTAATCACTGAAGCAGTTCCCGGCCGTGAGACACGCCGCGGTGGCGGGGTCGGCCGGATCGAAGCCGGCCAGGACACCGAGCAGGATCGCCGCATCCTTCACCGTCCGGGTCAGCGGTCCAGCGGTGTCCTGGTCCGCCGTGATCGGAATGATCCCGTCGCGACTGATCAGCCCCACCGTCGGCTTGATACCCACCAGGAAGTTGGCGGAGCCCGGACTCAGGATCGAACCGGAGGTTTCGGTGCCGACGCCGATCGCGGCCAGATTTGCAGCGACGGCGATTCCTGGCCCCGAGCTCGATCCGCCCGGAGTCAGCGCGGGCCGGCCGTCGCCGTTGGGCAGCGGACGCGGATCGGGGCGCGGATCATACGGGTTGAACCCGTAGCCGCCGAGCGAGCTGTACCCCGACGGCATTCCAACAGTCAGGAAGTTGGCGAATTCGGTCAGAGTCGCCTTCCCCAGGATGACCGCGCCCGCATCACGCAGCTTGCGCGTGATGAACGCGTCGGTCAGCGGAATCGATCCCGTGAGCGCGACCGAGCCGGCCGTGGTCGGAAGGTCGGCCGTGTCGATGTTGTCTTTGAGGATCATGGGCACGCCGAAGAGCGGGCTCTTGATGTTGCCGCGGTGACGATTGGCGTCGCTGGCACGTGCTTCTTCGAGCGCGAGTGGGTTTAGGTGGATGAACGAGTTCAAGTGGGGTCCGACCTGGTCGTAGGCCGCAATCCGATTGAGGTACATCTGCACGAGCTGCTCGCTCGTGACGAGACGCGTCTGCAGCGCCTTCTGCAACTCGGTGGTGGTTGCCTCGACGAGCTGCAGGCGGGCGGATCCGTCGCCGCCCTTGTCTGCGGCAAGCGGGAATGCGAGGGCCACGATGGCGAAGAGGACGAGAATGGATCGTTTCATGGTGGTACTCCTTGAGAATGGGTGAGGGCTTTGCGGACTCCGTTCGCGAAGTCGAAACGGCGACATGATCTGGCGGCCGCAGGGTCTCCGTCAAGTCAGTCTGAAACTCCCGCGCGCATCCGGCCGATGGGCCGGAGAGATGCGGTGGGCCAGATCGCGGGCTCAAGCGAGCGGTCGGGACCGGGCCTGGCACAAGACGGGAGCGACCCGCGTCGAGTCCGTCTCGTCGAAGGCGGTCGCGAAGGCGTTCCTCGGCCACGCGGACGAGGACGTGACCGACTCCTACATCGCGCCTGGGATCGAGGAGGTTCGCGATGCGGTTAACCGCGCCGCACGGGCGATCGACGGCGGCGACACTTCCCCGTGAGTGCTCGTCTTTCGGCCCAAGACGGCACACCAGATGGCACACTGGTCCCGGAAGCAGTCTCGCGCAGGTAAGGAGCCAAAGACGGCGACTCTCGCTGACCCGTTGATTCAGCAGGCGGTTGCGGCTACGACCTCTCCCCGCGAAAGTGGCGGAAGTGGTAGACGCGCAGCCGGAGGTTCGGGTGTCCCCCGCCTGAGTCGCCGGAACCTGTGGGCTCCCGCAGATGGTCAGACAACCGAGCCCCTCGTATCGGACGTTCTGGAAGTCGTGCCCGGCGAGCGGCCTACTCCTTGCGGGCGGGAGCCGTACCAGCGTCGCACTCTTTGATGCAATCGGCGCAGTCCGCGTGCCCAATCGCCAGAGCCCGCCAGCGCGGAGGAACCTTGTCATCCCACGACGTGCCTTTCCTTCCGCAGTGATAGCAGGTCATCTCTGCTCTGACCAGGGGTTTTCCGATCATGGAACGCTCCTTTTCTGGTTGGCTTCCTCCGATAAAATTCTAGCTCGGAATGCGAACTCTCTCCGACCTCTCGGTCGCGAAGTACCCGCAAGCCCCCCGAGGGGATCGAAAACCGAGAACCGGACGAAGGCTTAGCAAACCCCCGCGATTCTCAAGCCGCGTATCATCCTTCACCAATCGTGGATGAACAGCCGCCGAAGATCGACCCTTCCATCTTGGCGTTCTTCCGACACAAGCACCCGACCTGGAGCCATGAAGTTAAGCCGGCAGACTTTCCACGCGGCACCTATCAGGTTGGAATCCGCAACGAGCTAGGCTTGCTGATCGAGTACGCTAAGGATGGGAACCTCAACGAAGCGTTCCTTCGAGCGGTCTGGAGAGCAGAACAGAAACCGGGCGAGGAATAGCTTTGCCGTCCGACCGCGACCCACCCACCGGCCAGAACTGATTCTCAGAAGGCGGGCTTCGGTTTCGGGATGCCCAGGCTCGACGAGGGGCCGGGCTTTTCTTTCCAGTGAGAGCGTAGACTCCCCCCCGGACAGAATGATCAAGCCGGAGACGAGCTGTCTTCTCTGCGGCGTTGCCGCCGCCGTGACCTCACCTGTGTCGGATCATGGCCTTCAGACCGATTCGGAGACAGGCTGCGCGGCATGCGGTCCGTGGGTTGTCTCTCACCAAGATCACCCCGAGCTGAGGAAGCAGACAGTCGAAACAAAGCAGCGGATTGCCCAGATGGTGCGCGAGCACTCAAAGAAGAACTCTGGCGTCCCGTTTCTCGTCAACGCCGGACTCATCGACTACGCTCGTGTGATGGGAGTGAACTGAAGTTTCCTCGTCATGACGTTCCGACGCTCCACAATCTCCCAATAAAGGCGCCGTTATTGTCCATTGATAGAGCAAACAGTGCCAAGCGTCATAATCTTTCGAGAGGAATCTGAAAAGAGTGTGGCGTGTGCCGCGATCCCAGCGCGATCTGTGATAGTTTCGAATTCCTTCAAAGGTCCAAGCCGGCTTCGGTACCTTGTCGACACCGGCCCTCCGTTTCGGGCTCTCCGATGAAGACCACCTGCTCAAGGGCTCAGGGAGAAGCATCATGCAGTTCGCACGGCACGTCCAATTCCAGATCAAGAGCGGCAAAGAGACCGAGCTCAACAATCTCTTCGAGAAGGAAGTCCTTCCGCTGCTGCGCAAGCAGAACGGGTTCCAGGAAGAAGTGACGCTCGTCAACCCGAAGGGCGCGCACTTCATCAGCCTCTGGGACACGCGAAAGAACGCCGAGACCTATGGGACAGCGACGTATCCGCAAGCCCTGGCCAAGCTCACCCCGTGTATCGTCGGAACTCCCAGCGTGGAGACCTACGAGACGGCATCGAGCTACGCGCGCGCGTAATAGCGCCTGAGGGGGCGCGCAAGCGCCTTCGATTCGATGGGGGCCCCAAGAGGGCCCTCTTTTTTGCCCGAGCCGGGTATCAATGGGAGCGTGCGACGGCATCGCCGTCTGCGGCTTGAAGTCACGGAGGTTGGAGCGTGGGCAAGGGTGATCAGCGGACGAAGCGAGGCAAGATCTGGCGGGGGACCTATGGCAAACGCCGGCCGAGAAAAAAGAAGAAGGGGCTGCTCGCCCGGCCGGCCGAGAAGAGCCCGTCGACACCGACTCGCTGAGCCGTCGCGGCGGGTAGCGAGCTGCGTGCGCCGACCACCGCCTAAGACGTGAGCTTACCGAGGTGAGCGAACAGAAGCTGAATGATATGTCTAAAGAAGGAGGGTGCCAAGATGCCGGAAGATCGGATTAGGGTTGCGCCCAATACAGTAGCGTATGCTGACAGGGAGAACCACAAGCTAGTAGTGGAGTTTGCCATCCCAGGAGCGCCAACGGATACCATCGATGTGAAGATCCTGGAAGATAGCGTCCACCTGACAGCGCCAGCAAGGGACATCGAGTATGTTTCAGCACTGGCTCTAGGTTGGCCGGTGAAGCCTGACAAAGCCGAAGCGATCTACGAGCACGGCCTGCTTCGAATCGAGGTGCCCTTCAAAGATCCGATGGAAGGTGCTGTAAAGATCGCCATCAAAGCAGTTGGCGCGGAAACCAAGACCAAAACAATCGAAGGTAAGCGCCGGTAACATTTCACGACCCGAGATTGACCACCTTGAGCGAAGCAACCTAAGCGTGCCGCTGGCGCAATGCTAGCCGGCGCTCCAATCGATTTCGGGGCGGCCCTACGGCTTCCAGCCAGCAGAAGAACGCCGCCCCGATTCACTCGAGACGGCGTCCATTCAGTCGGTGCGGCCTATTTGTGCGAGAAGAGCACGGCCTGTGAGAGGCGTGGGCCGACGACTAGAGCCAAAGGCTACTCCTGCACGGGTCGTCTGGTAATCGTTTGATTCGATTACTTCGACAGGCAGGAACGATTGGGCGTGAAGCGTCAAAGCACCGAGGCTAGCGCTGCCCCGACCGCAGCTGCAGCAGACAGGCTTGCGCCTGCCGCTGAGCCGCAGCCGTTGGGCGGCGGAAGGAGGAGTTGATGGTTTTGATCGCACGTGTGGCTGCTCTCGGTTGTTCTCGGCATGCTCGTCGTTCCGATCGCATTCCCGAGGGAACCTAAGGAGCCGAAGGCTGCGACTCTCGCTGACCCTTTGATTCAGCAGGCGGTTGCGGCTACGACCTCTCCCTGCGAAAGTGGAGGATCTGGTAGATGCGCAGGCCAGGGGTGCGGGGGTGTCCCCCGCATCAACTCAGCCGAACCTGTGGGCTCCCACAGGTTCCTTGACGCTCACTAACTCGCTCGCTATCCTCGTCCTCCCGCGAAAGTGGCGGAATTGGTAGACGCGCAGGTTTCAGGAACCTGTGGGTAACACCGTGAGGGTTCGAGTCCCTCCTTTCGCACCACAAATTCTTTTGCAAAACCGGCTCAGGTGGGCTCTTGGAGAGCGGATTGTGCTCACTCTGTGCCCCTCTGCCCTTTCCGCCAGAGCCATCTCAAGTCAACGTCGGACGATCGGACAACATTCGCGTTGCAGCCGCCGGGACAGCGCCACCAGCCCCTCACGACCTCTTCGCTCTCGGCCCACTTGATGCTCCATGCCTTCCTACACGATTTGCACTTGAACCCGAGACCGGAATCGTCGTCGCGGACGACGGAAATACCCACGGCCCTTACTTCTTTCGCGAGCGTCTCTCCGGCTTTCCCTTTCACTTGGTCCCTCTTCTGGCGAGACTCCCCAGCGTCAATTGACGCGAGCGGATCAGCCGCAGCGTGCTCGGGGGCCTTCGGAGTGTGTTCCAGCAGCGCCGTCTCGCAGGCGGCGCCCTCCGCTCCGCCCCGAAGGCCAGTCGATTCAGCTCGCCTCAGCTGAGCTTCAAGCGCCCGAGCGACGCGAGCAGCGCCGAGCGAGTGGTCGTGACCTTGACCAGGATTCTCGTTCCCATCTCGTTGATGAGGAGGTCCGTGGCCTTGTCGGCCGTGACCTTGTCGACGGCTCCGAACATTGCGCGAGACGAGATTTCCGCTCCTCGAAAACTGCTCATCATCGTTCGGAGCGAATCCAGGTCGGTTGCCTGGCGAGACTTCGAAAGCTCAGCGTCGGCTTCCGCATCCCGAACCTCGACTTTGTAGAAAGCAGGACCGCTCTCCTCGTCTCTTTTGATCTGGACCAACCACTGACGCGACTTTTCGTCTTGCAAACTGCAACCTCCCGTTGTTCGATCATTCTGTCACGGTCAGTTTCTTCGGTTCTGATGCATGGAAATCAGGAGCTTGCGATTCGAAGGCAGTCCTCCACGACTCGGCACGAATACGGGGGTCGCTGGTATAGACTCAGCGACCGACCGGAGGTAACGATGAGCAGCGGACGGCCATCCAGCGGTGTCCCCCCTACGAGCGCGGCGGTCGAATGTCAGTGGTGCGGCAAGATCACCGGCTACAAGGCCGAGCCTGGTTCGCCCGAAGAGCACAAGGGGTACCTGGATTGCATCAAGGCGCTCCAAAGCAGGCTCGACGGCTTGCTCGCCGGCCTCGCGACATCCGCCGCCAAGGAACGCGCCACGCGGTCTTCGGTCGACGTCCCCCGCGGCTAACCTTCGTCCGACGGCCGGGAGCTCGGATGGTATCGATCCGAGGTTGAGGGCCCTGCCCGGAGTCCGCTCGGCGTAACTTTCTTCCCGGTGCGCATTTTGCATCTCTATCGGTTTGCGCCCGAAGAAGGAGGTTGCTTCGATGCTCTTTCGGGACCGCAGAGACGCCGGCCGCATCCTCGCGCGCCGCCTGAAGCGTTACGCGAGCCGTTCCGATGTTCTCGTTCTCGCGCTCCCCCGCGGCGGAGTTCCGGTCGCGTATGAAGTTGCCAAAGAGCTCCGCGCTCCCCTCGACCTGTTTCTCGTCCGTAAGTTAGGGATGCCCGGACACGAAGAGTACGCGATGGGCGCCATCGCGTCGGGCGGCGTGCGCGTTTTAAACGACCGGATCGTCCACGAGGGGATCCCGGCCGACGTCATCGATCGAGTCACCCGCCAGGAGCTGCGGGAGCTCGAGCGCCGCGAGCGGGCATACCGGGGGAACCGTCCTCCGCCAGAAATCCGGGGCCGGACGGTCATCATCGTCGACGATGGGTTGGCCACGGGTTCGACGATGCGCGCCGCCGCGGCCGCATTGCGCCGCATCGGTCCGAAGAAGATCGTGGTCGCCGTGCCGGTCGCGGCGCCGGAGACCTGCGACGAGTTCCGAAGCGAGGTGGACGAGATCATCTGCGGCGAAACACCCCGGCCTTTCCAGGCGGTCGGGCTCTGGTACGACGATTTCTCGCAAACGACCGACGAAGAGGTCCGGGATCTGCTCGAGCGGGCTCGCGACGACGAGGCCAGTTCCCGGCATGCTCTTCAGGAACAGTCGACATGAACGACCGAACGCTCTCGCCCAGCGGAACTTCTGGACAGGGGTTCGTGCATCCGGTTGCAACCTCGGCCAGCGAAGACGGCTGGTTGATCGAACGTCTGGCAGAGGCGCGCCTGGTGCTGCTGGGGGAAGCCTCGCACGGAACGCACGAGTTCTATCGGGAACGAGCCGAGATCACAAAGCGGCTGATCGCCGGACACGGATTTCGCGCGGTCGCCGTCGAGGCGGACTGGCCCGACGCCTACCGCGTGAATCGCTTCGTGCGGGGCGCCGGAGACGACGCCGAAGCGGTCGACGCGCTCTCGGGTTTCAAACGCTTCCCCACCTGGATGTGGAGAAACGCGGACGTTCTGGATTTCGTCGGCTGGCTGCGCACCCACAACGAGGGGAAGGCCGCGAAAGAACAGGCGGGATTCTACGGGCTCGATCTTTACAGCCTGCACTCCTCGATGGCCGCCGTCCTGGCCTACCTAAACAGGGTCGATCCGGCCGCGGCTCGACGCGCGCGGGATCGCTATGCCTGTTTCGATCACTTCGGCGAGGACACGCAGTCCTACGGCTACGCGGCGAGCGTCGGTCTCTCGCCCAGCTGCGAAGCCGAGGTTGTCCGCCAGTTAATCGAGCTGCGCCGGCAGGCGGCCCAGTATGCAAGCCGGGACGGCCGGGTCGCGCGTGACGATTATTTCTACGCGGAGCAGAACGCGCGCCTGGTCGCAAACGCCGAACGGTACTACCGGACGATGTTCCAGGGAAGGGTCTCCTCCTGGAACCTGCGCGACGCCCACATGGTCGATACTCTCGACTCTCTCGACAAATTTCTCCAGTCGGAAGGAATCGAGCGGAAGATCGTCGTCTGGGCGCACAACTCCCACCTGGGAGACGCGCGGGCGACGGAGATGGGTGAAGCCGGTGAGTGGAACGTGGGACAGCTCGTTCGGCAGCGACACG
This sequence comes from Acidobacteriota bacterium, assembly GCA_046728075.1. Classification (GTDB taxonomy): domain Bacteria; phylum Acidobacteriota; class Thermoanaerobaculia; order UBA5066; family Gp7-AA6; genus JBKPDV01. Next base: position 532 of record JBKPDV010000199.1, on the reverse strand, counting down.
GTACCGAGGCACTGCTCGTCGGTTTTACGACCTACGAAGGGACTGTCACCGCGGCCACCGACTGGGACGCCCCGGCGGAGCGCGTACACGTGCGGCCGGCTTTGGCAGGCAGCTATGAGAGGCTGTTTCACGAAGTCAACGTCCCGCGGTTCTGGATCGATCTGGATCCGGCCTCCCGGGCCGCGAAGACTCTGGAGGAGCCGCGGCTCGAGCGCGCGATTGGCGTCATTTATCGGCCGGAATCGGAGCGCCAGAGCCATTACTTTCATGCGCGGCTTCCTCAACAGTTCGACGCCGTTCTCCACTACGACCAGACGCGAGCCGTCGAGCCGCTCGAGCGCAACGCCGAATGGATTCCCGAGGAAGTTCCCGAAACGTTTCCCACAGGAGTCTGAGCTATGAACACCGACGAGATTCGTCCGCCGCAGTGGAGAGAGTTCTTCGATACGTTCAGCCGGGCTCACGAGGGCTGGCTGGTGACGCTCGAGGTCCTGGGGCCGATGGGCTGTCTCTTATACACATCTGACGCTGC
>JBKPDV010000198.1:0-4354 GCA_046728075.1 Acidobacteriota bacterium | reverse complement strand
GCGTCAGGTCGAACCGCGACTGGTGGCCCAATCAGCTGAACCTCACGATGCTGCAGCCGGCGGATCCCATGGGGAAGGACTTCAACTACGCCAAGGAGTTCAAGAGCCTGGACCTGGCGGCCGTGAAGAAGGATCTCGTGGCGCTGATGACCGATTCGCAGGACTGGTGGCCGGCGGACTTCGGCCACTACGGACCGTTGTTCATTCGCATGGCCTGGCACAGCGCCGGCACGTACCGGATCCGCGACGGCCGCGGCGGCGCCGGGGCCGGCCAGCAGCGGTTCGCGCCCCTCAACAGCTGGCCCGACAACGTGAGCCTCGACAAGGCGCGCCGGCTGCTGTGGCCGATCAAGCAGAAGTACGGCCGGAAGATTTCGTGGGCCGACCTCATGATCCTGGCGGGCAACATGGCGCTGGAATCGATGGGTTTCAAGACCTTCGGGTTCGCCGGCGGGCGTCCGGACGTCTGGGAGCCAGACGAGGTCTACTGGGGCTCCGAGGAGAAGTGGCTGGGGGACCAGCGGTACTCCGGTGTCCGGGATCTCGAGAATCCGCTCGGTGCCGTTCAGATGGGGCTGATCTACGTCAACCCGCAGGGCCCGAACGGCAATCCGGACCCGATCGCGGCGGCCCGGGATATCCGCGAGACGTTCGCGCGCATGGCCATGAACGACGAGGAGACGGTGGCGCTCATCGCCGGCGGCCACACCTTCGGCAAGACCCACGGCGCCGGCCTCGAGTCCTATATGGGGCCGGAGCCCGAAGGGTGCGGCCTCGAGGAGCAAGGGCTGGGCTGGAAGAGCACCTTCCGCACGGGCATCGGCGGTGACGCGATCACCAGCGGCCTGGAGGTCACGTGGACCACCACGCCGACGAAGTGGAGCAACGACTACTTCAAGAACCTGTTCAGCTACGAGTGGGAGCTGACGAAGAGCCCGGCGGGCGCGCATCAGTGGAGACCGAAGGGGGGCGCAGGCGCCGGCACGGTTCCGGATGCCCACGACAAGACCAAGCGTCACGCGCCGGCCATGCTGACTACGGACCTCTCCCTGCGACTCGACCCGGCTTACGAAAAGATCTCGAGGCGCTTCTACCAGAACCCGGATCAGTTCGCCGACGCATTCGCCCGGGCGTGGTTCAAGCTGACTCACCGCGATATGGGCCCGCGGGCCCGCTACCTCGGCCCCGAGGTGCCCGCGGAAGAGCTCATCTGGCAGGACCCCATCCCCGCGGTCAATCACAAGTTGATCGACGCGCAGGACATCGCCGCGTTCAAGGGCAAGACCCTGGCGTCGGGGCTGTCCGTCTCGGAGCTGGTGTCGACCGCGTGGGCGTCGGCATCCACGTTCCGCGGCTCGGACAAGCGCGGCGGCGCGAACGGCGCGCGCATTCGCTTGGCGCCGCAGAACGGGTGGGACGTCAACCAGCCTGCCCAGCTGGCGAAGGTGCTCAAGACGCTGGAGGGCATCCAGAGCGAGTTCAACCGCGCGCAGTCCGGCGGCAAGAAGGTCTCGCTCGCCGACCTGATCGTGCTGGCCGGTTGCGCAGGCGTCGAGCAGGCGGCGAAGAACGCGGGGCACGCCGTGACGGTGCCCTTCGCGCCGGGGCGCATGGATGCTTCGGCGGAGCAGACCGACGTGGACTCGTTCGCCGTCCTCGAGCCGCTCGCGGATGGCTTCCGGAACTACCTCGGGGGCAAGTACCCCGTGGCGGCCGAGGAGTTGCTGGTCGATCGGGCGCAGCTGCTGACGCTGACCGCCCCCGAGATGACGGTGCTCATCGGTGGCATGCGCGTCTTGAACACCAACGTCGGAGGGACAAAGCACGGCGTCTTCACCAAGCGTCCGGAAGCGCTGACCAACGACTTCTTCGTGAACTTGCTCGACATGGGCACGGAGTGGAAGGCGGCATCAGACGCCAAGGACGTGTTCGAGGGGCGCGATCGTAAGACGGGCGCGCTCAAGTGGACCGGCACGCGCGTCGATCTCGTGTTCGGCTCGAACTCGCAGCTCCGGGCCCTGGCGGAGGTCTACGGGAGCTCGGATGCGCAAGCGAAGTTCGTCCAGGACTTCGTCGCCGCCTGGACCAAGGTGATGAACCTCGATCGCTACGACCTCGCATGATCTCGACAAATAGGCCTTAAGGGTCTGTGCCGAACAGCCTCGACGTGGCATCGGGTCATACCGGACCACGTCGAGGTTGAGCGAACCCTCGGGGGACCTGTTCGCGGCAAGTGGTTGCAGGCCCCCGATTTGAACCAGCGAACCTCCGGACGATGTGTTGGGGAAGTTGTAGTCGGGATGCTTTAGTCACATCACCATTGAAGGTGACTTGTCAGCGAGAACTCTACGAAACTACTGGCGAAAACGTGGTCGTGACTGACACACGGGTTTCAGCGCGCTTTGAAGGTCGCCTCAGATTTATCCGGTAGAGATGGCCAGGAGGGGCGAGTCGCGTCGCGCTCGAACTCGACGTCGAACGTCTCTCCTACAGGAATCACCTGCCGTGCGTCTTGTTCGAGCGCCTGCGGGGGTGGCAGGTCGGCACCATCTTTCGCCACCGCCCGCCAGCGCACGGGTGAAGAGCCGGCGAGCAGCGACCGACCTGCTCGAAATGCTGTCCGCCATCGACGGACAGATCGCAGTCCTGAAAGAAATCGACGGCGGGCGCGCCTGACGCCGGGCGCGCCGGACTACCAGAACTCCCGGGTCGCTCGGTTGGCGCCTTCGGCCATGCTGGCGAGCTTCGCCCAGGCGATGTCCGGATCGACGGCGGCCTGACCGACCCAGGTCCCGAAGCCGCAGTCCGTTCCCGCGATGACGTTCTCGCGCCCGACCAGGCGCGCATAGCGCCCGATGCGCTCGGCCACCAGATCGGGGTGCTCGATGAAGTTGGTCGTCGAGTCAAGAACGCCGGGGATCAGCACCTTGCCGGCCGGCAGTTTCACGCGCTCGAACACGCGCCACTCGTGCGCGTGTCGCGGATTGGCGGCCTCGAACGAGAGTCCCGCCGGCCGTGCCTCGAAGACAACGTCGATGATGTCGGCCAGGGCCACGTCGTAGTGGTGGGGCCCCTCGTAGTTGCCCCAGCACACGTGCAGGCGCGCGCGCTCCGGCGGCACGTTCGCGAGGGCGCGGTTCATCGCCTCGATGTGCAGGCGAGCCATCTTGCGAAATTCGTCCAGGCTCAGGTCGGAAAACTGGATGTGGCGTCCCATTCCCAGATCGGGACAATCGAGCTGCAAGGTGAAGCCCGCCCTCACCACGGCCTCGTACTCGGGCCGCATCGCCTCGGCGATCGCGAACAGGTAGGCCTCGTGGCTCGGGTAGTGGTCGTTGTGGAAGAAGAGCGAGATCACGCCCGGGGACGCCGCGGAGACGAACCCGTGCTCGGCCTTGGCGGCGTCGCACGCCGCGCGGAGGTTCTCGGCGTCGATCACCACGGCGCGCGGGTCGCGAACGCTGATCGGCCCGTCGCAGGCAGGCGTCCGGCGCCGTGACCGACCGGGATCGCCGAAGACGCGCTTGGCCATCTCAGGGAAATCCACGAGGTCGCGATACGTCAGTGGGTGGCTCGCGCCACCGAAGCCGTTCAGCCGATCCTTGACGTAGGTCGCGTAGCTCGGCTTGCTCATCTCGCCGTCGTTGACGATCGCGACGCCCGCCTTCACCTGCTTCTGCACCGCCTCGGCGACCGCCGCGCGGATGCGCGCGCCGAGGGCTGCCGCGTCGACCGGTACGCCTTCCTCCTTCGCGTACATCATCCGGATCAGGTCGGCCGGGCGCGGAAGACTCCCGGTGTGGGTGGTGAGGAATCGGTCGGTGCGGTGCGGCATCGTCATGGCGATGCGATGCTACCACGCCGAGCGGAACGCGCGCTTGACCTCGGCGATCCGCTTCTCGTCTCGCTTGGTTCAAAAGGAATGATTGTGGACAGCGTCTGGAGGACAGGCAACAGGAACGACCTCCGGCGGCAGTCACCCCGCCCTCGGGCTCGTATCCCGCTGACGTAACCTGCCACACTCGGACGCGGGCCGCCCGAGGAGCCGCTGCCACAGCAAGCACACGAAATAGGGAGTTGCCGCTGCAGCGATACCCTCACGGGGCCTGTATGGTCGACGTTGACGGAGCCGACTACGAGGATGCGGGGCATAGCCGGTCGAAGAACAGCGCGAGGAAGCGTTCCGCGTCGACGACCTGCGCCACGCGGCAGTTCGGAGCGCCGGCCGCGCGTCGGGTCTGCCCACTCTCGCCCACGACGATCCGCGCCGGCTGCCATCGCGCCAGGCTCGCGTCGACGGCAAGACCCACCGCCAAAGGGTCGTGCAGGTGCATGTAACCCCAGAGACGAAACG
>JBKPDV010000197.1:0-19165 GCA_046728075.1 Acidobacteriota bacterium | reverse complement strand
ACAGGGATGCCCCGACGGCGATGGCGTAGGTCAGCCAGAGCGCGGGGACTTGAAGGAGAGTTCTCAGTTTTCAGTTCTCAGTTATCAGTGTCGATTCTCGCATTCGTGCATGAACTGACAACTGAAAACTGATTACTGATGACTCCTAAAAGGGCCACCACTTCGCCGGCAGGTTCTTCGCGAGGTCGTTGTAGATCACGACCGAGAGGATCGCGAGGATCATCAAGAAGCCCACCTGAAGGATCCTTTCCTTGACGCGCAGCGAGAAATCGCGGCGCACGACGCCCTCGAGGCAGATCAGGAAGAGATGCCCGCCGTCCAAGACCGGGATCGGCAGGAGATTGAAGATCCCTAGCTGAAGGGAGATGGCCGCCATCAGGGCCACGAGCGGCACGGCTCCCCGCCGCGCCTCCGCGCCGGAGAACTTCGCGATGTCGATTGGACCGGACATCGTCCGCATGCTCGCGCGGCCGCGGAAGAGGCGGCCGAGCACGGAGAGCGTGGTTCGGAAGTCCGTCTGAACGCGCCGCCAGCCCTCGCGGAACGCCTCCGGGAGCGGAAAACGCTCGACGACTTCCGCGAGGTCCGCTGTGACCGAAACGCCGATCTTCCAGGTGTTGTCCGGCTCCTTGCGCGGCGCGATCCTCGCGACGCCCGGCTTTCCGTTGCGCTCGTAACTCATGTCGAAGGGACCCGGCGCGGCGGCCGTGACGGCGGCGACGAATTTCTGGAAGACCTCCTGGGGGTAGGCGCGGATCGTCCGGCCCGCGACAGACACGATGACGTCCCCCGGCTTCAATCCCGCCTTCTCCGCCGGGCTTCCCGACATAACCGACGCGATCTTCGGCTGCACCGGCGCGCCGGGATAAGCCCCGATGTCGCCGATGTCGTATTTCGAGTCCGCCCGCGGCACGACTTCGAGGAACACACCTGCCCCTTGGCGGTCTACCTCGACAGTCAACTTTTCGCGCGCGTTCATCGCAATCAGGAACTCCGCGTCCCGCCACCGCGGGGTCTCTGTCCCGTTGATCGAGACGATGCGGTCTGCCGGCCGGAAGCCCGACTTCGCGGCGGGCGAGTTCGGTTCCACGACCTGGATGACCGCCGGCTGAAGCTGGTACTCCGGCACCTTCACTCCCAGGGCAAAGACCGCCGTGTGGAGGACGAGTGCCAGCACGAAGTTCATCCCGGGGCCGGCGAGCAGGATCAAAGCTCGCTGCCAGCGCTTGCCGACCGGAGCCGTCTCGGCGGAGGTCCCTTCGGCGAGCGTCGACTCGTCGGGCCCGAGGCCGATGACCCGCACGTAACCGCCCAGCGGCAGCGCGGAGATCCGGTAATCGGTCCCCTTCCATTTCCACCCGATGAGCCGCTTTCCAAATCCGAAGGAAAAGACCTCGACCGGGAAGCCGAAGGCCTTGGCGACGGCGAAGTGGCCGAACTCGTGCACGAACACGAGGACGGAGAGAACCAGGATCAGGGCGAAAACGTTGCCGATGATGTTCAAAAAGCCTTCCTTCGCGGGTTAGTTCGCAACCGCCGCTCGAGAGAAGCGGTCGGTGATGGCGGCGGCGCGCTGTCGGGCCATCCGGTCGATCTCCTCCGCTTCGTCGAGCGATCGCGGTGCCGGTATCCCCCCGACCTCGGAAGCCGTCTCCGCGACAACGTGAACGATGTCCGGGAACGAAATCTTCCCTTTGAGGAAAGCGTCGACGGCTACTTCGTTGGAGGCGTTCAAGACGGCCGGCATTCCGCCCCCGGCCTCCAGAGCCGCGCGCGCCAGGCCCACCGCCGGATAACGCTCGGGCTCGACCTCGAAGAACTCGAGTCTCCGGGCCGCCACGATGTCGAGCCGCCCGAAGGGATTGGGAATCCGGTCCGGGTAGGTCAGAGCGTAGAGGATCGGGAACTTCATGTCGTTCTTGGCGAGCTGGGCCACGAGAGACCCGTCCACGAACTCGACGAAAGAGTGCACGACGGACTGGGGGTGAATCACCACCTCGATCGACCGCGCCGGGACCCCGAAGAGAAAGTGTGCCTCGATGATCTCCAAGCCCTTGTTCATCATCGTGGCCGAGTCGATCGTGATTTTCGGCCCCATCTTCCAGGTCGGATGCGCGAGCGCGTCTTCCACGGTGATCGAGGCGAAGGTCGCCAGATCCCGCTCGCGGAACGGGCCGCCCGACGCGGTCAGGAGGAGCGCCTCCACCTCTTCGTGCTTCCCGCAGCGCAGCGCCTGGTGGATCGCGCAATGCTCCGAGTCCACGGGCAACAGCTCGGCGCCGCTCTTGCGCGCCTGCGCCAGGATGAGCTCCCCCGCCACGACGAGAGTTTCCTTGTTCGCGAGCGCGAGGCGCTTTCCGGCCACCGCCGCCGCATAGGCCGAACGCAGGCCGAGCGCGCCGACGAGGCCTCCCACGACGACATCCGCTTCCTCATAGGAGGCCGTCTCCTCGAGACCTTCCTGTCCCGTCACGATCCGTGTCCCGAGGCCGGCGGGCAGGAGTGCCTGGAGCCTGCGCGCCTCTTCGGAGCTCGCGACCGAGACGAGGTCCGGGCGGTGCCGCGCGACCTGATCCGCGAGTTTCTCGACCGAGCGGCCGGCGGCGAGCGCCACCACGCGGAACTCGCCCGGAAACGCCTCGACGACGTCCAGGGCGGAGCGTCCGATCGACCCGGTCGAGCCGAGCACGGAAAGGTTTTTCATTGGGATTGGGAATTATAACGATGCGGATCGCTCGTCCTGTCTTCTGCGGGCCGCAAATCCGAAGCCATGCGCTCCCGCCACACGGAGTCCGACGGCCAGACCGGGGCCGGGAGGAACAGGACCGCCACGAGAGCGCCCACCCCGAGGGCGCAAGCCATTCCAACCCCGGGCCGCGTCCGTGGGAAGCGACGAACGGCGACCACAAACGCCGCACCGACCGCGACGACTGCCGGCAGAAGCGAGAGCCACGGAGAAAGCCCGGCGAAGAGACCCAGGTTCGGCGCGACCGCACCCCGCACGAGAAGCCAGGCCGAGACCGCCGCCACCGGCCAGCGGATCGCGTTGGGATAGTGAGCGAAGGAGAGACTCGCGAAAGTGTGGAGGGCGACAGAAAAGGCGGCAGCGGCCAGGAAGAGGCCCCGCGAGAGGGGAGTCTCGAGCGCTCGGGGAATCGCCATCGCGGCGAAGAAGAGCCCCGGGAGCAGGTAGCGCATGCCGAGGCTCCATCCGCCGTCCCAGTTCGCGTAGCCGGTGATCGGCAGCCAGACGGCGAGCGCGACCGCCAGAGTGAAGACGCAGTCTCGGCGATCGCGTCCCGACCGCCACCAGGAGAGCCAGCCGGCGATCGACCAGAGCAGAAAGGGAGAGAAGAGAAGCGCTCCGCGCCGCGGAGAAAAGAGAGTTCCGAGGAGCCCGGCCAGGGTCGGCGGACCAAATCCCAGGAGCGGTCTTCGCGCGAGAGCCGCGTACGCCGGAAACGCCTCGCAGGCGGAGGAGAGCCGCCAGGGCGAGCCGAAGCATGCGGCGTCATAAGCCGCTAGAAGCGCGAGGGCGGGAACCGCTCCCGCCGCAAACAAGGCCGCTCCGCTCATCTGTTTTCCGCGGGCGCCCGCGCCGACCCGAGCCGCGAGGACCACAGCCACGAGTGCTGCCGGGTATTCCGAGATCGAGGCCCAGCCGGCGAGAAGCCCCGCGGCCAGGAGAAACGCGGATCGCCAGCGGGAAGTCTCCTCGCTCGTGACAATGAGGTCCCAGGCCAGAAAGAGGAGCGAAGCCGTCCAGGCGTGCGAGAAAAACGTGCGCGAATAGAAGAGAAAATTCGTGCCAAACGCCACCGCGCAGGCGACTGTCCCCGCCATGGCTGACGCCTGGGCCTCCAGCCGACGCGCGAATCGCGCGAGCGCGAGAAAGCAAATCAGGCTTACCGTGAAAAAACGCGTCAGGACGAACACCAGGGACCATCCCCCCCGCGGCTCCGGGAAAAAGACGCGCAGCAGTCGATAGACGGGGACCGCCGCGAAGATCAGACCCGGCGCCTTGTTGGAGTAGGTGCGCCCGTTCCAGACCGATTTGTCCATCTGGTCGCCGAAACGGCGCACCGTCTCGTCGATCGAGAAGTTTCCGCTCTCGACATAAGCCACGACCGCCTCGAAGCGAGAGAGCTCGTTGGGGTTGTTGTGCGGAGGAAAGAAGCCCGTGAACCAGACGAGCTGAAAGGCGAAGGCGGCCAGAACGACGCGCCGCCGGGTGGAGGCCGCATCCGTCACCGGAGCTTCGCGACGAACCAGGCGAGGACCGGCCCGGCGAAGAGAAGCGAGTCGATCCGGTCGTAGAACCCGCCGTGGCCCGGAAGGAAAACGCCGGAATCCTTCACGCCCGCCCCCCGCTTCCACATCGATTCCACGAGGTCTCCGATCTGCCCGGCGGTCGAGGCGAGCGCGCCGGCGAGCGCCCCGCGCATGGGACCGAGCTCCGGCAGGACTCCCCACGTTCCGGCGACCGCGCCGACCAGAGTTGCCCCGACGAGCCCGCCGATCGTTCCTTCCCAGGTCTTGTTCGGAGACACGCGCGGCGCGAGCTTTCGCCGGCCGAAGTTCTTGCCGGTGTAGTAGGCGAAGGAGTCGCAGCTCCAGACGATCAGGAAGAGAAGGAGAACGGCTCGCGGAGAGAAGCTCCGCAGATAACAGAGCGCGATCGCGGGCAGAGCGATCAGAGCCACGCCGAAGACAGTCGCGCTCGCGCTCCCGAGAGCGGAGGGAGGGTCGACGACGGAGAAGAGCGGCGCGACGGCGGAGACAAAAGCGAGAGCCACAAAGAAAGCCAGCCAGTTGATGCGGACTTCGAACGAGCCGAGGTAGGTCGAGCCCAGTTGGAGCTCCGGCCGGGACCAAAGCATCGAGCCTACGAAGAGGGCGCCGGCGCCTGCCGCGATTCCGACCGTCTTTGCGGCGGGAGATCCGGTCTTCTCCGCCAGCCGGTAGAACTCCCAGAGCGCCGCCAGCGCCACGAGAGCGACGAGCAGGTCAAATGCAAGCGGCGGCGCGAAGAAGAGGACCGCGAGGACGATCGGGATCGCGACCGCCGCCGCGAGCTCTCGTTTCAGAGCCAAGGGGCTTCGCCTGACGCCTTACGCCTCGCGCCTAACGCGCCCACGGGGCGTCATCCCGCCGCCTCTCCCGGCTCCGCGGTGCCCGGCTCGATGACGCCGCCGTAGCGGCGCTCGCGTTTCTGAAATTCCAGGATCGCCTCGAAGAGATGGCGCTTGCGGAAGTCCGGCCAGAGAGTCGGAGTGACCCAGATCTCGGAATACGCGATCTGCCACAGCAGGAAGTTGGACACGCGCATCTCTCCGCTCGTGCGAATGAGCAGATCCGGGTCCGGCAGGCCGGCCGTTCCCAGCCTCGACCCGAGCGTCTCCTCGTCGATCTGCTCGGCCGCCAGACGCCCGGCGGCCACGTCGTTGGCGAGCGACCGGCAGGCATCGACGATTTCCGTGCGGCCGCCGTAGTTCAAGGCGATGTTGAAGGTCATTCCCCGGCAGGAAGAGGTCGCGGCGAGCCCCTTGGACAGCTCCTTCTGAACGGAGGCGTCGAGCTCGTTCATCCGTCCGACCACTCGGAAACGGATGTCGTTCTTCAAGAGGTTCGCGAGCTCCTTGTTCAGATACTCCTTGAGCAGGGACATCAGCGTGACGATCTCGAAGCGCGGCCGCTTCCAGTTCTCCACCGAGAAGGCATAGAGAGTCAGCGCGTCCAGCTTCAGGCGCGCGCACGTTTCGACCGTTTCCCTCACCGAATCGATTCCCGCGCGGTGTCCCGCGACCCGCGGCAGCCCGCGCTGCTTGGCCCAGCGGCCGTTTCCGTCCATGATGATCGCAATGTGCCGCGGGAGACGCGTCAGGTCGGCCGAGTCGAGGAGGTCGCGCTCGGTGGTGCCGGGGGCGGCGAGGGCGTCGAGATTGATCACGCTTTCAGTTTAGCGCGTCGCTGCCGAGTTGATGAGGGGGAGAAGTGCGAGGGGGTGAGGGGGTGATCCTTCAGTCCCGTGGATAGCGAATCAAGTTCTCCCCCTCCCCCACTCTCCCACTCCCCTCCTCGCCTTCGTAGAAGACGCGGACGAGCGTCAGCCCCCGAGCGGGCGCCTTCGGGGCGAGCAGGTCCCTGTCACCGGTCTCTAGCAGCTGCTCGACGCGGTCCACGGGAGCCTTGCCGCGGGCGATGTCGGCCAGGACGCCGCAGATCGCCCGGACCATCCCGCGCAGGAAGCCATCTCCGCGGAAGAGGGCGCGAATCTCTTCCCCGCATTCCTCGATGGTGACCGCGTGCAGGACACGGACTCCCGATTCCAACGCCCGGCGCCTGACTCCGAAGACGGAAAAATCGCGCCGCCCGGGCAGCCCCCGCACGGCCTTTCTCATCCGCTCGGCATCGGCTCGCGTCGCGATCGGGGCCGCGAAGAGCGCGTCCCGCGGATGCAGAACGGGCGCCCGGCTCCAACGGTAGAGATACTCCTTCCAGGCCGCATCCCGCCGGGCGTGGAAGTCGTCGGCGGCGGCCGTCACGGAGAGAACCTTCACGTCCCATGGCAGGAGAGCATTGAGGCCCTCCCGCACCCGCAGCGGATCGATCGGCCGGGCCAGGTCGAAGTGGACGACCTGTCCGTCGGCGTGCACGCCCGCGTCCGTTCTGCCGGCGGCGATCGCGCGCACCGGCTCTCCCGCGACGAGCGCCAGGGACTCTTCCAGAACCGCCTGGACGGTGCGCGGCGCGTTTTTCTGAATCTGCCAGCCGGAGAAATGCGTCCCGACATACGCGAGGACGGCGCGGTAGCGCTGCGAGTGCGTCACGCGATTCCGGCGGCCGTCAGTCGGGAGCGGGAGAGTGAGGCGAGCAGCAGCAGCGCAAAGGGAACGTACTCGGCGGCAAGAACCATCCCCGGGGTGACGCCCGCAACCGGATACAGAATCAGGTAGGCGAGCGGAACAGCCAGCGACAGATACAAAAAAGCCGCGTTCCGCTTCCAGGCCGCGAAAGGAAGCACCCAGAGGAGATACCAGGGGTGAAGCGTCGGGGAGAAGATCAACAGAGCTCCGAGCGACGCGAGCACTCCTCCTTCCAGATCACGGGTCCGCCAACCGATCACCGCGAGGGTCGCCGAAAGCAGCGCCGCGAGCAGCAGCCGCGCGAAGAACGCCGGATAGAAGTAGGGGAAGACTCGCTGCGACCAGGGCGGGTCGTGGTGACGCTCCTTCCAGTCGATGAAGACTTCCTTGGCTCGTTCGGGCAGCTGCGTGATCCGCATGAGTCGGTCGGCCGCCGGATAAAGGACCGAGTTGAAGTCCCAGCGAGTGGCGAATTCCCTAAAGTCGCCCGAGGGGCCGGCTCCGCCCCGCCGCGCGGCAAGCCAGAGCGCCGACGAGAGCACCAGGAAGCCGGCCAGGCACAGGACGCGTCCCTTCCGGAAGATCGGGATCGCGGCGGCGAGCGAAACGTACTTCGTCAGGAACGAGAGCGCGAAAGCGAGCCCGGCCGAGAATCGTCGGCCCCGTCGGAGAAGGATCACGCTCGCCAGGAGCAGCGCCGCGCCTAGCGCATCGAGGTGGCCTTCCCCCGCGATCTCGAAAACGGGAAGCGGATGGAACGCATAAAGCACCGCGGCGAACGGACCGGCCTGACCGGCTCCATAGAACAGCAGAGGGACGACCGTCAGATCGGCGGCGGCGAAAAATGCTTTGAGAAGAGGGAGGTTGCCGCCTCCGCCGAAGACGCGAAAGACCGCCTGAGCCGCCGGCGGATAGACGGTGCGAAACTCGCGATGCGCGACGCGGGCGCGGAGATTGCTGGAGAGGTGGGCGAGCGCCGGATCGTCGGGGGCATAGCGATAGGGCGAGATCCCTTCGCGGGCCACGCGGCCGTCCCAGAGATACCGGTAGACGTCCTCGGAGAGAGCCGGCGCGCGAAGCAGGAGCGTGGCTCGGAAGAGCGCGCCACAGGCAAGCGGGAATCCGGGACCCGTTACGGATAGACTCTGGGCCGCGAGGAGCGAGACGAACGCGCCTCCAAGGAAAAAAAAGAGCAAGACCGGAAGGTGACTCCGTGCATCGGGAAGCAACAGGAATCCCAGTGCGACGGCTTCTCCGGCCACGAGGAAGAATGCGCGTCGAAGACTTCCATGGCGAGTGAAACCGCCCAGATCGCGACGCTGATCGTCTATTACGTCGTCCTCGCCCTTCTGGCGATGTACGGCGCCCACCGGATGCTCATGGTCGCTCTCTATTACCGGCATCGCCGCGCTACGCCGCGCCCGGCGGGGAATCTCACGCCTCTGCCCCGCGTGACGGTCCAGCTTCCTCTCTACAACGAAGTGTATGTCGCGGAGCGCCTCATCGAGGCCGTGACGCGCCTGGACTATCCACAGGACCTCCTGGAGATCCAGGTGCTGGATGACTCGGCCGATGAGACGCGCGACGTGGCGCGGCGCGTGGTCGAAAACTGCCGGGCCCGCGGCTTCGACATCCACTATCTCCATCGCGAAGACCGCTCGGGGTTCAAGGCAGGCGCCCTGCAGACGGGTCTCGAAGCCGCGAGCGGCGAATTCGTGATGATCTTCGACGCGGATTTCGTGCCGCGGCCCGAGATCCTCAAGGAAAGTCTTCCCTACTTCACCGATCCCGGGATCGGGATGGTCCAGGCTCGGTGGGAGCACTTGAACCGAGACTTTTCCCTTCTGACGCGAATCCAGTCGATCTTTCTGGACGGTCACTTCGTCATCGAGCACACGGCTCGCCATCGCTCCGGGCGGTTCTTCAATTTCAACGGAACAGCAGGGATCTGGCGACGGCGAGCGCTCGAAGAGGTCGGGGGCTGGCAGGCCGATACGCTGACGGAGGATCTGGACGTCTCCTACCGGGCACAGCTGGCCGGCTGGCGGTTCGTCTACCTGAAGGATCTCGTCGTGCCGGCCGAGCTGCCCGTCGACATGAACGGTTTCAAGTCCCAGCAACATCGCTGGACGAAGGGATCGATTCAAACGGGGCGCAAGCTCCTGCCGGCCATCTTCAAGAGCCACTTCCCGCTCAAGGTCAAAGCCGAGGCCTTCTTTCATCTCACGAACAACTTTTCCTATCTCCTGGTCGTCATCCTCGCGCTTCTGATCGTGCCCGCCATCGTGATCCGAGAACGGATCGGCTGGCGGCGGATGGCGATCCTCGACTTTCCCCTCTTCTTCTGCGCGACCTTCTCCTTCATCGCGTTCTACTTTTCGTCCCAGAGGGAGATCGGACGAAAGATCCGACCCACCCTCAAGTACATGCCCTTCCTGATGTCCTTCGGGATCGGCCTCTCCTTGAACAACGTCCACGCCGTTCTGGAAGCCGTCTTCAATCGGAAGACAGACTTCACGCGCACGCCCAAGTACCGGATCGAGGGAACCCAGGGGGAATGGCGCGACAAGAAGTACCGCTCTCCCCGGAACTCTTCGGTTCTTGGGGAAGTCATCCTGGCCCTCTACTTCCTGGGCTCGATCGTCTTCGCTATCAAGGAGAACTACTGGATCGGCGTCCCGTTTCTCTTCATTTTCTTCAACGGCTTCGCCTATACGGCCGCGCTGTCGTTGATCTTTCGCTGGTCGGGAACTCCTCAAGTACCCCTCGCGCCCGCGAGGCCGCTGCGTGTCCCTGAATAGTCCGGGTTGACGCGCATGACGACGCGCGATCCGGTTTGCGGGATGGAGGTCGAGCCCGCCGCGGCTGCTGCCTCGAGGGTGCATGGCGGAAAGACCTATTTCTTCTGTGCGCCGGGATGCGCAGCGGCGTTCGAGAAGAATCCGGAGAAGTACCTGAGAAGCAGTCGACAGCGGGGGCGGCGGCAGCTGCCTATGTTTCAGGATCCCCGATCCGAAACCCGAGATCCGAAACCGGCCTCGCCTTCCGCCTCCCGCCTTCCGCCTTCCGCGCCCGAAGGACGCCGCCTCTCCCTCGCCGTCGAAGGCATGCACTGCGCCTCCTGCGTCGCCACGATCGAGCGCGCCTTAAGAGAGGTCCCGGGAGTCGCCTCGGCCTCGGTGAACCTGGGCACCGCGCGTGCGGAAGTCGAGGGCGAGGGACTTCATCACGCCCCGCTCATCCAAGCGGTTCGCGACACCGGCTACGACGCCCGGCCGGCGCAGGCGGTCTCCCCCGCGCGGGACCAGGAGCGGCGCCGCCAGGAGACCCGCGACGTGCTCGTGCGCCTGATCTTTGCCGCGGTTCTGACCGTTCCCGTCCTCGTCATCTCAATGGCGGATCTGCGCTTCCCCGCCCGCGATTTCGTTCTCCTGTTGCTGACGCTGCCCGTTTACCTCTGGGCCGGCTGGCCGTTCCTGTCAGGGATGGTCCGGACTCTTTCCCACCGCACGGCCAACATGGACACTCTCGTCGGCCTGGGCACGACGGCGGCGATGCTGCTTTCTCTCGCGTCGACTCTCTTTCCCGAATCCGTGGCGCGAGCGAGCCACGGTGGCATGGCGCCGGTCTACTACGAAGCGGTCGGTGTGATCCTGACGCTCCTCCTGCTCGGGAGGTACCTCGAGACACGGGCGCGCGCGAAGACGTCCGCCGCGGTTGGGCGGCTCCTCGATCTCGCGCCCAAGCGGGCGCGGCTGCGGCGGCGCGGAGTCGAGGTCGAAGTGCCGCTGGAAGACGTCGTGGTGGGCGACCGGCTCACCGTCAAGCCCGGCGACGCGATCCCCGTTGACGGCGTGGTCCTCTCGGGCTCCTCCTCCGTGGACGAATCGATGGTGACGGGCGAGGCGCTCCCGGCGGAGAAGCGGCCGGGCGACCGCGTCGTCGGGGGCACGATCAATCAGAACGGCGCCCTCGAGATGGAGGCGCGTGCGGTCGGAAGCGATACGGCCCTTGCGCAGATCGCGCGCCTGGTCGGCCAGGCACAGGCTTCGAAACCTCCCATTCAAAAGCTCGTGGATCGGATCGCGGGGGTTTTCGTTCCCATCGTGCTGATGATCGGCGCCGGGACCTGGGTCGTGTGGTACGTCGCCGGACCCGACCCGCGCGCGCTCTTTGCG
Organism: Acidobacteriota bacterium; assembly: GCA_046728075.1. Classification (GTDB taxonomy): domain Bacteria; phylum Acidobacteriota; class Thermoanaerobaculia; order UBA5066; family Gp7-AA6; genus JBKPDV01. Next base: position 8,121 of record JBKPDV010000197.1, on the reverse strand, counting down.
ACCGTCGCGCTCGCGTCTGTCCTCGTCATCGCCTGCCCTTGCGCTCTCGGCCTGGCCACGCCCACCGCGCTCTTGGTCGCGACGGACCGCGGCGCCCGGTCCGGCATTCTCTTCCGCAACGCGGACGCCCTGGAACGGGCGCGCCAGCTGACGATCGTGCTCCTCGACAAGACCGGCACCGTGACCGAAGGGCGTCCGACGTTGACGGACCGGGTGCGTCTGGAAGGCGCCGACGACGCGCAGGTCCTCGGCCTCGCGGCGGCCCTCGAGCAGGCTTCGGAGCATCCCTTCGCCCGAGCGCTCGTGGCGGCGGCGCGCGAAAAGAATCTGCCTCTCCCTTCCGTCACGGACTTCCGGGCGCTTCCGGGACTCGGTGTCGAAGGGACCGCGGCCGGCCACCGTGTGATCGTGGGTAGTCTTCGACTCTTCGAGCAGAAGGAACTGGACGTCGCCGCCGTGCGCGAGGAGGTCGACCGGTTCTCCACGGCAGGAAAGACGGCGCTGCTCGTCGCGGTGGACGGAAAGACCGTCGGCGGGCTCGCCGTGGCCGATCCGGAGAAACCGAATTCGGCGGAGGCCGTGAGGCGTCTTCGGGCAATGGGCCTCAAAGTCGCGATGATTACGGGAGATCGGGCGGCGACCGCGCGCGCCGTGGCGGCTCGCGTCGGGATCGAGGAGGTCTTCGCCCAGGTGTTGCCTGCCGACAAGGCGGCCAAGGTCAAGGAGCTTCAGAACCGCGGCGAAATCGTCGCGATGGTCGGAGACGGGATCAACGATGCGCCCGCTCTCGCTCAGGCGGACGTGGGCATCGCGATCGGGGCCGGCTCCGACATCGCGATCGAAGCTTCGGACATCACTTTGCTCGGCGGAAACCTAGAGCTCGTGGCCGATGCCATTGGTCTCTCCCGGACAACGGTCTTCACGATCCGGCAGAACCTGCTCTTCGCCTTTCTCTACAACGTTCTGGCGATTCCCATCGCCGCCGGCGCGCTGTACCCGAAGCTCCACTGGATGCTCTCTCCGATGATCGCCTCCGCAGCGATGGCGGCGTCCTCCCTCACGGTCGTCGGAAACAGCCTCCGGCTGGCCCGGCGGCGCCTGTGAGCCTCGGCCCTGCCTGGCTTGCGATCGTCTGGACTCTCGATCGAATCGCTGCGGTCGGCCTCGGCGCGGCGCTGTGCGTGTTTCTCTACCTCTTCTTTTTCGGGCGGCGACGCGGGATGGCGGCCCGGCCGTCGGAAGGAGGCTCGCAGGAAGTCAGGATCGTCGTCTCCGGCGGCTACGATCCCGACCTCATCGTCGCGCGCAAAGGCGTTCCGCTGAAGCTCATCTTCGATCGCCGCGAAGACAGTCCCTGCAGCGACGAGGTCGTCCTGCCGGAGTTCGAGATACGCCGCGAGCTGCCGGCCTTTCAGAAGACGGAGATTGACGTGGTGCCCCAGCGCACCGGTGAGTTTCCGTTCTCCTGCGGAATGAACATGCTGCATGGGAGAATTCGAGTAGTCGATAGTCAATAGTCGGTAGTCGGTAGGAGAGCCCCGTTCGTTTTTCTCTTCACTACCGACTACCGACTACCGACTTGCTCGTAAAATCACTCCGATGGAACCGGAACCGACGCTTCGAGTGACAGAAATCTTCAAGTCCCTCCAGGGCGAGTCCACCCGCGCGGGCTTTCCCTGCGCCTTCATTCGACTGACGGGCTGTTCGCTTCGTTGCATCTGGTGCGACACGGCCTATGCTTTTTCCGGCGGCAAGGAGATGAGCGTCTCGGAGGCCGCGAAGCAGACGCTCGATCTCGGCACCGATTTGATCGAGATCACCGGAGGCGAGCCGCTCGAGCAAGAAGGCGTGTACCCGCTGATTCGTCACCTGCTCGAACACGATAGAACCGTGATGATCGAGACGGGAGGGCACGTTCGCGTCGATCAGCTCGATTCGCGGGTCATCAAGATCCTGGACGTCAAGGCTCCCGGATCAGGAATGCAGGCGGCGAACCTGCCCGAGAACCTCGACCTCTTAGGGCCGCGAGACGAGATCAAGTTCGTTCTGGCCGACCGCTCCGACTTCGCTTGGGCGCTCGAGCTCGTCGCCTCACGCGATCTCGACCGCCGCAACGCCGTCACATTTTCGCCGGTGTGGGAGAAGCTCCCCCCCGCGCAACTGGGCGAGTGGATTCGGGACAGCGGCCGAAACATCCGCCTCGGCGTTCAACTTCATAAACTGCTCTGGGGCGATGTACCGGGAAGATGAGCTATCAGCTTTCAGCTACCAGCTCTCAGCCAGAAGGTGCACTGCAGCACGTCCGCGTGCAGAAAGCTGTTAGCTGTTAGCTGAGAGCTATGAAAGCCATCGTTCTCCTCTCCGGCGGCCTCGACTCGGCAACCTGTCTTCTGCTCGCGCGGGAGGAAGGCTTTGACGTGTTCGCTCTTTCTTTCGACTACGACCAACGCCACCGAGTCGAGCTGGAACGGGCGCGGGCGCTCGCGGCGCACTACGGGGCATCGGACCACCGGATTCTTCGCCTCGACCTGCCTGCGCGAGATTCCTCGGCCCTCACGAATCCGGAGACCGCCGTGCCTCGAGACAGCCTCGGCAGCGAGCCCATCCCCATCACTTATGTTCCGGCGCGCAACACGCTCTTCCTGGCTCACGCGATTGCCTGGGCCGAGGTCATCGGGGCGGCCGACGTGTTCATCGGCGCCAACGCCCTCGACTACTCCGGTTACCCGGATTGCCGGCCCGAGTTTCTCGAAGCCTTCGAGCGGACGGCGAACCTCGGGACCAAGGCCGGGGTGGAAGGCCGGCGCTTCCGCATACGTGCTCCGCTGCTGTCGATGACGAAAGCGGAAATCATCGGCCGGGCAGCGGCGCTGGGACTCGACTTCGATCTCACCATCTCGTGCTACGAACCATCCGAATCCGGCCGTCCTTGCGGGCATTGCGATTCCTGCCTTCTGCGAAGCCGTGGCTTCCGGGAGGCTGGCCTGCTCGACCCTCTCCTCGCTCACTAGGGGACGGGTCTCGTGGCTAAATCATTGATTTAACTGGGACATTATCTTAGCGTGTAGGACTCATATTTTAACTAGCTATACTTGACAATTTGATACTCAATATTCTATAGTCACCTCGGTGCTGCCGAGCTCGGCGTCTTTTCTTCGGTACCAGCCAGCCAGCGCACCGGAAGGGACTCGATGCGTTTCGACCAACTCACCATCAAAGCTCAGGAAGCAATCCAGGAAGGGCAACGCGACGCCCGTGCTCGCGGTAACGCCGAGCTGACGGGGGACCACCTCCTCCTCGCCCTGCTTCGGCAGAGCGAAGGGGTGGTCGTGCCGATCCTCCAGAAGCTCGGCGTCGATCCAGCCACGCTGACCCGAGAACTCGAGGCCGATCTCGATCGGCAGCCGAAGGTCTCGGGAGCTTCGGCCGACGCGCTTCCCGCCCGCGAGCTGACGCGGGTTTTCGACCGTGCCTTCGAGATCGCGAGGGACTTCGGCGACGAGTACGTGTCGACCGAGCACCTCTTGATCGCCCTCTCGGAATCCGACGCGGGTGAGACGGCGAAGCGCCTCGCGAAGGCGGGCGCGAAGAAAGACGCGCTGCTCAAGGCGCTGAAAGAGGTTCGCGGCTCGACTCGCATCACCGATCCGAACCCGGAGGACAAATACCAGGCCCTGAAACGCTACACGCGGGATCTGACCGACCTGGCCCGCCGCGGAAAGATCGATCCGGTCATCGGACGCGACGAGGAAATCCGGCGCGTCATCCAGGTCCTTTCTCGCCGCACCAAGAACAACCCGGTCCTGATCGGGGAACCCGGCGTCGGGAAGACGGCGATCGTCGAAGGGCTCGCCCGCCGCATCCACATGGGCGACGTTCCGGAAGGGTTGAAGAACAAGCGAGTCGTCTCGCTCGACCTCGGCTCCATGATCGCCGGCGCCAAGTACCGCGGGGAATTCGAAGACCGGTTGAAGGCGGTCTTGAAGGAGATCGAGGAGGCCCAGGGCACGATCATCCTTTTCATCGACGAGCTGCACACGTTGGTGGGTGCCGGCGCCTCGGAAGGCTCCATGGACGCCTCCAACATGTTGAAACCCGCGCTTGCCCGCGGCGAGCTGCGTGCCATCGGCGCCACGACCTTGAACGAGTACCAGAAGTACATCGAGAAGGACGCGGCTCTGGAACGGCGCTTCCAGCCCGTCTATGTCGAGGAGCCGACGGTCGAAGACACGATCTCGATCCTGCGCGGACTACAGGAGCGCTACGAGGTCCATCACGGCGTCCGGATTACCGATGCCGCGCTCGTCGCGGCGGCGCGCCTGTCCGCGCGCTACATCACGGACCGGTTCCTTCCGGACAAGGCCATCGACCTGGTCGACGAGGCCGCTGCGCGCCTGCGCACGGAGATCGAGTCGGTGCCGACGGAAATCGACCAGATCGAGCGGCGCATCATGTCTCTCGAGATTGAGAAGCGCGCGCTTTCCAAGGAAAAAACCAAGGAAGCCAAGGCGCGTCTGGCTGAGATCGACAAGGAGCTCGCCGAGGAACGCGAAAAAGCGACCCGGCTGCGGGCTCAATGGTCCGCGGAGAAGGAGCTCATCGGAAAAACCAGCCAGACCAAGGAAGCGATCGAGCTCGTGCGCCAGCAGGCGACCGAAGCGGAACGCGAAGGCAACCTGCAAAAGGCCGCGGAGCTGCGGTACGGCCGGCTTCCCCAGCTCGAGAAGGAACTGGCCGCGCTGAATGCCCGGCTCGCGGACCTTCAAAAGGGTCAGCCCATGCTGCGGGAAGAGGTCACCGAGGAAGACATCGCGGAAGTGGTCTCCAAGTGGACCGGTGTCCCCGTCTCCAAGATGCTGGAGAAAGAGCAGCAGAAGCTTCTCCACATGGAGGAGCGTCTTTCACAGCGCCTCATCGGACAGAAAGAAGCGGTCAAAGCCGTTTCTGACGCCGTCCGGCGCTCGCGGGCCGGGCTTTCCGATCCGCGCCGGCCCATCGGGTCCTTCATCTTCGTCGGCCCCACCGGGGTGGGCAAGACGGAGCTCTCGCGGGGCCTCGCGGAGTTCCTCTTCGACGACGAGCATGCGATGGTGCGGCTCGACATGTCCGAATACATGGAGAAGCACTCGGTCGCCCGCATGATCGGCGCGCCTCCGGGGTACGTCGGGTACGAGGAGGGCGGCCGGCTCACCGAGGCGATCCGGCGCCGGCCCTATTCCGTCGTGCTCTTCGATGAGATCGAGAAGGCTCACCCGGACGTCTTTAACGTGCTCCTCCAGGTCCTGGACGATGGCCGTCTGACCGACGGCAAGGGACGCGTCGTCTCCTTCAAGAACACCGTGATCATCATGACGTCCAACCTCGGCTCCCACTGGATCGCGGAAGACGCCGGAAAGATGTCCGAGGAGGAAATTCAGAAGAAGATCGAGGAAGAGCTCGCCCGCCATTTCCGGCCCGAGTTCCTGAACCGCATCGACGACGTAATCGTGTTCCACCGGCTGACGCGGGAAGAGATCGAGCAGATCGTCGAGATTCAGCTCCAGGGTCTCGCGCGCACGGTCGCCGACCGGGGCATCAAGCTGACCTGGACGCCGGAGGCGCGGCGATTCCTCGCGGGACGGGGTTACGACCCGACCTTCGGCGCCCGCCCCTTGAAGCGTCTGATCCAGAAGGACGTCGCCGACGAGCTCGCCCGGCGAATTCTGGCCGGCGAGCTGGCCGACGGCGGCACGGCGGAGGTGGATCTCTCCTCCGACCGGGAGAGCATTGAAATTCACACGGAAGCCGAATCGAAGAAAGCGAGTACACGGACCGCATGAGGCGGCCGATTCAAACCAAGGAGGAACCATGAATTACCTGACCTATGACCCGTATCGAGAGTTTCGCACCCTTCAAAACCGCCTCTTCGGCAGCAGCCCGGTGCGGCGGGAGCGCGACGAGGAGTTGAGTCTCGGCGCGTGGATTCCGCCGGTCGACATCGAAGAGGACCAGGAGAAGCTCGCCCTGACGGCGGAGCTGCCGGGCTTCAAGGAAGATGACATCGACATCCAGGTGGAAGGCGGCGTGCTGACGATCCGCGGCGAGCGGAAGTTCGAGGACAAGCAGGACGGGAAGAACTACCACCGCGTTGAGCGGTCTTATGGCCAGTTCGTCCGCTCTTTCACGCTGCCCAACAACGTGGATCGGGACAACGTCAAGGCCACCTTCAAGGACGGTCTGCTCTCGATCGAGCTGCCCAAGCGCGAGGAGGCGAAGCCCCGCCAGATCAAGATAACCGGCGGCAATGGCGAATCGAAGAAGGAAGCAATCAACGTCAAGTCGAGATAAACAAGTCCAATCAAACGGTTGGAATTGGCCCCGCTTCGGCGGGGCCTTTTTTTGGTAACTTCCGGAGAGCCGCGACGTCATCATCGAACGGACGCGGGCGGCCGCCTACCGAGCGTCGTCGGCCGCGGCAGCGGCCGAGGGACGCGACATGCGGCAGGTCCGCCTGCCGCAAACGGCCGCCCCTACGAACCGGAGCCCATCAGGGTAACTTCTTGGTTAGGCTTGGTAGGGGCGGGGTGAGCGGCGGCGAAGGAATTGACCTATCAACATCGAGGTTTTCCGGAACGTGAAAGTCTCAACGCGCTCCGCCGTATTCGCGGTCGCCCTCAGTGTGTCCATCCCTCTCGCCGCCGCCCCCCTCCCCTCTCGACGCAGCGAGATCGTCGAGGTGGTGGACAAAGTGTCCCCCGCCGTCGTCAACATCTCCGCCGAACAGACGGTCCGCCGCCGCCGATCGTTCGAGGATCTCTTTTTCGGGTTCGAGGCCAGGCCGCGAACGGCCAAGAGCCTGGGCTCCGGCGTCCTGATCGACCCGAAAGGCATCATCCTGACCAACGACCACGTCATCTCCGGCGCCTCGAAGATTCTCGCCACGACGAAGTCGGGACGGGAGCTGGAGTGCGAGGTGATCGGTTCGGACGCCGACAACGACCTGGCGGTGCTGCGCGTCAAGAAGCCGGGGACTCCCCTGCCTACGATCCACATGGGAAGCTCTTCGGATCTGATGATCGGAGAAACCGTCGTCGCGATCGGCAATCCTTTTGGCCTCTCCAATACCGTCACGGCCGGAGTTCTTTCGGCGTTCGGGCGCAGCGTTCCGGGAGAGAACCAGCGCGTCTATAGCGATTTCCTCCAGATCGACGCCCCCATCAACCCGGGCAACTCGGGCGGCCCTGTCGTCAACATCCAGGGGGACATGATCGGGGTCGCGACCGCCATCATCGGCGGCGCGCAGGGGATTGGGTTTGCGATCCCGGTCGACCGAGCCAAGCGGATCGTCGGCGACCTCGTCAAATTCGGCGAGGTCAAACCGGTCTGGACCGGACTGCACGGCCGCACGATCACTTCCCGCCAGGACGACGACCGGCCGCGCGGCTTCCGCGTTCGGAGCGTCGAGCCCGGCTCTCCGGCCGAGCGCGCGGGCATCCGCGTGGGAGACCAGATCGTTTCCGTCGACGCCACCCCGATCGATTCGGAGGAGTCCTTCCAGACGGCGCTTTCCACTCGCGGCCCCGGCAAAGCGATGAAGATCGGGTTGCGCGGATCGGAAGGTGATCGAGCGGTCACGCTCGAAGCGCAATCTCCGCCCCCCGACTATGGAACCCGAATCCTGCGCGACCAGCTCGGCATGACCGTCCGGCCGGTCCGAGGAGGACTCCGGATCTCGATCGTGGACGGCCGGGGCGCCGCGGCCGGCGCGGGTCTCGAGACCGGAGACGTGATCGTCGCCCTCAATGGCGAGCGCGTCGGTGAGGTCGCCGATTTGAACAAGCTTCTCTCTCGCGACCACGCCCGAACAACCCTGCTGATGACCGTCGCCCGCGGCGCGTGGGAGTACACGCTGACGTTTCCGCTCCACTGAAGCGTTTCGCCTTTTCACGGCTCCTTGCGAGCCCGGGCGGCCCGCGACTCGTAGACTCGGGCGAGAAAGTCGTAAAGGACGAGTTCCTGAGCTCGTTGCGCCGAGCGGAGCATCCGATTCACATGCATGTGGACATAGCTCCTGGCGATCGCCTCGAGCGGCTGCGTCAGCCTGCCGTCTTTCCCGTAGGCCTCGAGGTCTCGAATCAGGGG
>JBKPDV010000196.1:0-4256 GCA_046728075.1 Acidobacteriota bacterium | reverse complement strand
CCGTCCACGTCGGCAACCGCCAAGCCGGTCCCGTGGTCGTAGTGATTCGGCTTGTAAAACTTCGTCGAATCCTCGGTGGCGTGGTTCACGAAGGTGATGCCGCTTTCCGCCAGGCGGTCGGAGAAATGAAAGCCGTGAAAGACCTTCCACTGGAGCGCGGCCTTTTCCTGAGCCGCTTTGCGCGTCCCCAGGCTTGCGATGCCCACATCTTTCGGGGGGAACACGACGGCCGTCGACCGACTCTCCGGACTCGCCGCCAGTTTGGCCCCGAGGATCGCCGTCAGAAGAAGGCCCGCGGGGGCACCGGCGCTGCGCAAACGGGCCAGACGGGTCATGTCGTCCGCGATTCTATGCTCATCGACAGCACGGCTGCCGCCGAAAGGGGGAGCCATCCATTTTTTGGGCCTGACGGGCACGCGGCGAGTTGCGTTGAGGATCTCGCGGGGAGAAGATAGACGCTTCGGTTGGCAAGGAGGGATCCACCACTGACGCCCCCGCCTGCAGCGTCCGTCCCGAATCGTCAGTCGGAAAAGGAGTAGCCCATGGCGCCCCGACTCAGGTTTCTCAGTCCCTGCGTTCTTCTCCTTCTCATTTGCTCCGGCCAGTCTCCCGCCGCCGACAAGCCCGACAAGCCGAAGCCCGAGGAATCGACCCCGACGGTCCGGGAGGAATCCCGCGTCACCTTGGTCGAGGTCCCGGTCAACGTGGTCGACAAGAAAGGCCACCCTGTCGAAGGCCTGACGGCCGACGACTTTGAGGTCTACGACGACGGGCAGAAACAGACGATCACGGGATTCGACGTCGTCGATGAGCGCGGGTCCATTCCGCGGCCGGCCGTCGAGGAGCCTCCCCTCAATCCCGCCGCACGGCGAAACTTTCTGATCCTGTTCGATCTCACTTTCGGTTACCCCAGGAGCATCTTCAACGCGAGGCGCGCCGCTCGGGACTTCGTTGTCAACCGGATGAAGGATCTGGATCTGGCCGCCGTGGTGACGTATTCGGTCGAACGGGGGATGAGGCTGCTCGTCAGTTTCACGGGAGATCGCACGCAGCTTGCGGCCGCGATCGACACCCTCGGCTTTCCGACGCTGGCGGACCGGAATCCGGATCCCCTGAGCATGGTGATCACGCCGCAATCGCAGAGCAACTCCACCGGATTCGCCTACCTCTCCGCGCCAAGCGGCTCGAACCCGAAAACCTCGGACTTGCTCCTGCAGGATGTGCTGGAGAACCTGGAGATCCAACGGGCCAGAGAGCTTCGCGCTATCTACCGAAATCGGGTCAATCGGCTTCTGGATTCCTTTTCGAAGCTGGCCCGTGCTCTCGATTCGGTGAAAGGACGCAAACACATCTTGTATCTCTCGGAGGGATTTGATAGCCGGGAGCTCGCGGGTTCGACCTTGCAAGGCGGAGGTTCCATCGAAGGGGAGTGGGTCATCTCGGGACAGTCGTGGAAACTGGACTCAGATACCCGGTTCGGCAACTCGGGCCTGCAGTCGAGCATGAACACGGCGCTGGCGCTGTTCAACCGGTCCGATTGCGTGATCCATGCCATCGATATCGGCGGTCTCCGCGCGGCCTCGGATCCGAGCGGAAGCACCGAGCAGACCCTCAACGGGCAGGATTCTCTCTTCTACTTCGCCAAAGAGACGGGCGGGGAGTTCCTGAGGAACACGAACGATCTCTCGGGCTCCTTCGACAAGCTGCTGGAACGAACGGGTTTGATGTACGTCCTCGCATTTCAACCGGTGAGGGTGCCCGAGAACGGGAAATTCCACGCCCTCAAAGTGGTCGTCAAGAACAAGTCCTGGCACGTTTCGGCGCGCTCGGGGTACTACGAGCCGAAGTCGGAGAAAACGCTCACGCCGGTCGAGCGCAAGCTGGCCATGTCTTCGGCGATTGCGGCCGCGGTCCCGAATACGGATGTTCCGGCCTGGGTGCTGGCAGCTGCCGTGCCCGCCGGAGCCGACTCCTCACGGGTCTCGGTCGTCGTGGAGGTCCCCGGCGACCGTCTGATGAAGGGGCAAACGGAACCCATGATGAGCGTCGACCTCTACGTCTACGCGATCGACCACCAGGGTCAGACGCGCGACTACTTCTATCAGCCGCTCACGATCGACATGAAGCTGGCCGAGGCGAACCTCGCCAAGAACGGCGTCAAGTACTACGGGCAGCTTCAACTGCCGCCCGGCGACTACACGCTCCGGACTCTGGTGCGCAACAACGAGACGGGACGCTTCGGCGTCAGCATCACGCCTTTGAAGGTTCCGGTCGGAACGGATCCTGCCGCACTCCCTCCACTCTTCGTGGAGCAGGGGAAACAATGGATCATGGTCAAGGCCAAACAGCCCCGCGTCGGGGTGGATCCGGGCGAATATCCTTTCGCGATCGAGGGAGAGTCCTTCATCCCGGCGGCGTTTGCGGGGATGAAAAACGGGGAAAAGAGTCAGGTCTGTCTGATCGCTTACAATTTTCCGTCCGGATCGGGCCCTCTCGAATACACCGTGCGAGCCGTCGGCGTGGACGGCAAGCCGCACGGCCGAATCGAGACGATGCTCTTGCACGCGTCTGACCGCGAGCATGAAGGGGCGCGCAAGCTGATGTTGGAGTTCCGGCCGAGCGGCCTCGACCCGGGCCGCTACGCCCTCTCGATTCGTCTGCGGGATCCCAAGACCGGCAAGAGTTCCGAGAGCACGGCGCCGTTCGACGTGCAATAACCGTCGCTTCCGCTTCCTCGGGACCTGCGCCTGACGGCGCACCGGCGCTCGGCTCGCCCAAAGGGGCTCGACCGAGCGCCTGGTCCCTCAGGGCGCTCTCGCTCCCGCGGCGCGCGCCTCCTCCCCTCTGGGAGACTTCGCGCGCCGCGACCCGGACTGTGGCCGGGTCGATGAATCAAGAGGGCTCTCGGCTTATCCGCCTACCGCCTCCCGTTCTCAGGTCCCTCCCCGTCATCTCCTTCGGAACCGGAAGCCCCTGAAGTCCCAATAGAGTCGGCGCGACGTCGGCGAGCGCGCCGCCTTCGCGGAGCGTCGTGCCTTTCTCGCAGAGCACGAAAGGGACGGGATTGGTCGTGTGGGCGGTGTGGGGCCCTCCGCTTGCAGGATCGATCATCTGCTCGGCGTTTCCATGGTCGGCGGTCAGCATGAGCTGGCCCTTCGCCTTGGCCACGGCCGGCTCGAGGCGCCCGAAGCAGGCATCCAGGGTCTCGATCGCCGAGATCGTCTCGGAAAGCCTGCCCGTGTGCCCGACCATGTCCGCGTTGGCATAGTTGATCACGAGCGCCTGGTAAAGACCCGTCGAGAGCGCTTTCTCCGCGTCGGCGGTGATCGCCTCGGCGCTCATCTGCGGATGGAGATCGTAGGTCGCTCCTCGCCAGGAGGGAACGAGAATGCGCTCTTCGCCGGCAAAGGCGCGCTCCACGCCGCCGTTGAAGAAGTAAGTGACGTGGGCGTATTTCTCGGTTTCGGCGATGCGCAGATTGCGCACACCCTTCGCCTCCCAGACCTCGGCGAGGGTGTTCTCGAGCTTGCGGGTCGGGAAGGCCACAGGAAGGGAAAACTCCTTCTTGTATTCGGTCAAGCAGACGAAATGAAGCCGAGGAGCCTCGCCGCGGACAAAGTCCGCAAAACCGTGGTCGGTCAGGGCTCGCGTGAGCTGGCGGGCCCGGTCCGCGCGGAAGTTGAAGAAGATCGCCGTGTCGCCGTCGCGAATCCGGGAGTCGTGTCCGACGACAGTCGGCGAGAGGAACTCATCCGTCTCGCCGCGCTCGTACCCAGCCTCGATCGCCTCCACAGCGCTTCCCGCTGTCTGCCCCTCCCCGGCGACGAGGGCGCGATAAGCCTTCTCGATCCGATCCCAGCGGCTGTCTCGGTCCATCGCGTAGTAGCGCCCGCAAACCGTTCCAATGGCGCCGACCGTCTCGGCGAGCTTTCGCTCGATCCGCTCGACGTACGTCCGGGCGGAGCGGGGCGGCGTGTCGCGGCCGTCCGTAAAGGCGTGAACCCAAAGATTCCCGACACCGCGGCGGCGCGCCAGCTCGAGGAGTCCCTCGAGATGCCGCACGTGCGAATGGACGCCGCCGTCGGACAGCAGGCCCAGCAGATGGAGGGATCCGTTGCCGGTAGCCGCGCGATCGACCGCCTCGACGAGGACCGGATTCTCGAAGAAAGAACCGTCCCTGATGGAAAGATCGATGCGGAGCAGATCCTGCGGCACCATTCTGCCGGCTCCCAGGTTCAGATGGCCGACCTCCGAGT
>JBKPDV010000195.1:0-9895 GCA_046728075.1 Acidobacteriota bacterium | reverse complement strand
GGGTGTTGCCGATCGTGCCGAGGATGTCGTCATAAATCATGAGCTCTCCAATAAAAAGCGTTCAGCTGTCATGAATCCGAAGGCTCGCTCTCCGGCGAAAGAGGTTCGAGCTTCGCTCTTTCGGGGCGTAGGATATGCGATCCGATGCGCCCGGCTCTCGCCTTCATGCTTCTTTACGCTGCGTCCCTGGGAGCTTCGAGCGCCGGCGCCACGCCGCGCACGATGCGCGTCGACTATTTCCACACCGGCACGGCCACGGAGGAACGATTCAGTTTGGATCGAGTCGTGGTCGAGCCACTCGAGTGGCCGGGCAATCCCGCGTGGGCGATCGACGACACCGATCTGGGCAAATACTTCTTCGAGGTCTCGGATCGCGCCTCGGGGCGCGTCCTCTACTCGCGCGGCTTCGCGTCGGTCTACGGCGAGTGGGAAACGACTCCGGAGGCGAAGGAGCGGGCCCGCACTTTTTCCGAGTCCCTGCGATTTCCGACGCCCGGCGCGCCCGTCCAGATCGTTCTGAAGAAGCGAGACGCGCGCAACGTCTTTCAAGAAATCTGGAAGCTTTCCGTCGATCCGAAGGACCCGTTCGTCGACGACGCGAAGCCGGCTTCCCCCGGTCCGCTCCTGACGCTCGAGCAGCACGGCCCTCCGGCGGAAAAGGTCGATTTCCTGATTCTCGGAGATGGATACACCGCGGCCGAGCGCGGCAAGTTCGAAAAGGACGCGCGCCGGTTGTTGGAGATCCTCTTCGCCCACTCTCCGTTTCGCGAGCGACGCTCCGATTTCAACGTGTGGGGGCTGTGTCCGCCGGCAGCCGAGTCGGGTATCTCCCGCCCCTCGACGGGGATTCACCGGAGGTCTCCCGTCGGCGCGACCTACGACGCCTTCGGCTCCGAGCGCTACGTTCTGACCTTCGAGAACCGCGCCTTCCGGGACATCGCTTCCTTCGCGCCCTACGAGCTCGTGGAGATCCTGACGAACAGCCGAACCTATGGCGGGGGAGGCATCTTCAACCTCTACTCGACCGTCGCGGCCGACAGTCTCTGGTCCCCTTACGTCTTCATCCACGAGTTCGGACATCACATAGCGGGACTCGCCGACGAGTACTACACCTCCGACGTGGCCTACGAGCCGGCGACGGACCGCGTTGAGCCCTGGGAGCCCAACGCCACCGCCCTTCTCGATCCGAAGGCTCTGAAGTGGAAAGACCTCGTGTCTTCCGGCACGCCCCTTCCCACTCCCTGGTCCAAGGAGGCCTTCGAGGCGCAGGCCCGTGAGTTTCTGAAGAAGCGTCGCCACATCCGCGCGGAGAAACGCCCGGAGGAAGAGATGGATGCGCTCTTTCTCGAGCAAAAGAAGGCCGACACGAAGCTCCTCTCCGATGCCTTCTCCGGAAAGGTTGGAGCCTTCGAGGGCGCCCTCTACGAGGCAAAGGGCTACTATCGTCCGCAGGAGGACTGCGTGATGTTCACGCGCGACGACGTCCCCTTCTGCGCCGTCTGTCGGAGGGCAATCGAGAAGGTGATTGATCTTTATACGAGTCGACAGTCGACAGCTCGTGCTTCGCAGCGAAGCGCTGCTTCGCAGAGTAGCATCGACAGTCGACGGCCGAAAACTGGGACCCGGTAGGACATGCCGTCCCCGCTTCGTCTCACGTCTCACGTCTCACGTCTCACGTCGTTATGAGCTTCAAGAGGGGTCTCCAGCTCTCCGGATTCGCTCGCCGACATCTCGGCCGGATGAGTCGCGGGCGGCGCGAGGTGATGGACCATCTCTCCTCGCCTCGGCCCGACAATCTGCCGATGCCGACCTTCGTGCAGTTGCGGGTGACCAACCTCTGCAACCTGCGCTGCAAGATGTGCGGACAGTGGGGGGACACCGGAATCTACCGGGCCGACGGATTCTCTGCTTCGGCGACCGACGGCGAAAAGGAGCGCAGCCGCATTCGCGAGCTCATCGGCGCCAATCGCCAGCTGGCCCTTTCGGACTACGAGCGGCTGCTCGACGAGATCGCGCCCGGCCGGCCGATCATCTCGCTCTTCGGCGGAGAGCCGCTGCTCTACCCCGACATCCTCCCTCTCGTGCGAGCGATCAAGGAGCGGGACCTGACCTGCACGGTGATCACCAACGGCTGGCGCCTGGCCGACTATGCGAAAGAGTTCGTCGAAGCAGGCATCGATTCCATCGCCGTCTCGATCGACGGTCCGCCCGAGGTCCACAACCGGATCCGCGGCAAGGAAGACTCGTTCTCGAAAGCGGCCGCCGGCATCCGGGCTGTCGCGGATTGGCGCCGGAAGCTGGGTCGCGCGCTTCCGATGCAGATCGCGATCCTGCCGGTCACCGAGCTCAACATGGACTCGATCGCGCCGGCCATCGAGGCCCTCCGGGAGCTGCCGCTCGACACGATCAACGTCGGGCTGCGCTGGTTCGTCCCGAAGGAAACGGGGGGGGACTACGAACGGGTGATGCGCGAGACGTTTGGCGTCTCCGGCGACTCGTGGAAGGGATTCGATTTCGACTGGTCGAGCGTCGCCGCGAGCAAGGGCGAGCAGATGACCGCCCTCGTGCGGCTTCTCCAGAGTCTTCGCCGCCGCCGGTTCCTCGACTCGGCCCGCGGACGGCCCTGGGTCTCCTTTGTTCCGGACGTGCCGGCGGAGGAGGTTCCGAGCTACTTCTCCGACTTTTCCAAGACCTTCGGCCATTCCCTCTGTCCGGTCGCGTGGTATTTCGCGCAGGTCGAGTCCGATGGCGAAGTCTGCTTTTGCGGCGACTTTCCCGATTACTTCATCGGCAACGTGCGCAAGCAGCCCTTCCGGGAGATCTGGACGGGCGAGAAGGCCTGGAAGTTTCGCGAGAAGCTTGCCAAGGAACCGCTGCCGATCTGCAACCGGTGCTGCGGGAGCTATGTGTACGGGAAGTGGGAGAGACCGGGGAAGTCGGTAGTCCGTAGTCGGTAGTAAAGAAGGCAGGCTGCCCGGGTCCGGTGTGACTTCGATTGTCGACTCTGGACTACCGACTATCGACTACCGACTACCGACTCTCCCTCAGTACATCCTCACCGCCGCCACGTTTTTGCCCGCGAAGAGGCGGCGGGCAAGAGTCTGGATCTGCGCGGGCGTGACCGACTCGAGTTGGGCGATCCGCTCCTCGTAGGTGCGCCGGGGGGAGCCGGCGAGAAGGTCTTCGGCCAAGACCTGGGCGCGCCCGGCATTGGTGGCGTCCCGGCGCGCCTCCGAGGTCTTGAGGTACCGGACGGCGCGCGTGAGCTCGTCGGAAGAGACGGGCGCGTCGCCGAGACGCTGCAGCTCGACGCGCACGAACCTCTCGATGTCGTCGAGCTTCTCCTTCTTCGCGCCCGTCGTGACCTCGAAGAGTCCCGCCCCCGGGAAGCTTTCGCCGCCGGCGTCGATCGAGTACGCCCATCCGCGCTTCTCTCGAATTTCGCTATACAGCCTTTCCTGGAAACCGCCCAGAACGTGAGAGAGCAGAGCGAAAACGGGTCGCTCGGCCTGCTCGAGCCCCGAGGTCGGGAGAGCGACTGTCAGTTCCGCCTGCGTGGTCCTCTGGGACACGCGACGCGCGACGTCGGAAACCAGGGGCTTGGGAGCCGGCAGCACCGGACGCTCTATACCGTCGGAAGCGGGTAGCTCTCCGCCCGGCAGCGAACCGAGAAGCTCTGCCGCAAGAGCCGCGGCCCGCTCGGGCTCGATGCGGCCGACGGCAAGGAGCGCGAGGCGTCCCCCTTTCCATCGGCCGCGGTGAAAGGTCCGCACCGAATCGATCGAGACCACCCGGACCTCTCCATCCGCAGGGAGAGCGAGGCGGTCGAGAGGATGACCGGCGAAGAGGGTATGGATCACCGCGTCTCTCCGGTGAGACGAGGGTTGATCACGCTCGGTCGCCAGAGTTCCGGCGAGAAGGTTCTTCTCCTTCTCGAGATCGGCGGGATCGAGTCGCGGCGCGAGAAACGTTTCGGCCACGAGGCGGATCGCCGCTTGCGCGTTCTCTGCGGGAACGGTGATCGAGACGATCTCGCAAAGGGGGCGCGACACGGCGGTCAGCCGCCCTCCCAGCTCCTCCGCCGCCCGCGCCAGCGCAAAGCCGTCGCGCTCTCGGGTGCCGCGCAAGAGCATTGCGGCGTGGAGCCGGGCGGCGGCGGGCTGCGCGGATGTGTCGAGATTTCCTCCGCCGATGACGAGGCGGATCGCCGCGGTTTCCGTTGAGGTCCGGGGCTCGACCAGGACGAGCGCGCCGTTGGCGAGGCGGCGCTCGAGGGCGTGGGCGGCAGCGGACCAGCACAGAAGAATGATTACGGCTATAAGTCGGGCCCTCACCCCGCCCCTCGCCCGGAGGGAGAGGGAGCAAATCCGGGAGCCGGCTGGAAAGAGCGACATCAGATTCGCCGAAAGATCAGGTACCGCAGGATCGCCGTGAGCTTGCCCAGTCCGCGGGCCGGGTCGACCTCGATTTCCCGAAGCTTCTGCGGCGCAAATCGCGCGCGCGCGGTCGCGAGAAGACTGTCCGGAGTCGCCTGCGAAGCCTCGCGCAGGTAGTCGTCGCGCGAAAGGGGAAGCCGATAGAGCAGGCACTCCGATCGAAACGCGGCGATTCCGCTATTGGTCTCGAACTGCCTCACCAGATCGGCGGACATCAGCCGGCGAGCCAGGTCCAGCTCCTGCGCCGAAACCGGCTCGGAAGCGGCGCGTTCGAATTCCTCCCGGAGAATCGCGCGAAAACGATCGGCCCGCGCGGAGGAAACGGCGCCGCCGGCGGCGAATAAGCCCACGTTGGAAAGGTCATAGCTTTCCGCCAGGAAATCCGAGGTGAGTCCTTCGCGTTCGACCAGGCGCCGATAGAGGCGTGACGTCCGCCCTTCTCCGAGCACGCGGCGAAGCAATTCCATCGCAGCCCGTTCGCCTGCAGTCTGACCGGGCGTGAGCGCGCCCATCGCGTAGTAGACCTGCTCGACGAGCGTCTGAAAGACGAACCGTTTCTCGTCGGAGACCTTCGGAGGAGGAGGAAAGTCCGCGCGTGGAACGTGGGCGGTTCTCCACCCGCCGACGGTCTCCTGCAGCAGCGCGGCCGCTTTCTCCGGCTCGACGTCTCCAACGACGAGGACGTAGGCGTTGCCCGGCGTGTAGTAGCGCCCGTAGTAAGCCTTCGCGTCGGAGTAGCTAATCGACTCGAGCGTTTTTCGATAGCCGATGATCGGCTGGGAGAGCGGGTCCCCGGGGAAAAGGCGCCGCAGGACGGAGAAGGCGGCCACCGACGCCGGGTTGCTCTTGTCGCGCGCGGCCTCCTCGAGAACGACCTCGCGTTCCACCTCGACGTCGTGGGCGGTAAAACCCGTTCCGGTCACGAGGCTCGCGAGCCCCCGCCATCCTTCCTCGAAGGAATCGGAGGAGACATCGCAGAAATAGTTCGTCAGCTCAAAAGCCGTGGTCGCGTTGACGTCGCCCCCGGCGGCCCGGATTCGCGAGAAGGCGGGATTCTTGCGGGCGCCCGGACCTTCCCCCTCCTTGAACAGGAGATGCTCGAGCAGGTGAGAGATGCCTCCCTTGTCCAAAGGTTCGTCGCGCGAGCCGACGCGGACGCCGATCTCGCAATAGACCGTCCGTCGTCCCGGCCGCGCATCGATCACCGCGACGAGGCCGTTGCCGAGAGTCATCCGGTAGAGCGCGGCCGCGCCATGTTCCTCGATCCGCTCGAGCGCTGGATGCGGGACCGATCGCGCCGCCGCCGCGATCAAGAAGCCGACAAGAACGAAGCGCGGCGCGATCTTTCGTCTCAGCGCCGCCTCCCACTGTCGGCTGTCGCCTCTCGACTTTCGACTGGCTCGCCGTTCCAGAACCGAAAGAAATTGAACCACTGCGTCGGAAACCGCCGGATGACACTCTCGAGGTCGCTCGCGACCCGCGTGAGGATGCGCCGGGCGTCGTCTTCGGGAGAGCGGGAGGGATCCGCCGCGAGAGGCTCTCCCCAGACGTTGAAATAGGAACCGTCGCGCGCCCGCAGAAAGAAGCCGGGGAGGACGTCGCAATCGCAGAAGCGGGCGAGCAGGGCCGGCGAGCGCAGGAACGGGGTGGGTCGCCCGAAGAAGGGAACCATCACGCTGTCCTCCGGGTACGCGCGGTCGACCAGGAGCGCCACGGCGCGCCCGGCATCGATGGCGGCGCGCACACGAAACGCGGTCGCCATCGAGGAGCCGATATCGATCGACTCGACCCCGAGCCGCTTGCGCAGCGAGAGCCGCATCTGCTGAACATTGGGATCGAGCTCCGGCTGGCCCACGACCGCGGCCGTCAAGTCGTGCGCGCGCAGCGTCACCGCGCCCATCTCCCAGTTTCCGACGTGCCCGGTGACGAGCAGAAATCCCCGGCCGTTGCGCCGGCTGCGCGCCAGGGCGCGCGCGTCTTCGTCCAGTGTCGTGATCTTCGGCACGAAGGCCTCGCTCCGCAGCCGCCACGTGTCGATCGTGGCCCGTCCATATTCGAAGAAAAGTCGGCGCGTAAGCGAGGCCGCTTCGCTCTCGGCTACGTCGAGCGCGAGCCGGTAGTTCTCCCGAATGCCTCGCTGGGTCTCGCGCAGGAACGTGATCGCCAGCGTGTTTCCCACGAGGTTGATCCCGTTCAAGACGGCCATCGGCAGCCACTGGGCGCCATAGTGCAAACCGCCGTAGACGATCGCGTTGGAGAGCCCGTGGCTCACCCATTTCCTGCGCGCGCGAGCGGTCGCCGCCGGATCGGCGCTGGAATCTCTTTCTCGCATCGATGAAGGAATATACAATCCGGACAAGGAGATTCGAGGGAACGAGTCCCCGCCAAATCACCGCCATTCATGAACATCCTCCTGCTGCGGCCCGATCCCGGAAACGAGCGTTTCGGTCTGGGGCCTTTCTTCCGCGTCGAGCCGCTGGGTCTCGAGTACATCGGCGCCGCGCTGCGGCAGCGAGGACACGACGTCACGGTGGTGGACATGAGGTTTGGAGGGTCTGTCGCTTCCTGGATCCGGCGGACGCGGCCTCGTGTGGTCGGCCTGTCCGGAATGCATGCGCTCGAGTACGACAAGATTCTCGAGACGGCCCGGGCCGTGCGCCGGGAATCGCCGGAAGCCTTTGTCCTGGCGGGGGGGCATGCCGCGGCCGCCTATTCCGGGCCTCTGGAAACGGAGGATGTGGACGCAATCTGCGTGGACGATGGCGAGGAAGTCGTGCCGGCGCTCGTCGACGCTCTCGAAAGCGGCCGGCCGGTCTCCGGCGTTCCCGCACTGCGGCTGCGTGAGAGGGACGGCTGGATCTCCACCGCGCCGCTGGAAGAGAGAACCCACCTGGACAAGGTTCCGTTGCCGGCGCGGGATCTCGTCGCCCGGCACCGCAACAGCTATCACTGCCTGCTCTTCAAGCCCGTCTGGCTGGTCGAGACGGCGCGGGGATGCCCCTTCCGCTGCAACTTCTGCTCGGTTTGGCAGCTCTACGGCCGCTCCTTCCGCGAGAGATCGGTGTCGGCGGTCGTCGAAGACTTCGCTTCCGTCGGCGACAGCGTCTTTGTCGCGGACGATCTCTTCTGGAACCATCCCGCGCGAAGCCTCGAGCTGGCCGCGGCGCTCAAGAAACGGGGAGTCCGCAAGCGGTGGATCCTCGTGCAGACACGGACCGATCTGGCCTGCCGCCATCCGGAGCTTCTCGAGGCCTGGCGGCCGATCGCCCGAGACTTCGACATCTTCTTCGGCCTCGAAGCGGCGTCCGACGAGGGGTTGGCTCACGTCGCCAAAGACGCCGAGATCTCTTCCTCAGTGGAGGCCGCAGGAGTCGCTCGCTCGATGGGGTATGGCGTTACGGGCAATTTCTTGATCGATCCCGACTGGAGAGAAGCCGACTTCCGGCAGCTCTGGGACTTCGTGGACCGCCACGGTTTCCAACGCGCGGGATACACGATACTGACCCCTCTGCCCGGGACAGAGCTCTTCACCAAGCTCGCGCCGGTGCTTCACGGACAGCCCTGGTTCAAGTACGACATGCACCATGTCCTGTGGGAGCCGCGCCTGGGCGCCCGCCGGTTCTTCGAGCTCTATGCGGAGACGTGGCGCCGTTCCATCCTCAATACCTCGGGGCAGAAGCGCTGGATCGATTGGATGCGACAGATCCACCCCGTTCAGATTCCCTATTTGACCCGCGTGCTCTTTCGCACGCAGCGGATGATGAAGGCCCAGGCGTATCTCGACGAGCACGAGGCGACTCGGCGCGCGCCGGCGGAGATACCTGCGGAAGCCGCGGAAGCGTCGTAGCTATCAGCTGTCAGCTGTCAGCTGTCAGCTCTCTGTTCCGTCTGATTTCCCGTCCTCCGAATTTCGATCGGGAGGTTTGCGATGATGTTCGTGCTTCTTCTTCTGGCTGCCGCCGCGGTATCGCCAGCGCCGGAGGCGCAGATCTCCGCTATTTTGGACGACTGGCATGCTGCGGCCGCCGTGGCGGACGAGGCGCGCTACTTTGGACACTTCGCTCCGGGCGCGGTCTTCCTCGGCACCGACGGAACGGAACGCTGGACCGTTGACGAGTTTCGCCGTTACGCGCACCCCTATTTCGCTAAGGGCAAGGCCTGGTCGTTCCGCGCCGTGCAACGGCATGTCGCCTTTTCCCCGGACGGCAGCGTGGCCTGGTTCGACGAGGATCTTCAGACACCGAATCTCGGCCCGTCGCGCGGCTCGGGAGTCCTCGTGAAAACCCTGGAAGGCTGGAAGATCACTCAATACAACCTCTCCGTCCCGATCCCCAATGCGCTGATGAAAGAGGTGAAGGAGCTAATCGAGAAGTCCTCACAAGAGCCGCGAAAGCCCTAGCTCGCCAGACCGTTACTTTCCGTCTGTCATTCCGAGGAGCCCCTCCACGTCCATTGTCATCCCGAGCGAAGCGAGGGATCTACCCTCGTGACTTTCTCCTCGGCCGATGCATTTCTCGGGGCAGGCTACGCGACGAGGAATCTTCTTCGTCCGGTGAGAAGCGGCGGGAGCAGATTCCTCGCTTCGCTCGGAAGACATGCGACGATCGGACGAGGCAATCCCGCGACCGCGCGACCGCCGGCACCCTGAGTGACGCGCTTCGAAGCACCTCTTCTCCGGGCTATGCTTGCGCGGTGAGGCAACGTATCTTTCTTCTGTCGCCGGCGAGCTGCTCGGGAGAGCGGGCCCGGATCGTCTTACGCCGCGAAGCCTCCTTCGATCTGGCTCTGCGCCTGCGCCGGCCGGAAGGCGCTCCTGTCGGCGAAGTCTTTTCTTTTCTCTCGGGCCTCTATTTCCGCGGCAAGAGCATGTATGCCCGGACATTTGCCCGCGCGCCCGAGGGAATGGCCGGCGCCTTCGTCATCACGGCGGGGGAAGGCCTTCTTCCGCTTTCGGAGCCCGCTACGGTGAAGCGCCTGCGACGCTGGTCCCGCGTCGACATCGACATCGGCGAGCGGCGCTATCGCCGCCCGCTCGAGCGCGACGCGAGGGCGCTGGCGGAGAAGCTTGCCCCCGACGCGGAGATCGTGCTCCTCGGATCGATAGCGACGGGCAAATACGTGGACATCCTTGGCGCGGTATTCGGCTCGCGCCTGCTCTTCCCGCCCGATTTCGTGGGGCGCGGAGACATGAGCCGTGGAGGATTGATGCTGCGATGCGCTCGGGAAGGGCGCGAGCTGACCTATGCGCCGGTCGAGGGCGCCCAGCGGCATGGCCGCCGTCCGCCGAAGCTCCCGCGGTTAGCGGGCCGTTAAGATGCCTCGCGGCGCCCGAACGACTCCGGCCGCGTCGTCGTCCGGCGCGACCCGGGACCGCCACCCTTCCCGCCGGCGCGGCGCCGCCCCCTCTCCTGCCGCGAAAGCGCGCACCCACGCCGATCTCAAGATCCCGCGCGACACCG
>JBKPDV010000194.1:0-11279 GCA_046728075.1 Acidobacteriota bacterium | reverse complement strand
ACGAGGACCTCTGGGAGATCCCCGAATACCTCGTTCATGTGCGCCACCGGCGCCTCCTCACGAGACGTCAGGAGAAGAGCCTCTCCCCCGTCGACCGGCGAATGTTCGAGGCCGGCCTCGTCGGGCGCGAGGGCCTACCGGTTCCTGGCGGAAGGAAAAGACATCCCCTCTCCCGCGACTGAATAAGCGGACCGGAATCGGTTTCTCCGGAAGGACCGGCGAAAGCGCCCCTCCCCCAACCCTCTCCCGCCGGAAGAGGGTGACAGACTGGCCGCTCCTCGTTTGGTCTTCGCGTTAGGCCGTAACTGTTCCGGGTCCCGGCGGGGCGCCGCTCCAGACGGCTTCGATGAGCGGCTTGACTGCCTCCGGGATTCGGTGCTCGTCGAACGTGGCTGAGTGCTTCCTGGTGCCGTTGACCACCGTCAGCTTGTAGCGCAGACGGTCGGGCGCTCGGTCGGAGGTGAGGGTCGGCTCGGAAAGGCGCTGCAGGTTGGCGGCCTTGACGAGGCGCTCGAGCTCGCGCGCGCGTTCGGGATCGATGTCGTCCGTGTCGATCTCGATCGCGCGCCGCATGCCGGCAACCCCTCCCGTTCGGATGAGCGTGATCTTCATGCGGCCTTCCGATTCCCCATCATAGGAGCGCGCGGCCGTTCTGCGGAGTCTCCTTTCGGCCAACGCGCAGGGAGAGCGGCCAGCGGACGACCCGAGGTCCCTCCGGATCGCCCCACGCCTGCTCGAGGTCGGGACGCACCCGCTCGATCGGGTCGCCTCCGGTCTTTTCCCGGTAGCGGGCAACGGCGGACCAGGTGCCCAGGTATCCGATCAGTTGCGCGAGATCCCAGGTCTCCTCCATGAGAAACGGCGGAGGGGAAATCTCCGCAAACGGAAAGGAGAGGCTCGCATAGCCGCGCTCGACCAGCGCGCGCTCGGGAGGCCAGTAGGCGCCCACGACGTCGCCGTAGAGGTGCCGAACGACCCGGTCTACCCGGGCGTCGACCGAGGCCAGCTGGTAGCTCCACACGGCGATCACTCCGCCGGGCACGAGAATGCGGCCAACTTCAGAGTAAAAGCGCGGCCGGTCGAACCAGTGCAACGCCTGCGCGACGGTGACGAGATCGACAGTCTCTGTTCCGAGCCCCGAGTTTTCCGCGGGCGCGACGAGGTAGGTCATTCCCGAACGAGGCGGGGCTTGCGCGATCTGCTTTTCTGACGCATCGGTGGCGACCACGCGCTGGAAGCGGCGCGCGAGCTCGAGAGCCGCCTGACCGCTTCCCGTCGCGCAATCCCAGGCGAGCTCCCGGCGCCGGCAGAGGCTCGCGAGCCAGTCGAAGAGGGCTGCGGGATAGCGCGGGCGGAAGCGCGCGTACTGTTGCGCCGCCGTAGAGAAGTGGTCCGGGAAATTCTTGGCTGTCAGCTCTCAGCTCTCAGCTCGAGGCCGGCTCGTTGCGCGGCAGCCGCGATTGCCGATCGTGTCTCGGCCACCAGCGCCCGCACGACCTCCGCAGCTCCCGGCAGGTCGTGAATCAGGGCGCTCGATTGTCCTGCCAGGAGAGGAAAGTAATCACGGTTGCCTTGAGCGGCCGAGGCGGCGTAGACGTCCTGCGCCGTCGAGGACTGGAGCAGCGACGGAAGAACCGGCGCTCCAGAAGCCTCGTAGCCTGTCGCGAATGCGTTGGGAATGGCCCGCGCATAGAGTCCCGTGAAGACATCCGTGATCGCCGTCTGATCTCCCCGGGCCTCGACGATCGCCTGCTTCCAGAACGCGGCCGCCTGCGATTCTTTCGTCGCGACGAAGCGCGTTCCGAGCATCACCCCCGAGGCGCCAAGCGCCAGGGCTGCCGCGATTCCTCTTCCGTCGGCGATGCCTCCGGCGGCAACGACCGGTACTCCGACGGCGTCCACGATTTCCGGAACGAGAATCATCGTACCGACGGAGGCCTCCTCTCGCGACGCGGGCTTGACCCCGAACGAGCGGTGTCCCCCCGCCTCCGCTCCCTGCGCGACGACCGCATCGACACCGGCGTTGGCGACACGGCGGGCGTCCTCCACGGTTGCGACCATCACGACGACGCGGATCCCGCGCTCGTGGCAGCGGCCAATTCTCTCAGCGTCCGGCTCGCCCAGACCGGTGCTCCAGACGGGAACGCGCTCCTCGAGGATCGTCTCGAAGGCCTCGTCGACCGTGTCGGGAGTTGGAGCGGGTCTCGCCGCACTCTCCGCGACCCCCAGCCGCCGCCGGAAAACATTCAACGTCTCCTGAACGGCGGCCACCCGCTCCTGCGGGAGGGCAGCCGGATCGACGGGGGGCCGAAGCTCCGAGTGGAGCCAGAGGTTGACGCCGAACGGTCGATCCGTCAGCTCCCGGACGCGGCGGATCTGCGCGCGCAGGTCCTCCCCCTTTGCGAGAAGCCCCGCCAGAATTCCGAGACCGCCAGCGTTGGAGACTTCGGCCGCGAGCTCAGGCCCAGCGACCCGGCGCATGCCGGACTGGAGGATCGGGTGATCGATGCCGAGCAAATCGCAGAGGGCGGTACGAAGCCTCATCGCCGCCAACTACCCCCTCTCCCGGCGGGAGAGGGTCGGGGTGAGGGGTGCCTTTGCCGACGTAACAGGCGCTGCAAATCAGTTCGCTCCAAACCCCTCACCCTGCCCTCTCCCCTCGGGGGAGAGGGGATTGCTTGCTCCGAGAACTTCACGAGCTCTATCCCAACGCCTGCCTCAGATCGGCTATCAGATCGTCCGCGTGCTCGAGCCCGATCGAGCAGCGCAGCAAATTCTGCGGCGTCTGAGAAGTCGGCCCTTCGCTCGAGGCTCGGTGCTCGATCAGGCTCTCGGTGCCTCCGAGAGACGTCGCCGTCGTGAAGATATGGACCTTCGAGCAGACAGCGACTGCATGATCGCGCCCTCCCTTTACGCGGAAGGAGAGCATCCCGCCGAAGCCTGACATCTGCCGCTTCGCGATCTCGTGTCCCGGATGCGAGGGAAGACCCGGATAGTGGACCACCTCGACGGCCGGGTGAGCCGCCAGCGCTCGTGCGACCGCGAGCGCGTTGGCCGAGTGGCGCTCGACCCGGCAGACGAGCGAGCGCAGGCCCCGCAGGACCAGCCAGGAGTTGAACGGCGAGAGGACGCCGCCCAGGATATGCCGGACGTGTTGCGCCTTCTCGAAAGCGTCGCTTCGCCGCGCGAAAACGAGCGCTCCGCCCTGAACGTCGCTGTGGCCTCCCAGGTACTTCGTCGCCGCGTGCATCACGACGTCCGCCCCGAGCGACAAGGGGCGCTGGAGGACCGGCGTGGCAAACGTCCCGTCCACGGCGAACCGCGCGCCGGCGTCTTTCGCGATCTTCGCAAGGGCTGCCAAATCGACGACCTTCATCAGCGGGTTGGAAGGGGACTCCGCCCAGACGAGCTGCGTCTCCCTGCGGATCCCGCGGCGCACCGCGTCTAAGTCCGCCATGTCGACCGCGGAGGCCGCGATGCTCCACCGCGTCAGGAAGTCGGCGGCCATCTGCCGCAGCCCATAGTAGATGTCATCGGCGAAGAGCACATGCGCGCCGGCAGGAAGGGTCGCGAGATAGGCGGCGGCGGCCGCCATCCCGGAGGAGTAGACGAGCGCCGCCTCTCCCCCTTCGATCGCCGCGAGCGCCTCCTCCAGCCGGGTCTCCGTCGGGCTGCCCTCACGAATGTACATGTAGCCGTGGGGCTGCTCTCCGGCCGGACCGTGCTCGAACGTGGTCGAAAGGTGGATGGGCGGCGCGAGCGCGCCCGTCGCCGGGTCGGGCTCCCCTCCCGCGTGAACAGCGATCGTCTCGAGTTTCATGAAGTGATTATCCTCTGGCGCCGTGGCGAAGATCGGGACGAAACCGGTTCACGGTTCGCTTTCGATCTCGTCCTGAAGGGCGGAGAGAATCTCGACCTCGATCAGGTCTTTGGGGCGTCCCGCGGCTCTCTTCATCTTGATCAAGTCTCGGACATCCGCGACATGCACTTTCAATCCTTTGGCGATCTCCATCTCCTGTGCCGTGCGGGCCAGCGAGTCGAATCCCCCGGAGCCGGCGGGGAAACCGAGAATGTCCAGATTGCCGGCCCGAGTCTCAAACGTGAAGTGGTCGCCCGCCTCGAGGGTCTTCGAGTCCAGGAGAAACGGGACTTTTTCCGGAACGCCGCGCAGGCGCGCCTTCAAGTTCTTCAAGGCCGCCGCGAGCGCGGCGAGGTTTCTTCGGTCGCGCGCGTAGCAGAGATCGAGGTCGTTCGTGACTGTGGGCGAGCCCCAGAGACGCGCAGCAAGTCCTCCGATCAGGATGTAACGGACGTTGTTCTTCTCCAGGACCCGGACGGCCGCGACCGGGTCGAACGCGGACGTCTTCAACGTTGCCTTCCCGCGACGACCTTTTCGAGATTGCGTGCCTCCCGGACCGCGATCTCCAGGCGCTCCGCTGGTGTCAACCGGCGAAGTTGCCGGATACCCGTTCGATCCACGCCTTCTCCAGCGGCGGGCTCGAGCCCGAGGTTCAGCCCGCAGGCTCGCAACAGGCTCGCGAGCGTGTCGAGCCTCGGAGTCGAGCGCCCCGACTCGATGCGCGCGATCGCCGGCTGCGGAATCCCCGACCGCTCCGCGAGCTGCCGCTGAGAGAAGCCGGCAGAGCGACGGGCATAAGAAAGTATCCCCATAGCTAATAGTATATCGATTAGATATCTTATTCGCTATCGATATCGCGCGAGAGGTTTGGATCCCGGCTGGCTCAGGGACGCGAGATCGAAACGCCGACGGCTTTCCAGGCCTCTCGCACGGCTCTCTCTTCGATTCCGTTCTTCCCGAAGAGGTCCGAGGCGGCGGCGATCGTCTGGTCCGCGCAGTCCGCGAAGTCCGAATCGGCCTTGAGGCGGTTGGTCAGGGCCTCGTACCAGATCTTGCCCGCCTTTTCCCAGGCGAAGCCATCGATCGCGACCGCGGCCAGGTAGAAGGCGTGATTGGGGATGCCCGAGTTGATGTGGACGCCGCCGTCGTCTTCCGAAGTGACGACGTAGCCATCCATCGTCGAGGGCTGCGGGTCTTTTCCCAGGACCGGATCGTCGTACGCGGTGCCGGGCTCCTTCATCGATCGCAGCGCCGTGCCCTGGACCTTCGGCAGCAGGAGCTCGGCGCCGATCAGCCAATCGGCCTGGCTCGCGGTCTCCAGGCGGCTTCGCTGCTTGACGAGCGAGCCGAAGACGTCGGAGAAGGACTCGTTCAAGGCGCCCGGTTGATCCTGATAGTTCAGGTTCGCCTCGTGCGCCGTGACGCCGTGCGTCAGCTCGTGGCCGATCACGTCGAGCGAAGCCGTGAAGCGGGCGAAGAGCTTCTGATCTCCGTCGCCGTAGACCATCTGGGCGCCGTTCCAGAAGGCGTTGTCGTAGTTCGTGTCGTAGTGAACCGTGGAGTCGATTCGCATGCCCTTTCCGTCGATCGAGTTGCGCTCGAGGATCTCCAGGTAGAAGTCATAGGTCGAGCCCGCCCCGTCGTAGGCCTCGTTGACAGCGACGTCCTGGGAGGGAGCGCCGCCTTCCTCGCGCACGAGCTTGCCGGGAAGGCGGGTCTTCTTCTGTGCGTCGAAAACGTCGCGGCGCTTCTCGCCCACAGGAGTGATCACGGGAAGCGCCGCGAGGGCCCGCCGTTGGCCGCGAAGCCGCTCGGTGAAGATCAGCGTGGCGAGCGCGCGCTGGCGCTCCTCGGGCGTCCCGTTCTGAACAATCGAAACCAGGATGTACGGCGGAAGGATTCCGCAAAACATTTCGGCGACTGTACCGCCCGAACCGCCGACTGTCGACTGTTGCTGTCATTCCGAGCGAAGCGACGAGGAATCTGCTCCTGTGAATCGTTCCGGGGGCGAGAACTCGAAACGACGGGAGTGGATCCCTCGCTTCGCTCGGGATGACAAAAGGAGGTCCGCGCAGCGCTGTCGACTGTCGACTGTCGACTGTCGACCTATTTCAGCTGAAACTCCGGCACGCCGAGCTGCCAGAAGAGAAACGCCTCTTCGTCGGCGAGCTCTTCGTCGCGCTGCGTCTTGGTCGAGCCCAGACCGTGCCCGGCGTCGTAGTCGACGCGCAGGAGGATCGGCTTGCCGCTGGAAGTCGCGGCTTGCAGCCGAGCCGTCATCTTTCCCGCCTGCCAGGGCGCGACGCGCGGATCGTTGGCGCCGGTGGTCAACAACACGGCCGGATAAGCCGTGGAATCTTTGACGTGCTGATAAGCGTCCATGGCGGAGAGGGCCTTGAAGCCTTCCTCGGTTTTCACCGTGCCGAATTCGGGGATGTTGGCCGGTCCCGATTCCATCAGCTCGGAACGCAGGGCGTCGGAATCGCCGACGCGGATCAACGCCGCTCCGAAGAGATCCGGGCGCTGCGTGATCGCTCCCCCGATCGTGACTCCGCCGGCGCTCGTTCCCTCCCCCGCCAGGTGCGCGGTCGACGTGTACTTCTTCTCGATCAGGTACTGCGCGCAGGCGATGAAGTCGTCGATCGTGTGCTGCTTGGTCAAGAGCATGCCGCCGCGGTGCCAGTCCTCGCCGTACTCCCCGCCGCCGCGCACGTGCGCGACCGCGAAGACGCCGCCTCGCTCGAGCCATGCCAGGCGGGTGGGGGAAAAGGCGGGATCGATCGTGATCCCATAGGCGCCGTAGCCCTCGAGCCAGGTCGGATGCGAGCCGTCCAATACAATGTCTTTCTTGTATACGATCGAGAGGGGGACCATCGTTCCGTCCGCGCTCTTCGCCTTGACTTCGGCCGAGTCGACGCCTGAGAAGTCCACCGGCGAGGGCGGCGCGAGCTTCGTGTCGACGGCCTTGCCGGTTTTCGGGTCATACGTGTACCAGAGAGGCGGCTTCGTCCAGGACGTCATCTGCAGAATTGCGCCATCGCGCCGGGGGTCGGTCGTCATGGCGGAGATGGCGCCCTCGAACGGAAGTGCGAGAGTCTCGACCGCGCCACCCCCGAAGGGAACGCGTCGCAGGCGGCCGAGTCCGCCGTCGAGGTCCTGGACGTAGAGCGCATCCTTGGCGACTCCCACGCTCGTCACGACGACCTCCGAGGCAGGGACGATCACGACGGCCTTCTTCTCCGGATGCGCGAGATCGATCGTCGAGACCTGGAATCGGGGCGCGTCCTTGTGCGTCACCAGATAGGCTGTGTCGCCGCGCAGGTCGAGATTCGTGACCGCATCGTCGACGTCCGCGACCTTACGCCACGGGGTGGCCGCCCCGCTCACGGAATCGATCCGGGCAGCGTAGACAGTTCGTTCGTTCTGCACGCCGTGAGCGATGATCCCGAGAACCCACGGCGACGCGGGCGAATAGACGATGAACGGAATGTCTTCCGGCGTCATCGAGACGGACTTGGAGAGCTCGAAGCCGAAGACCGCCGGGTCCTTGTCAGGATCGGACCCGAGAGTGTGAAGGAAGACCTTGCTCTTCAAATAGCGGTCGGTCGGCGCCGATTGAGGCGTGAGCTTGGCCAGGCGGTTGTAGAAGAAGCTTCTCCCGTCCTTGCGCCAGGCGGCGGAACCGAACTGCGCGCGATCGATCCGGTCGGAAAGCTCCTTGCCGGTGGCAGCCTCGATAATTTCCAAGACGCTGTTTTCCGAGCCGCCGACGGACACTCCCGCGGCCACGAAACGACCGTCGAGCGACGGAATGAAGTAGTCGATCGAGTAGTGCTTCTCTTTCGTCGAGAGCTTCTCCGGATCGAGAAGCAGGCGCTCGGCGCCTTCCAGCCCCTCGCGCACGTAGAGCTTGCGATTGTCCGAGCCGGGCTCGGTCTTGAAATAGAAATAGCGCCCCTCGGCCCACTGTACGGCGGAGACGGATGTGCCGGCGTTGTCGAGGGCCTTGATCCGCTGCGCCAGCGCGGCGCGAGCCGGAATCTTCTCGAGCAAGGCGCGCGTGTAGTCGTTCTGGGCCTTCATCCATCCGACCATCTCGGGGCTCTTTGTCTCCTCCATCCACCGGTATGGATCGACGACCTTCTGGCCGAAGTACGTCTCGACGACCTCCTTGACCGGAGCTTTCGGAGGAGGCGTTTGCGCCGCCACGGCTCCGGCGACGAGGAAGAGGGTGCCGAGGATGGAAAAAGACTTGATCTGTCTCACCGAATGCTCCTTTTCGAAAACCGGGAACAGGGCTCCGCCTCGATCACTCTACGGGCGAATGACAGGAAAGTTGCAGGACGGCGGACACGACCTCTGCAAGCGGCCGACCGGAAGTGACGTTGTATTAGCTCTGGTTCGCGGCGCGCGTAGTCTCCCAGAGGGGAGGAGGCGCGCGCCGCGGGAGCGGGAGCGCGCGAAGGGATCAGGCTCGCGGTCGAGCCCCTTTGGGCGAGCCGCGAGCCGGTGCGCCGGCAGGCGCAGGTCCCGAGGAAGCGGAAGCGACGTTCATCGCCGCTCGAGCAACAAGGCCGTCCAATCGTCCTCGAGCGTCTCGGAGGTTGCCGAGCGGACGGAATCGAAGAGGCGATCGAGCAGCGGACCTTCTGCCGCGGAAGAGGCGATGTGACCGGCAAGAGCCTCGTACCCGAGCGGTTCGCCGGCGCGCGTCGGGGCCTCCGGCAAGCCGTCCGTCACGAAAAGCACCCGATCCGCCCGACCGAGTTGGACGGAGAGTGACTCATAGGCGGTATCGCGTCGTGATCCTAGAGGAAGCCGCGCGCCCGGCGTCGGCAACGACTCGGCTGACCCGTCCTCTCGCAGCCGGTAAGGGTCCGGCAGGCCGGCGTTGGCGATCTCGAGCGTTCCGCGGGTCGCGTCGAATCGGGCAAAGCAGAGCGCCACGAACTCGCGAGGGGCAAGCTCCCGGGACAGCTTTCGGTTCAACTGCGTCAGCGTGTCCGCAGCCGACCGCCCGGCCGCGACGAGCGGGACGACGGCCTTGACCGAAGCCATGATGAGCGCGGCGCCGATCCCCTTGCCCGAGACGTCCGCGATGACGAGCCCGAGATTGCCGTCGGCCAGATGAAACACATCGTAGAAATCTCCCGCCACGAACCGCGCCGGCAGGTTCCGGGCGGTCACACGGAACCCCTCTCCTTCGACGATCGGCGGAGGCAACAGCCGCGACTGAATGTCGCGCGCGAGCTCGAGCTCCTTCTCGGCGAACTCCGCCTCCTTCAACCGTTCGACGCTCTCGCGCAGCCGACCTTCGAGAAAGCCGAAGGAATAGAACGCGAGACCGAAGACGATGCCGAGGCCGCCCGTGACAGCCAGCGCGATGAGGATGTCGCGACGCTCGAAGGTGAAGTGAATCAGCCCGGTGGCCTGCGCCAGGACCGTCGCGACGCTCCACCCCAGCGCGCCGCCAAAGCAGTAAAGGATGCCGGCCACGAGCGGCCGCGGCAGAATTTCCCATCGGTAGATCGGCTCGGCGACGAGCCGATGGAGAGTGCGGCAGCAGATGTAGATCGCGAATCCGGTCAGGCCTCCATAGATGGCGAGGCGCCAGCCGAACGCCTCCGAACGCTGCAAGAACATGAGAAAGACGACGCCCACGCCGAGGAGCGTCGAGAGGATCGCCTCGCGGGCATCCTTGACCCGGTTCGGGCGGCCGATGCTGACGGCTTGGACTGTAGAGGCCATGCCGTATCCTACGGCCGCGATGCGGAGCGGGTTCTGCAGCTGAGAGAGACGCCGGACCGCTCCGGAAGACGTTCCCTTCCCGCTCCCCCGCCCGAAATCGCCTTCGCCATGCGAGGGATGGCGCTCGTCTTCCTGCTCAAAGCGATCCTGCTCGCGCTCTTCGTGACGCCGTTGTGGGACGTGCCCGACGAAACCGGCCACTACGCCATCGTCGCCGACCTGGCCGACGGGCGCGGTCTTCCGCTTCCGGGAAAGAGCGTCCTCCCGCCGGACATCGTCTCGGACTGGGGCAAGGGCCGCACGCTCTCGCCGGAGGAGACCTGGAACTGGGTCGCGCAGCATCCTCCTCTCTACCATCTGCTCGCGGTCCCTTTTCTGGACGCGGCGCGGGCCGTGACAACCGACCCGCAATGGCGCTACCGCGCGCCGCGCCTGCTCTCGGCTATCAGCGGAGCGGCGGCGCTGCTTCTCTTCTTCGCCGTCTTCTGGGAGGCCTCGGAAGACTCGATCTTCGCCTTCGCCGCGGCCTCGGCGATCGGATTCCTCCCGATGTACTCCCACATGTCCTCCGGGACGAACCACGACGTCCTTTTGGCGCTGCTCTGCGGCGCGGCCGCGCTCTTCTGGGTGCGTCTGACCAGAACGGGAAGTTTTTCCGACGGCGCGAAGATGGGAATCGCGCTCTCTCTGGCGGGAGTGACGAAGCTCTCGGCGCTCGTCGTCACCGCGGCGCTTCTCCTTCTCGCGTGGCGTCTTCTGGCCTCCCGCGGCGGAAAGCGCCTCGCGCAATGGCTCGCGATCGCGGTCCTCTCGGTGTCGCTGCCGGGTCTCTGGGCGCTGCGACACCGGCTCCTTCTGGGCAACGCGCGCCTCCACCCGATCTCTCAGACATCCTTCAGCCTCGAAGGACTTCTCGCGTACCTCCACGGCTATCCCGTCGTCGATCACACCTTCAAAAACTTCGTCGGGTTGATCGGCTGGACGGGTTCCGGGGCAGGCAACGTGCGGTGGTTCCAGATCTCCGGTCCCTACTTCGCTCTGTACGTTGCCGCGGCGCTGGCGGCGGCAAGCCTCGCCGCGACCTGGTTCTGGAAAACCGACCGGAGCGGCTTCCGATGGATGGGAAGGGGGGTGGCGGCCATCGCCTTTCTTTTCGGAATTCTCTGGCTCTTCGCCGGCGCCGACGGCTCCGAGCCGTTCAAGCGGGTGCTCTATGCGCTCCTCCTGGCGGTGCCGCTCCTCGCGCTGCCACGTCTCTTCTCGAGCGATGCGCGGGCGGATCTTTTCCCCGCCTGGAGCCAGGCGGTTTTTCTCCTGTTCGCCGTGGCGTATCTCGTCAACAGCTGGGAGGGATACGAGATCTACCACGCGATGCGCGCGACCAATGGCCGTTACTTCTTCGCGGTGCTGCCGTGGATCTCGCTCGCATTCATCCTGCCGGCGGTTCGCCTCTTTCGGGCGGACCGTGCGCGCAACATGATTTTGCTCGGTATCCTGGCGCTGCTCTTCCTCAACGAAACAGCGTTCTTCCTTCTGAGAGTGATGCCCTTCTACCGAGGCGCCAGGAGCTGAGTCCGACACCGTGAGCTCCCCAACGACCCGCGTCCGCGATCAACCGTAGAGCCGCACCGCGATCCAATAGTAGATGCCGTTTGTTAGGACGACGCAAACC